>JAFGTA010000155.1 GCA_016934355.1 Candidatus Bathyarchaeota archaeon | reverse complement strand
GACTGCTTCTGCTCCCTGTCGAGCCTGCTGTCCGGCTTGTTCACCCGCGGCCGTTTGGTGTCGGGGTCGCGCCTGAACGTTACCTCCATCTCCTCCAGGAACCCGTTCATCCCGTCCTCAAGGCTCACAGGGTCGCCAGCGTGTCCGTAGACGCCCGCCTCCCCTGTGAACACCATTATCTTGTCCGCGATGAAGTCCTGGGTCACGATGTCGTGCTCCACGACGAACGCCGTGACGCCCCTCATCTTGGTGATGCGCCTGATTGCGTGTGCCACGGCGAGCCGCTCCTCGACGTCCAGGTAGGCGCTGGGCTCGTCCAGCAGGTAGATGTTTGCGTCCCTGCTGAGGCACTCTGCGATGGCGACTCGCTGGAGCTCGCCGCCGCTGAGGATTCCCACGTCGCTGTCGAGGAACCGTTTCACGTTCAGCGGCTCGATGACCTCCGATCTGTACCAGCTCTCGACGTACTTGGTGCCAGCCGCCTTCCTGAGTACGTCCTCGACTGTGCCCTCGATCTCGCCGCTGATGTACTGAGGCTTGTAGCTGACCTTTATCTCGGGGTTGTTGACGCCTCCCTCGGTGGGCGTCTCTACTCCGGCGAGCATCTTGACGAACGTGGTCTTTCCTATGCCGTTCATCCCGAGTATCCCCACCACCTCGCCCATGGAGATGCCTCCCGCATCCACCTCAAGCCTGAAGCCGCCGTAGTCCTTCACCAGCCGCGACCACTCAAGCAGCCTGTATGTCTGGGCCTGCTGCTCCATAGGGGGCTTCTCGTGGAAGACGATGGGGCTCTGCCTGAACCTGACGTTCTCGTCCGGGATGTAGCCGTTGATGTAGATGTTTATGCCCTCCCGGACGACGTGGACGTTGGATACGATGCCGTAGACGTCGGGGTCGCCGTAGAGGATGAATATGTCGTCGCTCATGTAGTCCAGTACGGCGAGGTCGTGCTCAGCCGTCACCACCATCCGGTCCCCGTCCGCTAGTTTCCTGATTATCCGCGCCGCCCTGGTCCTCTGGTAGATGTCGAGGAAGCTGCTGGGCTCGTCGAAGAGATATATCCGGGCGTCACGGCAGATCGCGGTAGCTATTGCGACTCGCTGGAGTTCTCCTCCGCTGAGTACGTCCAGGTCCCGATCCAGCAGGTGCCCGATCTCAAGGTCGTCGATGATGGACTCCAGCACGCCGCGTTCGTCCAGCTTCCTCAGCACATCCCCGACCTTCCCCTTGACGATCTGAGGAATCTTGTCAACGTACTGGGGCTTGTGTACCGCCTTCACGGTGCCGTCGTAGACGCCGCCCAGGTACTCCTCCAGCGGCTTGCCCCGGAAGTACTCCAGCACAGCCTCCTTCTCGGCGGGCTTCGTGTGGTCACCCATGTTTGGCACCAGTTCGCCGGCGAGAATCTTCAGTATGGTTGACTTGCCGATGCCGTTGCGGCCGAGGAGGCCCACCACCTCGTTCTTCCGTGGAGTCGGTAGCCTGAACAGGGTGAACGCGTTGGGCCCGAAGCGGTGGATAAAGTCCTTCTCCAGTGCGTCCGGCAGGTTGACGATGCGTAGGGCGTCGAAGGGGCACTTGCGGACGCAGATGCCGCAGCCGCTGCAGATGAACTCGCTGACGTACGCCTTACTCTCCTCGTCGATGCGTATAGCCTCCCTGCGGGTGCGTACCATGGGGCAGAACCTTACGCAGACGTGGTCACACTTGTCGGACCTGCACCGCTCCTTGTCTACGACGGCTACACGCATCTGTCTGCACCTTTCGCGTTTAATCCAGCGCCGAGTTATTTAAGGGAATATCTAGACGGAAACACGGTTCAACACAGGCGGGGTTCACGCCTGCATCGTAGACAGCCCCGCCAACCACCGCTCCGTCTCCCCCGTGGACCCGTGGCGGTGCACCGCTAGGTGGCTGTACTCTGGGCATGCGAACAGCTCTGGGTACTCCCTCCTCCGCCTCCGGTACGTCTTGAGCACCCAGTAAGGCATCGAGTCGAGTCCGACCAGCGCCGAGAGCCCCTCCCTGTTGCCGTTCCACAGCTCCTCACGGGTCACTACGCGCCGCACGGTCCTCCTCAGAGTCCTCCAGAAGGCGACCCGCAGTGGGTAGTCCAGCCACACTATGGTGTCCGCCCTCCCCCACAGGATGTCCCTCACCGTCCTGTAGTTGCCGTCCGCCACCCACGTATCCTCTGCCGTGGCTTCAGTGACCTTGGCTCTGAACACCTCTGTGAGTGCCTCGGTCCAGCCGGGCTCCCAGTGGAGGCTGTCAAGCTCTATGTGAGGTGCGTCTATAGCCTCAGCTATCCTCGAAGCCACCGTGGTCTTCCCTGTGCCCGAGGTGCCCACCACCACGACCCGCCGCATGACGTGGAAGATGGGTGTGCCCCGCGTTATATGGTTAGCGTGTCTCTCGTGCCGCCGCTTCCCCATGATGGGTTAAGGCTGGTCCACAGGCATCTCTCTACAACCGATTCAAGTGAAGAACGTGTTTACAATTATCACGGTAGCAGCTAAAGACAGTAACAGACTCAAGAGAACCACCATGTAATACGTCGTGGGTACGCGTCGAGAAGCCTTTGAAGCGTCGTCTTCATGGGTCCAGAAGCCCCATGAGCGTGTCCAGCCGCCTGTCTTCCATCGATGAATAAAGTGGGATACAGTACCACATGATATCAGGCTGCACAGGAAAACCGACATACCAGCAAGCCCGTAGAAACTGTAGACGGTGAACGATAACCCGACCATCAGCAGTATTTTGAATATCTTCACCCAGAGCGGCTGAGTCTCGGTGTCACCGATCACCCTGATTTCCCTTTTCACGGAGTCACCCCTAAACTGAGTGCACGTATATTATCTAATTTAAAAAATTTTAATA
Organism: Candidatus Bathyarchaeota archaeon; assembly: GCA_016934355.1. The sequence goes on along the minus strand of JAFGTA010000155.1, from coordinate 19,465 downwards.
AAACTTTACCGAAGATGAATTTACAATCGGCACACCGACCAACTATGAACTACGTTACCGAAAGCCTATGACCGGAGTGGCATTGAGCTACCATTTCCCCACGTTGAACACGTACCTCGGCTCCTTGTGCTACAGCGCGGTGTCGACCCGAAAACCTCTTCGTAGTGGTCCGCCAGCGATTGGGTATAACGATCACCCCCGTGGGATGAAAGGGCGAATACGAGTCCGGCGGATGCCTGAAGGAGGAACAGGGTAGCCCAAGTGGCTGTATGTCGCCCATGACAGAAGATGGGTTACGCCCAGCACGCCATTCTTTATCCCGGTTTATCCTGTTTTTCATCTCTGCGGCGTCGATTATAGATCACATATTTTTATTATGTTGGCTATAATGGTATACTGTGAATTGTCTAACCTGTAGAAAGAGCATGAAAAAGCTCGAAGGAGAAGGACATACCGTCGTGATTAAAGATTCAGATGGGGGCAGTTTCGAGTTCTCATATGTCCCGTACCATTGTGATAACCCAGATTGCCCCGAGTTTCTGCTTGAGAAGAGCCACGATATGAAGACAGGCAAACCTCGAACTCCTGGCACGATAAACGCGTATAACTGCGCGGACATCGAAGAATACGTTGAAGAGGAATAATTTCAATAAACAGGTTTACACATCTGTTTCCTTTTCACTCAACCCATAAAGAATGGGTTGCACCCGGCACACCGTTACTATTTTACCTTATCCCCGCATCCATACTGTGAGGTCTTCAATGCGGTTACACTGCGTCGTCTTTGTTGGTTCACTCGTTCTGGCTTTCATGCCAGTCGTTCATGCAGCTTATGTTCCATACCTGGAGGAGTGGAGCATCTACGAGCTGGACCTAGAATCCAGCGAGACCCGTCTAATCTGTACGAACCAAGACGAGATACTAACCTTAGCCGTTCACCCCGACGGCTCCAAGCTGGCATACTGCGTGAACCACGGCGAAGGCTACGATCAAACAGAGATCTACACGATGAACATCGACGGATCAGGGATAACGCGGTTAACCGATAACACTCAATGGGACCTGTACCCCAACTGGTCACCCGACGGCTCAGAGATCACGTTTCTCTCATGGAGAAACACCACCCTCGACATCTGGAGGATGAACGCCGACGGAAGCAACCAGAGGCTCATCTACGACTCAGGAGGGCACGACTCCGACATCAACTGGCGTGACGACCAGATCGCGTTCACCCGTGACAGCCAGATATGGATAATGAACAGCGACGGCTCCGACCCGAGGCAACTCACGGACCCGCCGAGGGCAGCGGAATGGGGTAACGCAGTACTGCCTTTCGGCGACTACGACCCGCGGATAAGCCCGGACGGCTCCACGATAGTGTTCGAGCGACTCGTCAACGATACTATTCACCACGGCATGTATGACCTGTTCCTCATCGACATCGACGGCTCCAACGAGCGGCAGCTAACGGACACCCAGTGGAGCCAGGGAATCGCCAGCTGGTCACCTGACGGGACGAACATGGTCTATCTCGTAGCCGGTATGGGATTAGACGGGAAATACGATATCTTCAGGATCAACGTGGACGGCTCAGAGATGACCGACCTCACCTCCGAGATATACCTGACCAACTTCCTGGCCCGCGCCCCAAAATACTCGACCGACGGTTCATCCATCTACTTCGTGGGGCAATGGTTTGCCTGGGAGAAACTCGACTCATCGATCTCCTGCGCCGCCACTCCATCAACTGTACAACTGGGCGAAGCAGTCACAGTCTCGGGGAGTGTTGATCCACTGGTCCAAGATTTAGAGTACACCATAACCGTGATTGACCCCGACGGGTCAGAGGCTACAGACATCATCAGCTCCACGGATGGGTCATACTCCTACACGTTCAATCCCAGTCAGGTCGGCGAATACCATGTGCAGGTAGAATGGAGCGGCGATCTAGGGCATCAACCATCATCTGGTACCGCGCCATTCACCGTCCAAGAAGAAGCGGAGGAGCCCTCCGGCGGCATCCCCGGGTTCCCAGAGCTATCCCTGCTACTAGGAGTATTGTCGTTAACCCTTTTCCAGAGAAGGAGAAGATAGGGTTCCGATAATTCTCTTAGTTTAGTACAAAAGGGAGGGAAGCCGTTGTTTGAAGACTATTTCCCCGTGTAGATATCTGCCACACCGATGGCTAGGCCGACGATCAGAGCTACCGCTGGGACTATCTGCCAAGGGGCGCTGTCAACTGCGCGTCTCATGGGCTACCACTTAGCCGCGAAGTACTCGTAAGTCTCCCAGGCGCCTCCGGCGCTGTCCGAGGGCTTGACCTTCAGCACCTCGCCCCCGTTGTCTTCGATGAACCGCGTCAGGGCGTTCTTCTTGATGCCGTGCATCTCCATGGCGCCGCCCAGCACCAGCCTCTGGACGAGAACCGCGGCTCCCTCGGGCAGGTAGTCCATGAGCTTTCTCCCAGTCTTCCTGCTGGGCATGTGGAAAACCATGATCCCTCGCCTCGACAGGACCCGGAGGAACTCTTTGACGTAGTTCAGGGCGTGGACCGGCTTCACGTGCTGCAGGGTTATGTTAGAGTAGATGAGGTCGAAGAACCCGTCCGGGAACACCTTCAGGTTGTCCTCGCCGTTTACCACGTACCTGCACCTCCCGCCGTGCCTGTTCAGCTTGTCCGCCTTCTCGATCATGGACGGCGCGATATCGACGCCGATCACCTCATCGTAGTGGTCAGCCAGCGACTGGGCGAGCCTCCCCACGCCACACCCGAAGTCTAGGGCTCTCCCCGCGTCGAAGAGGGTGTCCAGCTCACCGATGTCCCGGAGCAGCCCCTCCACCTCCCTTCTCCCGGTCTCGAAGAACTCGACCACGTCCCAGCTCAGCCTTGTGGTGAGTATGGCGGTGAGGGGGTTCCTGCGTCCCATCGCGTCCCAGTTCCTCTGGACGTCTCTCAGAGTCATCACTAGAGCAAGCCCAGTCCTTGAACAAGCATGAATCGTTACAGCCACAGGGTCAACGGGGTCACTACACGCCAAGAAATGGATGGGCTAGACCTCACGGCATCGGCTTGAGGCTGGAACCGCCCCGGCTCAGCGCCCTCAGCAGCACGTCCTCCACGACGCCCCTGTTCCCAGCGGGGTCGTACATCGCCCCCACGAGTGCTTCGCAGTCGAGGCTGTTCACCACGTCAGCACCCCAGTTCAGGGCGTTCATGCTCAGCACAAGCGCCCTCTCCACGGGTAACCTGACGGGGTTGATGTCGATGCCATAATACCCGTCGTAGCCGTGCATCTTGAACACCAGCAGCGCAGCCAGCATCTGGTCGAAGCCAAGCACCCCCACGTCCAGGTCCTGATCGTAGTTGCCGAGGGGCTGGCTGTTCCAGTGGCTGTGCATCAGCCGGCCCTCCCTGAGCACCGAAGCGAACGCGTACGCCAGCTCCTCGTGCCCCATCAACACGTGGCCCACCTCGGGGTTCAGCCCCACCAACGCGTGGCCGTCGCTCAGTGTCTTCCTGTTCTGCGGCGCCCTGAGCCGCTTCTCCACGTCCCTGGTCATGAGAAGCCCGTTGGCTGTGTTCCTCCACACGTTGTTGCCCCTAGGCTCGTAGGGCTTGGGCTCCATGGCGACGCGGACGCCGGGCACAGCGTCCATGGCCTCTGCGAGCCCCTCCTCGAACCTTGTCCACATGCCGTAGAAGTCGTGGCCGAAGGGGTTCTCGTAGCCGTCTATGCCGGGCCATATTACGGCGAACTCGGTGCCCAGCTCTCTGTTGAGCTTGAGCGCCTCTATCGTCCTGTCTATGGCGTGCCGCCGTACCGCGTCGTCAGGGTTGCTTAGGCTGCCCCACTCGTAGCGGCGGTCGTAGAAGAGGAACGGTATCGCGGTGATTAATTTGATCCCAGTCTCTTTCTCCAGCGCCTTGTAGAGGTGGAGGTTCTCGGGGTTCACCTCGTTGGGGTAGTGGGCCTCGACGCCGAAGCCGCTGTCGATGAGCCCCTCGTCGCTCATCCACGCGATCTTGTTAAGCGTGTCCTCTATGCTCCCCTTGTCCACGTAGGCGTCGTGAAACCTGCTGGCACCCGGGTAGAAGTACCAGACGCCGGCGCTGAACCTGGGCTTCAGAGTCGTCCCCTTGAGGTGCCCCAGCATCTCGTCTGGGTTTCTCACGGTTTTCTGGCTGCGGAGATCCTTCAAAACAACACCGATCTCTGCTCGTCCCACGGGTTTAAAGGGTTAACCATGTGGCGCGGCTTCGTCCACGAGGAAGAAGTAGAGAGCCAGAGCAGTCACGCCAAGGAGGCTATAGGTCACGCTGAAGTACTTCCATCCGCTGGAGGCCAGCAGCACCCCCGCCAACGCTGTCCCCGAGGCGTATCCAAGGAAGCCGAGGGCCGAAGCCATTGACATCATGCTCCCCCTGTACGCGGGCACCTGCTCCAGCACAAGCGTGTTCGCCGCGGAGTACTGAAGGGAGAAGAAGAAGTGGCCGACCACCAACGCCGCGGCGCACCCCCACAGCGGAAGGTAGGCGTAGGCCGCCTGGGTGGCGATGGCGACGGCCAGCGCGGAGACCATGACCCGCTTAACGCCGAGCCTCTCGGCGAAGCTGCCGCAGTAGAGCGACCCCAAAAGGAAAGCCAGAGAGGCAACCGAGTATATCAGCGACATCCTCCCAAGCGAGACGCCGTGGACCTCCCTCAGGTACGAGAAGCTGTAGACGTAGATGCTCTGCGTCGACGCCCCCATGAGCATGACGCTTGCCAGAGAAGCCAGGGCCGAGCGGCTGCCGCGGATGGCTTCGAACCCGTCCCTGAGGCTAGCCGCCCCTCGCCTGGTCTCCGACGCGGGGAGCCTCGCCGCCGCCAGCGTGAACGCGGCCAGAGGCACCAAGGCGGCGTACCCCAAGAAGGCCAGCCTCCACCCTCCAACAGAGGCTAGGTAGGCGGCTACCTGTGCCCCAAGCATGTAGCTGAGTCCGCCCGACGAGCCAACCCACCCCATGACCCTCGCCCTCCTCTCAGGCGGGTAGTACTCGGCCACCAGCGACGCGAGCATCGGGAACACTATGTTGGCGGCGAGCCCGTTCAACGGGTATACGATGAACAGCACGCCGAGGCTGGAGGAGAAGCCCGTGCCAAGGCATGACAGGCTCAGAACCAGGAGCCCAGCCAGCAGCAGCCTCCTCGCGCTGTACCTGACACTCAGGGCCCCCAGGCTGAGGGCCGACAGGAAGCCCAGTATCGACGAGGCGGTCATGATCTGGCTCACGACTCCGACGCTGGCGCCGAAGCTCTCGGCGATGTCTACGAGCAGGACCGAGGCGAGTATGCTGTAAGGGTAGATGGAGTAGTTGGAGAGCAGCATGGACGTGAGGACTGAATGGCCGGGGGAGCCGTCTCTCTCTTCGCCCAACGCATGTTCACCGCTGATCAGAATGGCACTGATAACGGCTCAACGGTTAAAGGGTTAACCCCATTCTATGCACGGCTCAGTGTTTCAACGATGATCAGGGCGAGCATCTCGGCGCACTTCACCACGTCGTCTACGCAGACCGACTCGTCCTTCTGGTGGTACCGGGTGTAGCTGTGTCCCGTGCCCATGGTGAAGCAAGGCATCCCCCCGTCGTTGACCTGATAGTTCATGTCTGTGCTCGCCAGGTTCCCAGAGTACTCTGGCTCCCTGCCCAGCGCCTCAGCCATTATAGCCCTGCTCCGCTCTATGAACGGGTGCCCCGGGTCCACGACGTAGCCCTCACGGCTGTTGATGACGTCCACCGTGTACCGCAGGTCGTGGTCGGTGGCCCTGACTCCCTCGATGACGTCGACGAGTTCACGCTTCACGTCAACCACCGTCTCGCCCGGGATCATGCCCCTGAGCACCTCCTCCTCGCAGCTGTCGGGCACCGTCGCGCCCTGCACGCCTCCCTTTATGGTGCCTATGTTGAGCATGGCGGTGAGTTTGTCTATGCCTACCTCAGCGAGCCCCTCGGGGAGGCTGAGCCCGGGCACCGCCATCTGCCTACGCAGCAGCACGTTCCTCCAGTACCTGTCGAGGGCGACGTTGATCTTGCTCATCTTCTCTATGGCGTTGACGCCGAGGACCGGTATCTGGCCGTGGTACGACTTGCCAATGGTCTTCACGAGGAACCTTGTGCGCCCCTGGGCTGCGAGCCCCATCTTGTACACGTCGCCGTCCAGCTGCACCCCGTAATCCGCCTCGACTATCCCCTCCTTTATGAGGTAGCCGAGGCCGGCGACGCCGCCGATCTCCTCGTCGCAGTTACCCGTCAGAACCAGATCGCCCTTGAGCTTGACTCCGAGCTCGCGCAGCGCCTCCAACGCGTAGGTCATGGCGACGCACATGCTCTTGTCGTCGCAGGCGCCCCTGCCCCAGACGTATCCGCCGCCTCGGTCCAGCGGGCTCACCCCGTAGGGGTTGGTCTCGGTGTGCTCGCCGCCGAGGGGGTCCACCGTCCAGCCCGCGGGGTCGTAGGGTGCCGTGTCTATGTGGGCGCTCAGGTGAAGCGTCGGGCCGCCGCCCTCTCCCCTGTGCGTGGCGACGACGTTGCTTCGCGACCCCTTCAGCCCCATGAACTCGGCGCCTGACGCCTCAAGGTAAGGCTCTGTGGCTTCGTGTATCTCTGCTTCGCAGTCCATGTCGCTGAACCTGTCAGCCATGACTCGGCATATCCTGTCGTAGTTGATGCCCGGCGGGACATGTGTGTCCACAGCGATGAGCTCCCTCAGGTAGCCGACGACGCCTTCCCTCTGGCTCTCCAGGTACTCCGTTAACTCTTCCCTCATCTTCAAGGCTGGCACTCTCGGTGCTAAGGTACCGGGGACGCCCGATATAACTACTCTGAGAAATAGCCCCTGAGCAGCGTCATCAGCCGGTCCTGCCTGCCCTGCAGCCTCCCGTAGGTCTCGACGTTCTCCTTGATCGGCTTCACCCTGCTCGCCTCGTCCACCTCGACGAGACTGTCCGTTATCTCGCTCATCGAAACCCGCTCCCCCATCTGCAGCCTCTGGGCCCACATTGCCTGTAACGCCGCCCCGTAGGCCGCCCCCTCCTCCTCCCTCAGCGTCACTATCTCCGTGTCGAAGACGTCGGCGGCGATACGTCTCCACGCCTTGTTTCGCGCCCCTCCTCCCGTGAGCCTGATCTCGGTGGGTTCGATGCCCAGCTCCCTCATCCTGTTGAGGCCGTAGTTCAGCCCCATGGTGGCTCCCTCCATTGCGCTGCGGGCCATGTGCCCCGCGTCGAATGTCGAGGGCGTCAACCCGTAGAGGACGCCCCTCCCGTCTGGTACGTTGGGGACGCGCTCACCCGTGAGGTAAGGCAGCAGCACGAGGCCGCCGCTACCCGGCTGAACACCTGTGACGGCTTTCTCCATCTCGCCGTGGCTGAGCCCAAGCATTCCTCTGACAAGCTCGGTGGCTACGGTGACGTTCATTGTGCAGACGAGGGGCAGCCAGCCGTTTGTGGAGTCGCAGAACGCGGCCACCTCGCCCCTGGGGTCTACCACGGGTGTGTCTGAGTACGCGTATATGGTGCCCGACGTCCCGAGGCTCACTGTCACCTTCCCCGGCGACGTGTTCCCGGTGCCTATGGCGCCCATCATGTTGTCGCCTCCCCCCGCCGAGACTAGAACGTCGTCGCGGAGCCCGAGCTCGGACGCGACGTCTCCTTTGATTAACCCGGCCGGCTTGTCGCTACGCCTCAGCTCGGGGAGCCACTCGATGAGTTCTGGGTCGATGACGTCTATGACCTCTCTACACCACTCGCGTCTGTGTACATCCATCAACGCGGTGCCTGAGGCGTCGCCGTACTCCATGGACGCCTCCCCGGTGAGGACGTAGTTCAGGTAGTCGTGGGGCAGGAGGACCAGCCTCAGCCTCGCGTAGTTCCCCGGCTCATGGCGCTTCAGCCACAATATCTTGCCCGCCGTGAACCCCGGCGGGATGCCGTTCCCTGTGAGACTGATGACCTCGTCGACGCCGCCCAGCGCCTCTATGAGGCTGCGGCACTCCTCGGCTGTGCTGGTGTCGTTCCACAGCTTCGCGGGCCTGATCACCCCGCCATCGCCGTCGATGGGGACGAACCCGTGCTGCTGGCCGCTCACGCCTATGGCGTCCACGTTCCTTGGGTCGGCGTCCGCGTCCATAAGCGCCCCGCGGATGGTCTGCTTCATGGCTTCGGCCCACGTCTCGGGGCGCTGCTCCATGTGGCCGTGGGGCAGCCCTTCGATGAGGCCGTACCCGGTTGATGCTCTGCCAAGCACCTTTCCCTCAGCGTCCACGACCACCGTCTTGGTGCCCTGAGTGCCGCTGTCCACGCCGATGAAGTAACTAGTCACCGCAGATCACCGTGACTATGTCTTTAACCCTATAAGTCGGTTAGGAGCAGCGCAGGCTAACTAATCGTAACGTATGAATGAGTCCCAGTCACCGGCCATCATGGACTCAGACAATGGTTGGAAACTGTTTTCATATATAATCACTATAACCTTTTTCAACGAATATCAGACCCGGGGAAAATACCATACAACTCACCGAAAACAGGAAAAGAGTCCTGTTGATAGCCGCGCTGCTGGTAGCTGGCTCGACGCTGGCGTACGTCACAACTAGGTACACTGAGCCTGAACCCCAGATTATCCACCACGTAACCATGGGGAAGGCAGGCGAGAAATCGGATGACACGGTGTGGGTGGCGGAGTATTACTGTGGCCGTGAGGTCTTTAACTACACGCTGCCGCGTGGAGCCGTCCACAGCTGGTTCGTGTCCTACGCGGACACCTTCACCGTGGCCGTCCCTTCATATAAACAGAACTTCACGCTGGAGCGCACAGAGACCGGCGGCTACAACGTCTACGTCCCAGAGACCGGCGTCTCCGTGGCCATCAATCATCTGGGCGAGTACCTCCGGGACCCAACCGTTCTGGACCATGCGTACCCGATGCTACGCTTCGCCATAAGAGACGTGAGGGTGCTGTCGAAGATACACGACAAGCCTTTCGGCATCAACGGAGTAGTCACGACTATACTCGACAGAGACATGTCGACAGTGATCCGCGGGTTCACCATGACAGCCGAGGACAAGCTCTGGGCGGTTGTGCTCGACGAGGATGGGAGGGTGATACTCATCGAGGAGATAATCATTAGTACCGACTGAAGGAATAATGCGTTGGGGAGGAAGACCTTGAGAAGAGTCGCTGAGGACGCGTGGACGCTCGTAGCCGCAGGCATCTTCGTGGCGTCCATCTTCGTCATAGCCCTCAAACTCATGAACCCCACGGAGATCCACGTCTACCTCGAAGGCCAGGAGACGGCGTTCAGCCAGGTCCTCAGGGACTACACCGTCTACGACTTGGCCATGGTGATAGTGGCTGCCTTCCTCTCGGGGCTGAGCGCGATGTACCTGCTGCTCCGCGACGGGTCGGAGCCAGTCGAGCCCCCCTATAAACAGAGGATAGAGGAGTACAAGGCAATCATCCCCACGTTGAAGGAGGACGAGCAGAAGGTGTTCAGAGCGGTCCTAGACTCAGACGGGATAGTCCCGCAGAGCGAGCTAAGCGAGATAACGGGCGTATCCAAATCCAACGTCAGCAGGGCTCTCGACCTCCTGGAGAGCAGAGGCTACGTCGAGCGCCGCAGACGCGGAATGGGCAACATCATCTTCCTCAAATAATCTGTTGGCAACTGGTTTCAGATACAGGAGTGATATGCTTTTCGTAGCACACTTCCCCGGGACTCGTGGATGCGTGAATGACGGAGAAAAGTGACAAGCCGTGGGTTTTGGGTGACAGGTGGCTCATCGTCGTCGTATTGATCATCACTGGTTTAACCCTCTGGAACTCCCGAGAGCTCCTCATTCCATCAAGCATGAACGAGGGGGAAAAAGATGAAGGCTTTCAGCCGGTGAGTTCGCGAGGGTTCGAGACGTACGCCGGCTACGGCTTCACCTTCAAGCATCCTCAAGGCATGAGCTTCAGGGAGGACAACTTCGGCAGCGCCTCGGCGTCCACGGAGTCCGGCTTCGTGCAGGGGATGATCTCTGAAGACCCCTTGTTCGCTTACATGGAGGTGTTCTGGAACGAGACGAGTGCATACCAGAACACGGTTAGGTTCACGGACAGGTTCTTCCAGAGTTTCGAGAATAGCCCCGACGAGGTTACAGGTGGAGAGCATTTCAACTCCACATCGGAGAGCGGCCGTGAACTATGCTGCAGGTTCTTTAACGTAATAGATCGAGGCGGAACCTCCTTCAAGGGTGTGCTGGGCTCTTGGAGGGACGACGCCGCCGGCCGCTATTACATGGTGACTTACCTCAGCACTGAAAACTTGGATGATCATGAACTCACTGACTACCTCGAAACGCTGATAAATTCTGTGGATGTCACGTGAGCACACGTATATGGAAAATGACGGCAATAACCTAACAATTTGGAAACTAGTTTCAGATACAGGAGTAATATGCTCCACATACTATTCCTCTAGAAACCGATGGAATAGCCGACATTGACGGAGGATAGAACCAGGGCTCCGATGATTGGAGATAGATGGCTAATAATCATCGCACTGACTCTGGTAGCCATCACGAATGTGGAACTCCAGACACTCGCTCTTTCCTCCCCCGAAAGGTTACGCAACATTCTCCGACTACGGGATATCCTTCCTCTACCCAGACTACCTCGACCCCTGGAAGGTCCCCATAAACGACGACGGGAGCGAGGTAAGAGACGGCTCAAGGACGGCATCGGAAGACTGGGGGGAGGTGGGCTGGTATTCGGGTAACGTGGAGATCGAGAGACCTGGACGAGAAGGGTACTTCGAACAGTCGGGCTTGCTCTGGATCGCATGCGGACGGCCCGATAATCTCGGGAAAGTATTGAACCTGTTCTACACGAAAGCCGAGTCGGCTGCGGAGCGACGCGGCAGAGAGATCGAAGTATCCGCAGGATCAGTTGGTACCTTAACAGTCAGAGGTCACGAGGTAGTCTACCAGTTCTTCAATTACACTCAAATAGTTGCGGGGGAACGCCTGCAGACCATTATCTGGGGTGTCGTGGGGGGTTGGTACTGCGAGGACTCTGGAAGGATGATAGCGCTATACTATGAAGAGTGGTATACTGTGGATCCGATCTATGACGGACCCGAACTTTTCAACAAGTTCAAGTTCTACCTGGACTCCGTCCGCTGCCACTAACAATGTCTGGATATCCAAAAAAAGCCACAATACCTAACGAATGTTACTGCGACCCAACCATCCAACCTTACGAGGCTTTATCAACACAACCATAAAACACTCAGACTAAGAGATGTCCAAAAAGACACTACTCCTAATCATAATACTCGTAACCTCACCCACACTGGCATCGGGCGCACCCGAAAACAGGATCGGACCCAGAATGATATACGACCCCGTAGACCAACGAATAATCCTCTACGGCGGCGCCCACTGGCAAGGCGGATACAGCTTCTACGGCGAACTCTGGAGCTACAGACCCGAGTCCAACACATGGACCCAACTAGAAACCCACGGCGACCCACCCCCAAGATTCAACACCATGCTAGCCTACATACCCGTAAGACACCAGCTCTTCATTTTCGGAGGCTGGTCAACCAACGACAGGATCGACGACACATGGATCTTCGACTTCGAGACAAGCACATGGACCCAGCTACACCCAGCCGACCACCCAAGCCGTAGAAGCGACTCCAGCTTAGCCTACGACCCGGAGAACGACGTCATGGTGCTCTACTCGGGGTACCTCCAGAACGACACCCACCTACAGGACACATGGATATACAGCTTCCGAGAAGAAAACTGGATCAGACAGCACCCAGACGACTCTCCCCTCGGGCAGTACGGCCACTACATGGTCTACGCGGAGTCAACTGGCCAGCTCCTGATGTACCCGGGGCACTGGAGCATCTTCTCGAACGGCGTCATGACCAGCCATGGATACGGGGGAGACATATGGGAATACGACGTAGCCGACGAGTCTTGGGCTGAACACCGCTCAACCTCCAAACCGCCGGGAAGATACTGGGGCCACATCGTCTACGACTCGACGGAGAACAGGATAATCCTGTTCGGGGGACACGGGGCCGTGGACTATGATGATACATGGGTCTACGGCGTAGAGGATGGGACATGGGAGAGAGCCCAGCAAACCGTCAAACCATCCAAGAGAGGCAGCGTAGGCATGGCGTACGATCCCATCAACCACGTTGCAGTGCTCTTCGGGGGGTTCAGCGAGAATGGGCAGAGCCTCGGCGATACCTGGATACTTGACTGCGAGACGCTGACATGGCATCAACCAGACACAGACACCCAGACCACCCCACCAAGCGAACCCGATGAATCCCACATGGAAGACAACCAAGAAACCCCCATACCGGGCTTCCCAGCGTTGTCATTGCTACTCTCGATGGCAATAATCTATCTCGTCGCTAGACGCGCCCACAGACCTGTCCATACCAGGTAAACGCCCCACCCTCCAGAGAAGCCCTCTGAGCACGGTTGGAAACCAGTTTCACATACACCAGTAATATGCTCTACACCAAAAAACAACCCATACAGACGTGAAATGCCATGCAGAGCACACAGAAACCATCATCCAGCAGACTCCATTTCATCGACTTCACGAGGGGGTTGGTCATGATGCTTATGGCGTGGGACCACGTCTCCATGTTCTGGATGGAGATCCATGGAGGAGGAGAGAGCCCCTACATGTACCCATTTAGGAACCCCGACCTAGGCTCAGCGTTGTTCCTCTCCAGGTTCATCACCCATTGGTGCGCCCCGACGTTCGTCTTCCTCAGCGGTAACAGCCTAGCTCTTTCAGTTAATAACAGGTTGAATAGGGGGGACAGCGAACAGACGATAACGCTGCACATCATCAAGAGGGGCCTCGTTTTGCTGCTGTTCGAGGCCCTGGTCGTGTCCCCAGCCTTCGACTTTCCTAGATACTACTTCGGCGTCATCGCCGCTATCGGAGTCAGCCTGATAATCTTCAGCGTAGCACGTAGGCTGCCGCCGGCTGTGATCCTCGCTGCCTCGCTCTTCACAGTCTTAAACCAGCAGTGGTTCAACCATAGTTTCATACCCATGGACGTCGCGTGGGGCCATTACCTGACAAGGGTTCTCTTCGAGCCCGGCTTCACATGGTATCCATACTTCTCCCTGTACACAGTGATACCCTGGGTCGGGGTCATGGGCCTAGGCTGGGTCTTCGGCGCCTTGCTCCACAATCGAGAAAGGGGAAGCATCACGAAGCTCAAGCTTCCTCTAGCCGCGGCTGGCGTCTCGTCTATCGCACTGTTCTTTATGGTGAGGCTGTTCAACGGCTACGGGAACCTGATAAGACGGTGGAGCAACAACGTTTTGGACTGGCTCTACGTTTCCAAGTACCCGCCCAGCGTAGCATTCCTACTCTGGACCCTCGGAGGGACCTGCATCTTCATGGCTGCGGGCATCTTCGTCACCGAGAGAGGGTGGACGGAAAGGGGGGTCTCGGGGGCCATACACACCTTCGGAAGGGGCCCCCTGTTTTTCTACCTCACCCACCTGTGGCTCTATAGGCTTAGGCTCTCGATGGTTGAGGCGCCATTCCACCTCGGCCTCCTGTCGACCATCGGCTTCTGGCTCGTTGGGCTTGTCGTCCTCTGGGGGTTCTGCGCAAGGTACGAGGTTTTGAAGAAGGGGTATCCGAGGCTCCTCCAGTATATTTGAGGCGATGAAGATGGATGAATTGAAAACCACAACGTCACAGGCGCCCAGCCTTAAGTCGATATACCTGGCAGTGATCGTAGTTGGGGCGGCTACGGGGGCTAACCTCTGGCTGAACAGGGGCGATCTACCCCTCGGATATGCGAGATTCACTGGCTACGGCTTCTCCATCGTCTACCCCCAATTATACGATTATTATGACTGGGGGGACCCGGACCCAAGCACGGGTCCAAACGAATTCGGAGGCGGGGTTCAATTCAAGAAATACTGGGAGGGAACATGGAACAACGTGATGGTCATGTGGAGCACCGAGACGTCGACGCCCGACTTGGAGACGATGTTAGCCGAGTTCTATGAGTCGGTTGATAGCTGGGGCTGCCACGTCGACGAAAAGTACCAGCTGCTCACGTCTGAACAAGACGGCTACGAGATGCTCTGCCAGACATTCACGTTCACGGAGGAGAGCTTCCGCCCTGGAGGCGCCCGGTTCATAGCGACCACCTGTGTATGGTGCGAACCATGGCCATCCCTCCGATCAAACAGAGTCTACATGTTCACGTACATCGCGTTCCTAGAGACGACAACGTATCAAGAATCCCAAGATAACTTCCGGCACTACCTCGAATCATTCAACGGTCGTATCGGCACCAGTATGCAGGGCTAATCTGTAAGACGATCAGGATCAGCATTCAAACGATCTCGAACCATCCACACAACATGCTTATCGCGTGTGTAAGGGTGAAGAATGTTTACTATAGTCTAAATACCCGACCCAAGAGATATACCGTGATTGCATGACGGGCGTCAAGCTAGCGGACTTCGATCTCCCCGAGTTCGGGATGCCAAAGAAGGAGCCCAGAATCGGGGGCGAGACCTACCAGACCAGGCTGGAGAAGCTGTACGAGAAGGCGGACAAGGAGGGGCTCAACGCGCTGGTGGTGTACGGCGACAGGGAGCACGCCGCCAACCTAGCCTACCTCACAGGCTACGACCCCCGTTTCGAGGAGTCCATGCTCGTGCTCGACGTGGCGACGAGGAAAGCGTCGCTGGTGATGGGCCACGAGGGGCTCGGGTACTTCCCCGTCTCCCCGGTCAAGGAGAGCCTGACGCCGGTGCTGTACCAGAGCTTCAGCCTCATGGCTCAGCCACGGGACGGCACACGCCCCGTCGAGGACATACTCGGCGAAGCCGGGATAGAGGCGGGGGGCAGGGTGGGCGTCCTCGGGTGGAAGTACTTCACGGAGCAGGAGACGCAGAGCCCCGAGCACAGGCTGGAGGCGCCGTCCTACATCGTCGACGCCCTGAGGACGCTGGTAGGGCACCTCAACGTGGTGAACGCCAACGCGCTGCTGATGCACCCCACCGAGGGGCTGAGGGCCTTGAACGAGGTCGACCAGCTCGCGTGGTTCGAGTACGCGTCCTGTCACACGTCCCAGGCAGTGAGCGACGTGGTTTTCAACATCGAGCCGGGGATGACGGAGCACGACGCCGTCAGGCTCATGAAGCTCAACGGAATCCCACTAAGCTGCCACCTCATGCTCAGCTCGGGGCCACGCGCCTTCATGGGGCTACCCAGCCCCTCCAGCAGAGAGATCGAGCAAGGCGACCCGTTCACAACAGCCTACGGAGCCTGGGGCGCCCTTACATGCAGGGCGGGCTGGGTGGTGGATGACGAGACCCAGCTACACGCCGAGGTCAGGGACTACGTGCCCAAGCTAGTGGCCCCGTACTTCGAGGCCGTCGCCGACTGGTACAGGCTCGTGGGTGTAGGCGTCGAGGGCGGCGCACTCTACAAAGCAGTGCATGACAGGATCGGCGACCCGTTCTACGGGGTGAACCTGAACCCGGGGCACCTGATACACCTCGACGAGTGGCTCAACAGCCCCATCAGCCGCGGCTCCCTGCAGAGGCTCAGGTCGGGCATGGCGCTGCAGGTGGACGTGATACCCGCCACGGGCACACCGTACTTCACGTCTAACATGGAGGACGGCATAGCCCTCGCAGACGCGAAGTTGCGCGCCGACTTCGCAGCAGCGTACCCCGGTGCGTGGGACCGGATACAGGCGCGGAGGGACTTCATGGCGGACTCGCTGGGGATACGGCTGAAGCCCGAGGTGCTGCCGTTCAGCAACCTCGCCGCGTACCTGCCGCCGTTCCTCCTCTCGCCGTGGAAGGCGATGAGGCTGAGCCCCTAAGAAACCTCTTTTCTACTTTAACCCCGACTCATATCCATGGAAGAGCCGTTCAACTGCATCAAGCGGGTTATCGAAGGCGACGACGCCCTCACCGCAGAACTATATAGCCTCATACTCTTCGGCTCATACGTGAGGGGAGACTTCAAGCCGGGCATCAGCGACCTCGACCTCCTCGCGGTTCTCAGAACCGGCGACGGCGATATAATGAAGCGCCTGTTAGAGGAGGTGAAGAGGTGCGTCGAGGGCATGGATATCCTCCTCGTCGACATGCCTTGGGTCACAGTTGAGGAGCTTGGGGACCCCATCGGGAAGGGCTACGGCTTAAAGTTCCTGACATTTTACCAGCCCGACTTCCTCGCCAACCACAGGGTGATCTACGGCGAGGAGATCGCCCAACTCATCCCAAGGTACGACCCACGGGACCTCGCGGCGTGGAGAGCCGAAAAAATATTGGCCAACGTTGGTAGGTTCAGGGACCGCCCCCAGCTGCTCAGGGTCTCGGCGGGGGAGGCGGCGAAGTTCCTCGCCGTGGTCCACGGCGTCGCCGACATCGGGAAGGAGACTGTGCTCAGCGCATTACGGGAGCTGGGCGACGAGGAGGCGTACAGCATCTACAGCGACTACGTGAACGGCGTGGACGCAGATAGAGACCCCGAGTACTACGCCGCGTTCATCACGTCGAGGATGAGCGCCTACCTGGAAGCCGGCGGGAAGACTACTGGCCCTTGACCCACTCTGTGAGTTCATGCAGTACAAGTGCTACCGAGGGCACGTAGCTCTGGTAGGGGCCTATCTCGCTGTTCAGCTTATCCAATAGGGTCCTCGCCTCGGCGACGCGCTCGGGGGTGGGCTCCTCGACGCACGCGTCGATGCGTCTGAACGCCTCTATGCCCTCGCCCACCATGGGGCCGAAGCTCCTGTAGTTCTCTAGCAGGGCGATGGCTTCCTCGATCCTCTTCCTGAGTTCCGGGGTTTCCATGGCGATGCGTTGGCGGCGTCTATATAAAAGGTGACTGGGGGCGCCGTTGCCCAACCATGCTATGTTGCATGGGTGACGCAAATACGCCGGGGCACGTCTTTTATGTTTATAGGAATCAGTACGCCCATGCAGGGCGTCATAGGCGTATACTCCACGGTCAACGCTTCCACAAAGAGCCTCTACCTGCTCTACGGGGTCCAACACAGGGGCCAGGAGAGCAGCGGGTTAACCGCCACAAGCGACCACAGCCTCCGCACATGGAAGGGGAGGGGGCTGGCAAGCGGCGTCTTCGGCGAGCAGTTCAAATCGTTCATGCACCCAAACGACTACGCCATCATCGGCTGCGCCAGCGGCGAGAACGCGGACAACGGCTACCCCCCGCTGGAATGCACGTCTCACGAGAGGTACGCGTTCAGCGTAGCACTGGACGGGTACCTGCCCAGGGCGGGAGGCACCAACGAGGAGGCCGTGAAAACAACCATACTACGCTACCTGGGGGAGGGGCTGGAGTTCTGCGGCGCCCTCGCGGAGACAATGAAGAGCCACAGGGATGGCTACTACAGCCTCGTCGCCGCGGTCTGGGACAGGGTGAAGAGGAGGAGCGCGGTTTACGCGGCGCGGGACGAGCGGGGCGTGAGGCCCCTATACCTTGCCGCCAACGACGTGGGCACCTACGTGGCCAGCGAGTCTGCGCCCATCGACGTCATGGAGAACATGGGGGAGCACTTCAGGCTCCGCAGGGACGTCACCCCGGGCTCGTTGATCCGGGTGGACGAGGCGGGCATGGAGGAGACCCGTGTGCTTGAGCCGAGGCCGGCTCACTGCGTATTCGAGTGGGTGTACTTCGGCCGCCCAGACTCTGTAATCGAGGGCAGGACCGTTCACAGGGCGAGGAAGGCGCTGGGACGCGCCCTCGTGAAGCTCCACGGGCTCAGAGAGGAGTACGGGGTCTGTGAGGGGGGCCTAAAGGAACTGGTGGTCATCCCGGTGCCTGACTCTGGGAGGAGCGTCTGCACAGGCGTAGCGGAGGGGCTCGGCGTGACGGCGGACGAGGGCGTCATCAAGAACGCGTACATGGGGCGCACGTACATCATAGACGACCCCGCGTTCAGGAAGATAGCTTCGGACCTGAAGCACAACATAATCAAGGAGACCGTGGACGGCAAGAAGGTGATCATCACCGACGACAGCATCGTCCGAGGCACCGTGAGCGAGTCCGTCGCCCAGAACCTGCTGAAGGCCGGGGCGCGGGAGGTCGAGTTCCTGGTGAGCTACGCCCCCATCTTCTACCCGTGCTTCAGCGACCCGCCTGACAAGCCCCTGGCCGCCAAGCCGTATAAGGGCAGGAGCTTGGAGGAGATAGGTGACCTGGTGTCGGATGGGCTGCCCAGCATCAGGAAGGTGCGGTACAACGACGAGGCGCATATACTGGAGGCTGTGGGGCTGCCGCCTGAGCACATCTGCACCTACTGCATAAGCGGCCGCAACCCATTCAGTGCCTGATCTTTGTCTCTGCGTCACACAGTAAGTCTTATATTAAGTTGCGGCGTCTAGGGTGGCGTCGGGGTGAAATGTTGACGGGTGAATGTATTAATCCGGCCGCATGCTTCACCTCTGAGTATTAGCCCTGTTTTTAATCCCCCGATGGAGGCGTGCACCGCTGTCTGACGGCATAGACCGCGACACGGTTCGCCGAGTCGCCGAGGCAGCCCATCTAAAACTCACAGACGAGGAGCTGGCCCGGTACGAGCAGCAGCTAAAGGTGATCCTTGATGCCTTCAGGGAGCTGGACGAGGTGGACACCGAAGGCGTAGAGCCCAGCTACCACCCCGTCGAGATCGAGGACGTGCTCAGGGAGGACGAGTCCCATCTCTGGGAGTGGGCCCCCCTCGCCAACACAGGGCACAGAGAAGAACGGTACTTCAGGGGGCCCCGCATACAGTGAACGTACTGGAACGGGTACGCGCCATCGACGAGAGGTACCGTGTGTTCAACCACGTCGCAGACTCGCTGGACAGGCAGAACGGTGGCAGGCTCGACGGCTACGCGGTCTCGGTCAAGGACAACGTCTGCGTCAAGGGGATGCCCGCGACCGCCGGTTCAGCGATACTCGCAGGCTATACACCACCCTTCGACGCCACCGTGGTCTCCAAGTGCAGGGACGAGGGCGCATCCATCATCGGTAAGACGTCGCAGGACGAGTTCGGTTTCGGTACCTTCAACGTGAACACCCCCTACGGTGTGCCGGTGAACCCCCACGACCCTGAGCGGAGCCCAGGGGGAAGCTCAGGCGGGGCCGCGGTGCTCACCGCGGTGGCCGACTTCCCTCACCTCGCCATTTCCGAGTCCACCGGCGGCAGCATCAGCTGCCCGGCGAGCTTCTGCGGCGTCGTCGGCGTCACGCCCACCTACGGCAGGACGAGCAGGTGGGGGCTCATCGACTACGCGAACAGCCTGGACAAGATCGGGTGCATGGCGAAGGCTGTTAGGGAGGCGGCGCTGATGCTCTCCGTGGTGTCGGGGCCGGACCGCTACGACTCTACGGTGCTGG
>JAFGTA010000018.1 GCA_016934355.1 Candidatus Bathyarchaeota archaeon | reverse complement strand
CTGGTGACGTCTGGTCCGTACGGGTATGTGAGGCACCCGATGTATCTCTGTATCTTCGTCTACACGTTCGGTTTGATTATGGTGTCCCTTGACTTGTTGGTGGCGTTGTTCTTCGGTTTCTCTGTCTGGGTGAACTACAGGCGTATCCCGAGGGAGGAGAGGATGCTGATCGACGAGTTCGGCGACGAGTACATCGAGTATATGGGACGGGTGGGGCGGCTGCTGCCGCGGCTGCGCCGAGGATAGTTTTAGCGGCGTTTGCCGTGTGCCGTGGGTCTGCGCCGCCGCATGCTGTGGGGAGTGGGAGATCTTGTTCGTTTGTTCGAATGGTGTGCATGTGTTTGGTGTGCCGTTTTTCGGGCTTAGCTTGTTCCGTGTTAACGGGAATCTTCGGAAAAAAATTGTCTGGTGTGCTTGGGGTTGGTGCTTGTGATATATATGTGGGGTAGTGATTGGGGTTCCATGGTCTATATACCTAGGTGTGGGGTTCGATGAGGGCATGGATGGAAGAGATAGAACAGTGATCCGTGACTTGAGGCGTGTGTCTAGGTTCGCCGGCTTCAGGCTCCCTTCACGGGGCGAGGATGAGAGGTTCACCTCGTTGATATACAAGATAATCGAGGAACCGTTCTAACCACTCTAACTGGCTACGCTCACAGGAGCCCGGTCTTTACGCGAGGTACTATGGCTCAGTGTCGCTGCTCTTGAGGGGGGGGTGAGTACCTCTTCAGTATATGAAAAAATGTTGTCTGCATAGTAAATGATATCATTCTATCACTCTACTTACTGAAGATTATCTAGGTAAACGCATGAGTTGAACCAGCATATGAACCGACGTACTATCTTAGCCCTCTTCGTGTTGGTGCTTCTGGAGTCAGGTCTAGCTTACCTCGTTTTTAATCACACCGCCCGGGAGAGGAAGCCAACCCTTACAGTTCTGAGCGAGGAAGACATAACCTGCTTCGATATCTCAAACTGGGGCGACTCCCTAGCCGTTGGGACGAGTGACGGCACCATCTCCTACTATCAGAGGGGCAAGACCTTACCCCAGTGGGTGTATAGAGGGAGCTCAGGGTTAGCTTCTGTCCTCGTGTCCGGAGAGGGAGATTATGTCCTCGCCATGGATGTGAACCACACCGTCTACCTGTTCCGCTCCCTTGGCATTGGCGTGAACACACCTAGATGGAGCCAGCACATACCAGATGGCCGTATACTTGGGATTCACTCCTCAGGAGGCATTCCCCCGATAATTTACATGCTGGCCTCGGTCGACGGGCGCATCCTCCTGCTCTCCGACAAGGAGGGGCTACTCTGGGAGTACTCGACTGGTACAAGCAACGTCGCGGCGGAGATATCCTATGATGGCAAGTACATGGCCGCCGTGGACGCCTCGGGGCGGGTCTACCTCTTCGACATAGGCGAACCTCAACCGATCTGGGTGTCATCCACGAAGATGACTGATGGAGTCCTCTGCCTATCCCAGATCTCGCGTTTGGCCGTTGGAGGCGGCGATCCCTCAGGGGGCGGCCGGGTCCTCTCGTTGGCGTTGGAGGACGGCGAGGCGATCTGGGAGTGGGGGGCGGCGTCTCCGGTTACCTCCGTGTCCATGTCGAGCGACGGCTCAAAGGTTGTCGTGTATGAAAGTGAAGGCAAGGCGTCGGTTCTCACTGAGACCATGGGGGAGGTGGCTGAGAGAGAGCTCAGAGCAGCAGGAGCCATAAAGTCCGTCTGGTCTCCTCCCTTCGGCTCGTACACCATCGCCTTGGATGTCGAGGGGACCGTATACTTCCTCTACGGCTCCCGTTCTGCTCCCCTCTGGGTGTATGATGCAGGGACGGATGTGGTGGACATCGCGGTGACGTCCATGGGTGATAAGGTCTTCGTGGCGGATAGGAGCAGTGTGGCGGTGATCACAAACTCCATCGAGACTGGTATGATCCCAGGGTCACGTATCCTGTGGGAAATCTGGTTTCTAGTGGGGCTCACCGGTTCGGTCATCGTCTACTTCGTGGCGGGTGTTAGGCTGAGTCGGCTGAAGTTCGTGAAAGTGAGTTACCGCGTGCTGGCTTCCGGCTTTGTATTAGGAGGCGTCTTAGGCTTTGTATTGTGGCGTGGCTCTTTGGAAGTCTTCGCTGCTGCGGTAAGCTGCGCAGTAGGATGCTACTTCGGCTCTAGTAAGGAGGGTCTTGGCGGCTTCGCGGCTGGGCTCTTCGCCTCGGCGGCTGTCTCCATGGGGGCATCCATCTTGTACGGCATATCCGTCTGGTTCAGCGGAGTGGAGAGCAACGTCGTCGTTCTAGTCGTCACCAACATTAGTAGCGGGACTCGTGTTGGTTTCATTTTTGGGGTCTTCGGTATCTTTCTAGGATTTCTTGTAGCGAAGCTTGGTGGAACCCGTTGAGAGAGCTACCCCGTAATTCGGTATATGTCGTATTAGGTGAATGGGTCGCTCTAAAACGTTATATACGAAAGCAATGACAGCGTTACGTAAATTAAGCTTAATTTGGGGTCTCAACAATGAATTGTGATGTTCTAATAATCGGCGGAGGCGTCCTCGGCTTCAGCACAGCGTACCACATGAAGCGAAAGAAACCAGACGACAATATAATACTCATAGACAAGCTCGGCGGCCCCGGGCAGGGGAACAGCGCCAAGAGCGAGGGAGCCTTCAGGAACGTCTTCACCTCGAAGACCAACTACTTGTTAGCCGACTCGACCATCGACGCGTTCAACCACTTCCAGCACGACCTGGGCTACGACCTGAAGCTGGATCACATAGGCTACCTCTGGCTCTTCAGCGAGGCGCAGCACCATCGCCTCAAGCCTGTCCTTGACTCTATGGCGAAGTTGGGGGTGGAGCTTGGGTTCTTCTATGAGGAGCTCACCAGCATGATCCCGGGTCTCGTCACAGAGTTCACGGGCGAGGAGGCAGAGATACTGGGCCTCGAGCCCATCGACGTGGCTATGCAGGGCGTAAAGTGTGGCAGCATAGACGCGGACTCCCTGGTCCGATGTTACGAGAGGATGTTCCTCAAGGAGGGGGGAGAGGTGATCTACGGCGCCGAGGCGAAGAAACTAATCGTTGAGCCCGAAGAGGAACTGGGGATTCCCGGCGAGCCTTTTGTCTGGCAGGATATCAAAATAAAAGGCGCCGAGACAAGCAAAGGAGAGATCAGGGCCGACACCACCGTGGTTGCCACCGGTGTCTGGGCCGAGCAGCTGCTGAACCCTATAGGGTTCGACGCCATGATGCGGCCGAAGAAGCGGCATATCTTCGTATTCAAGGACCCGAGGCTGCGTAGCCTCTTCGAGGTGAAGGGGCTGAACGAGTACGGCGCGATGCCTCTCACAGTGCTCCCCAAGTCGGGGGTGTACCTGAAGGCCGAGGTGTCTGAGGGGAGCATATGGGTGGGTTGCGCCGACAACTTGGGTAGGCGCTTTGGACTAGAGGACGACCCCCAGCCGGAGGAGGGCTACTACACGGAAGGCATCTACCATGTGCTCGTGGAGTACTTCCCCTGCTTCAAGGATGTCAGACCTGTGAACATGTGGGCTGGCCAGTACGCTATCAACAGCTTCGATGGCATCCCGGTCGTCGCCCCTGCGCCCGGCATGATATACGTGGGGGCGGCCAGTGGCAGCGGTATAATGAAGAGCGACGCACTCGGTCGCATCGCCTCGTCCCTCTATATAGGGGAGGACGAGGCGGAGCTTTACGGAGGCCGCCGCTTTAAGGTCGCAGACTTGGGTATTCACGCCCGTAGAGTAGAGCGTGAGGAGTTTATCATCTAGTTTCTTTTTTAAATTTACCTTTTTCTATAATTTATATACAATTTTAAAGTTATATTACTTTAAATTGAATTCTTCTCTCAATAATTTAGGAATATTAAAAGTGGATTCCTCTAGAGATGATGCTCTATTTACATATTTTTTTTATTATTCTGAGGAAGTTGTCTCCTAATATACCCTTGATCTCATCGTCAGAGTAGCCTCTGGCGACGAGCGTCTTGGTTAGGTTCGGGAGTTTGCTGGCGTCGTCCAGTCCATTTGCGATCGATGGTACCCCGTCGAAGTCGGAGCCCAGACCTATGTGGTCGGTGTCTCCGATTACCTCGACCATGTGGTCGATATGATCCACCACGGTATCAACGGTGACTGATTCCACCTTCTTCTTTTCCTCCTCGTCCCCAGCTCTCAGCTTAGAGAAGTCTATGTCTCTCAGGAAGAAAGGCACGTAGTTGACGCCTATAACACCGCCCTTCTCTGCTAGAGCCTTGATCATCTCGTCCGTGAGGTTCCTCTTATAACTGCACAGAGCCCTACAGTTCGAGTGAGAAGCTATCACCGGCTCCCCGCTGACCTCCAAGGTATCCCACAGCCCCTGATCCGTTACGTGGCTGACATCGACTAGGATACCAAGCTTATTACACTCCTTAACGACGTCGGCTCCGAACTCGGTTAGTCCTCCCTTGGACCTCTGCCAAGTCACACCATCCGCAATCATGTTTCTGTTGTTCCATGTTAATGTCAGTCTCCGGAGGCCGACCGTGTGATAGACCTTCAGCAAACGCAGGTCGGTTACCAAGGCCTCGCCTCCCTCGAACCCTATCATGAAGCTCAGCCTCTTGCCGTTGTTGGCGACTATTTCATCATAATTCTTCACAAGGCTAACCTTGTCTGATTTCTCGATCTCGTTCAGTGAGTACCCGAGGACTTGTAGCATCCTGTGAGGGGCGATGGGATTGTAAATAGGCTCCACGAAGTGGGAAAACACCTGGCAGTCAACGCCTCCTTCCAGTAGACGGGGTATGTCCACGTGTCCGTTGTCTGATCTCTCATGGAGGGTTCTCTTCTTCGCGTCTCCGATGATGTAGGCGGAGTCTGGCAGGGTGGCTAGGACGCCATCACAGTGGAAATCTACAACGAGGGCCTCCTTGTGGAGGGCTAGGGCGTGTCTCTCTTGATCTTTAGTTAATTTCATGGCAATCTACCTAGATGTTATTTAGATTACTTATAACTGTCTCTCAGTTCCAGTTGGGTCTTCGCTGATCCTTTACCTATGGCCCGTGAGACAGGGAGTATAAGTAATGAGAGCGTCGCTAACGTCAAATACAATGCAGTGGGCTGGAAGGCTTCAGCGAAGACTCCTCCCGCTATGGGTCCCAAGCACATGCCGAGCCCGTAGATGGCTTCATGAGTACCAAGGGCGGCCCCGAGGGTATCCGAATGGGTTCCACCAGCGACGCAGTCGAGTATAACCGGCGTTATTATCCCTCCTGCGAAGCCAAATAGGACCATAGGAAGAAGGAAGCCTGTAACCCCCTGTGAGAACGCGACGAGGAGTAGAGCGACGAACAAGAGAACCGAAGCCAGTGCAAGGGATTTCTTCACTCCCCAAGCAACAAACCTTTCAGCAAATAGGAAGCCAAGCCCCCTGAAGCCGTTTGAGGCGGTGATGAGCAGCCCCACCATGGCAGTTGTGATCCCAAGCGCCTTCATATGTCCCGGCAGTATCGCCATATATACCCCGAGGACGAGGGCGTAAGGTATCAGGGCAGCATACACGTAGAACAGGTTTCTCAGGGCTCGGTAGCTGAACCTTGTGTTGCTACCCCTTTTTTCACTTTCATGATTTGGGCGGACATACACTAATATGACCACGAAGCTCACCATGCTGACCGTTGACATCATGGTGAAGAGGACCGGAAACCCGAAAGCCTCTGATATCATGCCTCCGAGGAAGGGGCCAACGGCGAACGCCGTTATCCACGAAACATTGTAGCGCGCCATCGACCTAGTAAGCAGCTCTGGCGGGGAAGTGTCGGCGATGAGGGTACTGGTGGCAACCCAGAAAGCTGCGGATACGCCGCCAAGTAGACCTCTTAATAGTATAATTGTTGATACGCTGTTGGCCTGGGAAAACAATAGTAAGGAAACGACTCCAAGGATACAGGAGATTGCGTAGAACCTAGTTCTCTCGAACGTGTCTAGGAGAAAACCTGTTACTAGCGTCGATATGGTGTAGACTGCGTTACCGACTCCGCCGATGACTCCAAGGTCGTAGTAGGAGGCTCCCAGTCCTTCAGCGTAGACAGGGAGGAGATAGATTAGAGTCCCAAAAGCGAGAGAAGAGAGAAAATTTGTCAAGTATAATGATTTTAACAGCCTATCTTTTGATTTCTCCATCTCATCAACCACAAACTTGTTTCTCTATATCCGTGAAGCGTTGTTATTACTAAAAATAGAGGTTCTCATTTACTGCGTCTGAGCTTCATGGTTGCTTTAGGGTCGATCTCCATTGTCTTCTTGTTTATCTCAACCCCGTAGACCTCTCGAGCTACCTCATGAGTTACGTACTCGTTTACCACGTCCTGGAGCACCCGCTCAGGCTCTCTCTTCAATGGGTCTCCCCAGCCGCCTCCTCCTCCCGTAACTAGGCTCACCATGTCGCCCTTCCGTACCTTGAGGGCCGCGACCTTCAACACTCTCATGGGGTCCTCTCCCTGCCTGTAGACCACGGCGTAGTTGGGCGTACCCTTCATGCCTTTGTCCACGCCCCAGCACGGGAACTTTGATCTCCCCGCTGAGACGGTGAAGCTAGCCTCGCTGCACAGGAGCCTGTAGTTCCTCACCGCGCCGAAGCCGCCTCTATAGGTTCCATGCCCGGTCCCGTCCTCGGTGTTGAGGGCGTAACGTTCGACCAATATCGGCGTCCTACGCTCGTAGACCTCGCTGGAGGCTATGTAAGTCTCGCCGTCGCCGCAGGCCACGAGGGCGCTCTCGCCGTCCATGTCGTAGCCGGCGCCCCATCCCCCCGGCTGTGGCTCGACGATGGCGAAGGGCGCCCCTGTCCGGTCGTCTATGCCTCCGAGGATCGTGGCCTCTATGGAGAGGAAATGCCCTGCACTCAGCCTCTCTGGGGAGACGTGGGCTAGTGCCTTCCAGACAATGTCCGCGGCGTGGGACATCCCCTCCCAGAAGGTTGAGGTGGGGGCCGGTCTCTGTGGGTTGAAGATCGTTCCTTTAGGTGCTATTATCTTTAGGGGCGCGAAGAAGCCCCCGTTGGGGTGGGTGTAGGGGTCTATCATTGCCATGTAGGTCTCTCTTACCCCGGAGACGGTGCTGGGGTACGCCGAGTTGATGGACCCTGCGGCCTGCATACCGCTCCCGGTGAAGTCGACCAGGAACTCGTCGTCCGTGATCTTGACCTCCACCTT
>JAFGTA010000154.1 GCA_016934355.1 Candidatus Bathyarchaeota archaeon | reverse complement strand
GGCTGGATGGACCAGTGGGTGGGCATCAGCGGCAAGAAGGTGAAGCCCAGCCTCTACGTGGCGTGCGGCGTAAGCGGCACCATCCAGCACGTCGCCGGCATCAGGGACAGCCAGATCATAGTCAGCATCAACAACGACGAGAACGCGGGCATCCACGGTATGAGCGACTACAGCCTCGTCGGCGACATCTACGAGGTGCTGCCCGCGCTGACCAAGGCGCTCAGGGAACGAGCCTAACCTTTTTCACCTCCACCCACACTTTCATCATATGGTTCTAGGCGACGACGTCCTGCAGGCGATAAGGGACGCCGCTGCGACGATAGCGGACTCAAGGTACGTGACCTGCCTCACCGGCGCAGGCATCAGCGTCGAGAGCGGCATCCGCCCATTCAGGGGCCCCGGCGGCCTCTGGACCGAGAAGGGCGAGCCCTCCATGGACGGGTGGCGTAGGTTTCTCGACGACCCAGCCTCCTACTGGGAGCGCAGGATGCGGCAGGGCAGCGAGTTCGGCATCAGCATAATGGGCGCCGAGCCCAACCCGGGCCACTTAGCGTTGGCTGAGTTAGAGAGGATGGGCGTCCTCATGACCCTCATCACGCAGAACATCGACAACCTTCACCTTGCCGCGGGCAGCAGGAACGTGCTTGAGATCCACGGGAACAGCAGGTACCTCCGCTGCGTCGAGTGCGGTATAAAGTGGAGCGTCGACGGGTTCGAGGTGAAGGAGATGCCGCCGAGGTGCCCCGAGTGCAACGGAGTCATCAAGAGCGACACTGTGATGTTCGGTGAGCCGATACCGGGTCACGTGCTCAACAGGTGCTTCGAGGAGGCGTCCAAGAGCGACTGCATGATCGTGGCGGGCACCAGCGCGACGGTGACCCCCGCCGCCAGCCTCCCCGTGATGGTGAAGCGGAACGACGGTAGGCTGACGGAGTTCAACATAAGGCCGAGCGAGATAAGCTACATCTGCGACGTCAACGTGTACGCGCCGTCGGGGGAGAGTCTGCCTATGCTCGTGGATGAGATAAGGAAGCTAACCTAGCTTCTTCCGCGTCCAGTCCGCGAGCTCCTTGCAGGATGGGAACCAGACGTCGCCCTTTGCCTTCATCTCGCCCAGAAGCTTGTCCAGCATCTTGAGGCGGCTCACCCTGCCTATGCACTGTGGGTGGCAGGTCAAACCGAAGAAGCGGCCCAGCTCGTAGATGCCCTCGAACTCGGGGCTCCACATGTCGTAGACCTGCCGGGGGTTCATCCTGTTGGTCTCGAAGTGGGGCCAGTCGTCCAGCAGCCACTCCACGGGAATCTCCACGAGCCCAGTGTCCTCGCCGCGCCAACGCAGCATGTACGGCATGTCGTCGTCCATGAAGTCGCTGTCGTACCTGAACCCCAGCTCCCGTATCAGGCCCAGGGTCCTGTCGCTTATCAGCCAGTACGGCGCCCTGAATCCCTCGGGTTTGACTCCCAGCTTCTCGAAGCTCTCCATGCTTTTGGCGAAGACGCCGCGTTCGCTCTCCCAGCTGATCTCGGCGAGCCGCTCGTGGAGGTAGCCATGGGCAGCCATCTCGTGGCCTCTGGAGACGATCTCCTCGCAGCTCTCCGTGAAGTTGTCGACTGTCCACCCTGGGGTGAAGAAAGTAGCCTTGATCTCGTGCTTGTCTAGTAGGTCTAGGATGCGCGGGATCGCTGTGTTTGGGGCATACCGGCCCCTGCTCTGCGCGACTATGTCAAGGGGCTCCCTCCTCACGAGGGCGCTGTTAGAGTCGTAGTCGAAGCTCATCTGCACGCAGCAGCTGTAGCCCTTCGGCCAGAATCCAGTGTCAGTCATGGTGTAGAAGAACGCGGTTATTGGTAAAAAACATGTGATCAGCGGCTGAACGACTTGGTTGATATGGAGCTTCTGGCCACTGGTTTTAACGACTTCCGCTCTCGATGTTTTGATAAATCGGCTGTTTTGAAGCTATTTTTTCCGGTAAAACCACGTGATCCCCGGCTCTAAATTAGATGGACTTTTAAGTACAACGTAAAAGAAGAAATTGGTCACAAATGAGCCGAGACAACGTAGTATACATAGGCAGGAAACCAGCCATGAGCTACGTCATGGCGGTGCTCGCCACCTTCAACAACCAGGAGACGGTCGAGATAAAGGCGCGGGGCAGATCCATCACCACAGCCGTGGACGTCGCCGAGATCACACGCAACAGGTATATGGACAGCCTTGCTAGGCCGGACATATTCATAGAGACTGAGAAGATATCCGACGGGGACCTTACGCGGAACGTCTCATGCATAACCATCAAGCTATGCAGAGAAGGCGCGAATCAGGCTAAGCAACCAGTGAAGGCGCCGGCGGCTGCTCCAGCGGCGGCCCCCGCTGCGACAACCTTAGCGGTCTCAGAGATCAAGGGCGTCGGTAAGGCCACCGAGGAGAAGCTTATCAGCGGCGGGTACGACACCGTGACGAAGGTCAGGAAGGCCGACCCGGTGAAGCTGGCCGAGCTGACTGGGCTTAGCGAGAAGCAAGCCGTGAAGCTGGTCGAGGCCGCAAAGGGTCTTTAGACCCTTTTCTCTGGTAGAAAATTCTATTACCTATCAACCCATGATTCAGGCGATCGAGTTGAGGGTTCTACAGCTTCACTGCTCAGAGTTCAGCTACAAGGTCATCAAGGAGACCCCGGTCGCGGAGCACCCGGCCAGCCCCAAGGAGGGCGAGTACGAGAACGCGCTGGTGTGCTTCACGTGTTTTGAGAAGAAGGACGTGGACAGGGAGGCAGAGATCATTGATGCCTACGTCGAGAACATAAAGACGGACACTGGGCGCATAGGGTGCGCGAACGTGGTTCTCCACCCCTACGCTCACCTGAGCCACGAGCTGGGGAGCCCGAAACGCGCGAAAAAGTTCATGGAAGACCTTAAGGTGCGGCTCGACGCCGAGGGGTTCACCGTCCACAGGAGCCCGTTCGGCTGGTACAAGGCCTTCGGCCTCTACTGCAAGGGGCACCCCCTCGCGGAGATGTACAGGGAGTACTAGGGCCAGACCTTCCCGGGGTTCAGTATCCCGTTGGGGTCGAACGCCGCCTTTATCCCTTTCATCAGCTCGATCTGCCGTGGCCCCACCTCGCGTTCAAGGTAGTGCTTCTTAGTGTACCCCAACCCGTGCTCACCTGAGATGGTTCCGCCCATCTCAAGCGAGAGGTCTATGAGGTCGCTCAGCGCTGCCTCCATCTTGGTGGGCCACTCATCCTCGGTTGTCTCCTCAAGTTTGATGATTTCGTAGTGGAGGTTTCCGTCTCCGGCGTGCCCCACGGGGACAAGCATTACCCCATGCTTTATACCTATGGCCTCGGCTCGCTCGACGTACTCGGGTATCCTGTTCCTGGGTATGCAGACGTCGGCCTCGTCCACTGTATGTAGGGCGAGGTAGGCGTCGAACACGGCTTTCCTGCCCTCCCATATGAGCTGCTGCCTGCTGGCGGTGTCTGCGATGTAGGCGTCGACGGCGCCCATCTCGATGCATATCTCGCCCGCTGTCTCCAGCTGCCGGTCTAGCTCCTCCTTGGTGTCGGCCTCCACGGCCACGAGGAGGTACGCGGGGTGTGTGTTGTCCGGCATCACCTTCTTCTCTAGGTACTTCTCGACTGTGAGCACGGTGTGCTGCTGCATGTACTCTAGGCCGAAAGGTATGATCTTATGGTGTATGATCTCCTTGACGGCGTTAGCCGCGTCGATGGTGGAGGTGAACGGAGCATAGATGAGCGCCGTGAGCTTTGGCTTGGGGACTAGGCGCAGCGTGGCCTTGGTGACCACTCCGAGGGTGCCCTCGCTGCCGATTATGAGGTCGATGAGGCTGTACCCTGTGCTGTCCTTGACGTTCTTGCCTCCCACCTCGATGATGGTACCGTCGGTTAGGACTACCTCCAAGCCGTTGATGAAGTCACGGGTGACGCCGTACTTCATCGCCCTCATGCCGCCCGCGTTCGTCGAGATGTTACCGCCGATGCTCCCCGACTCCTGACCCGGGTCAGGCGGGTAATAGAGGCCCAGCTTCTCCGTTGCCTCGTGTATCTCGCTGATAAGGACGCCGGGCTCCACGACCGCCATGAGGTTATCCTCGTCTATCTCGACGATGGCGTTCATCCGTTCGAGGCTCAACGCGATGCCTCCGAACACAGGGTGCGAGGCTCCGCTGAGACCCGTCAGTGACCCCTGCGGCGTCACGGTTACATGGTTGCTGTTCGCCAGCTTGAGGACCTCGGAGACCTCCTCCTTGGTCCTGGGCTTGACTACGAGTTGAGGCCTGTGGGGCTCCAGCGGGCTCTCGTCGACCGCGTGCTTCTCAACGTCATCGGGCTTGGTGGAGACGTTGTCCGCCCCCACGATGCCCTCGATCCGCTTCCTAAGTTCAGGCGTTATATCTTGGTATCTAGGCATTTTCCTCGTGC
>JAFGTA010000153.1 GCA_016934355.1 Candidatus Bathyarchaeota archaeon | reverse complement strand
GCTTCTCTGCAACCACTTCAACAGAGACTTGGCGGTGGGCGGCATCACATACGACTCCACCAGGGTCGAGTTCAGCACACTGGTGCCCAAAGACGTGACGTTTCTCCAGTACATCGTCGCGGGTGTCCTCGCCTTAACTGTGCAGCTCAGCGGCGGCGTGAACACTGCCGTCGCCATCGCGCGTGAGTTCGAGGAACGGACCGTCAAGGAGCTGGTGATGGGCTCCTCTCTGGCTTCCGTCGTCACCGGTAAGATGCTCACAGGCGTAGCTGAGACGTGCATAGTCTTCGGGCTCGTACTGGCTTTCGTCCGTGTGGCGTATGGCTTCGCTCCGGCTTGCGGCTACGTCCCGGCGATCCTGCTCGGCGTCTATGGGATCATCTGCTTCAGCGGGATCGGCTTCCTCGCCGCCTCCGTCATCCGGAGGACGGTTCCCAGCGCCCTCTCCATGATACTGCTGAACATGATATGCTGGTGGGTGGGCGGCGGATTGGTGCCCGGGGAGCTATGGTCGGGCAGGCTCATAGGATACGTGGGCAGCGTACTGCCGGGCACGTACTTCTACCGTAGCTACACGAGCCTAGCTCTCACGGCGACGACGCACACGCTGTGGTTCGACGTCGCGGTGGTGACCGTCTTTGGCTTGCTCGTCTCGGTCGCTGCCGTGCTTCGGTTCAGAAGGGAGGCGACCCGGATATGATCGCGGAGGTGCTCGGGGAGGCAGAGAAGTCGTTGAAGTCGTGGTGGAGGCAGCGGCTCCTCGTGTTGATGGGATTCATGGTTCCCATCGTGTTAGCCTTCTTCTTCACCCAGGCGTTCAACATGGGGTCGGGGGTCGGCTTCCCGCTCGCCGTGGTCGACCTCGACGGGACCCCGGAGTCTGGGAAGCTTGTCGCGTTCCTCGGCTCCACGGCTGGCACCATCCCGTACTTCGAGGTGGAGCTGATGGACGGGGAGGAGGCAGCCCGGCTTTTTAACAGCCGCAGGCTCTTCGCGGTCGTAAACATACCTGAAGGATTCGGGGCGGACACAACTGAGAGGAAGACACCCGGCATCACCGTGTACCTCAACAACATCCACGAGGACCTGAGCAAGAACCTCAGGCTCGGCATAGAAGGCAGGCTCTATGAATATACTAAGGCGAAGGGGCTTGAGGGGCGACCCGGCTTCGACTACGCCGCGTCTCCGGCTAACCCAGTGGAGCTGCGGAGGGTGGACTACATGCAGATGGGGGTGCTGGTGTTCGACGCCATGTTCCTTGGGCTGCTGTTCGGCGGGACGCTGGGAGCCATGGAGAAGGACCACGGGACGTTGAGGGAGATCAAGATGGCTCCCTGGGGCTACGTCCACTGTAGGCTCGGGAAGACGCTGGCTTCGGTGCTCATAGGCGTGCTCACCGTGACGGGGGTACTCGCGTTGAACTACGTGATGTACGGGGTAGCGTTTGGGCTCCACAGCCTCACCGTCTTCTACGCCGTCTTCATCTCGTTGAGCTTCATGTTCAGCGTAGCGGGGGTGACCTACGGTCACTGGGCGGGTAGCTTCACGCTGGTTCCTGTGCCCAGTATACTCTTCAGCTTCCCCCTCTGGATCGCCGCCGGCGCCATCAACCCGCTGGAGTTCAGCGCGGGCTCCGAGCTTTTCAGGTTCCTGCCTACCGCGGCTGCCATCCGGGTGCTAACTGCCGTGAACTATGGGAGGGGCGTCGAGTACCTGCGCTTCAGCTGGGCTGTGTTAGCGTCATGGTTCGCGGTAACGTTAATGGTATTAGCGTTGGATTCGGCGCGGCGGCTCCAGAGATAATCCCGGGGCTAGACCCTGAGGACCGGGCACGTCATGCAGTGAATGCCGCCCATGCCTTTCCTCATCTCCTCGCCCGGTATCTGAAGCACATCGATGCCTCTCTCTCTGACCTCCTTCATGACCCGGGGGTTCCCCGTGTAGTGGATGGCGAGGTCGCTGTCCACCGTTAGGAAGTTGGCGGCCATGTCCATGTACTCCTGCTTGGTGATCTCGATGATGTCCCACCCGGTCTCCCTCAGCCACTCTGTGTAGCCGCCTTCCCACGAATCCTTAGGGGTCCTGAAGTGGGCGACGACGTTGTCCAGCACCGGCGCGTAGCTGATGGCTACCTTGCCGGGGAGCTCCGCGAACTCGCCGTCGATGTGAATGCAGCCCTCAAGCATGTCCAATGTAATCCATAGATCAGCTAAACTGTGCCCGAGCAGATAGTCGCCCATCTGGTCGAGCGCCCCCTGCGTCGACCTCTCACAGAGGCCAGCCACAGTGGTGCCCCCCTCCAGGAAGGCGAAGCCGCCGCCCTCGAACGAGTTGGGCTCACTCATCTCCAGCGCGATGGGCACGCCATTCGCCTCGTGGGCAGCCTTGATGACGGGGGTCTCCCTACGCCGTGAGGGCAGCCCCATCCTGAACAGGAACGCGCCTCCGTTTGTCATGGTGCTGCTGTCCCTTGTGAAGACTAGATTCGGGCACTGGTAGGACTGGGCGAGAGCCTTTTCGTTGTCTCTTAGTAGCTCCCTGACCCTGAGGACCTCCACCCCTGCCTCCTCCAATGCGTCGATGAGTTGCTTGTGGTCGCTGATGAAGCGCTTAGTGTCCACGGGCATCTCGAAGTGATGAGTCTCCGGGTCCCTGTTGGCTAGCTCAAGCTCCTTACCCGGGTGGTGCACCATAACCCGCTTCAGGGTACCGGACTCGTGGTTTATCCCGTATCTAGGCATAGCACCTTGTGCGTGGACCGCCCTTAAAACAGTATTCAGGCTACTTGGACGCCTTCTTCTCGGCGCGATCCTTACGCTTGGCGGCCTTCTCGGCCTCTTCCTCGCTCACCCTGTAGCGCCGTGATCCGTCCATGTCCTTGAAACCGATGACGCGGTCCTCCTGGAACATGCCCTTCAGGAGGCTGTACGCCTTCTTCTCCTTTACTTCAAGCGCCTCGGCGACCTCCTTCAGGCTCATGGGCTGGTCTAGAAGCATCACGCCTATCTGGTTCTTGAGTTTAGACGCCGACACAGTTGTTCACCCATAGATTCGGTTTATTTTTAATAAAGTTTGATGCGATAAACGTTACTCTCAATATATAAAACTAACTAACCCGGAAGCCCGAGGTGAACACAGCCCGTTAACAAAGACTACACACGAGACAGCCGCGTCAACCCAAATTGCTTCAACCACATTAACCGTGCGAGTTGATCCGGGCGGTTACTTGGACGCCCTCCTCCTAGACATTATTATACCCCTGCACGTGTCAGCGTAGTCACAGTACTCCAGGCAACTTGGCGTCTCCTCACGTTTAGTGTGCGCCTCTCCACAGTCGAGGCAGACGCCCTCGGCCTCGTCGCTCCAGAGCTCCACCCTTCCGCCACATTCTTCACAGCGCTCGTAGTTCACCGTGGGCCTGATATAGTCCGAGATGCCTGGGCAGAAGTTCACGGAGGGGCGTTTGATGAAGCTCATCCACTCCCGCATGAACGGCGTCGGATAATAATCTTTGTCAGCCGATCTGCTGCATCAAAGACGGCGAACTGGGCTAGCATCTAGAATTAGGTTTAATTATGAAGATGTATTCTGGTTATGGAATCTGAGGAACGATAGATGAACAGCCAAGACAGAAGCATCGTAGCAATATCCAGCAGCCACGGGATCATGCACGGGTACCTTGTGCTCCTCCCAGCGATGATACCCATACTGCAGGGAGACCTAGGAGACATAGGCACCATAGGACTGCTGGCGACGCTGGTGTCCCTGTTCTACGGCTGGTTCAGCCTACCAGTCGGGTTCTTCGCCGACAAGTACAGCAAGAAGCTGCTCATCACAGCCTCCATGATACTCTGCGGGTCCGCAGCCATAATCGTGGGGCTCTCCCCCAACGTCCCCGTGGCAGCCGTGGGTATGATCATACTCGGCATCGGCGCGAGCCTCTACCACCCCTGCGGATACGCCCACATGGCGCTGGTGAGCGACGAGGCGAGGGGCAGGTACATGGGGTTCCAGGGCCTAGGAGGCGACATGGGTATGGCCATCAGCTTCCTCACCTCAAGCGTCCTTGGGGCACGCTTCGGCTGGAGAGCCACGTTCCTCATCTGGGGCGTCGCCGGCCTAGCCATGGCGGCCCTCGACATGCTGATCGTTGAGGATATAGCGTGCGAGGTCGACCCGACCCAGCTTAGACGCGGCCCCATCGAGACGGTGAAGCGGATGTTCGAGACAGCGGAGAGGCGCACACTGATACTCACCTTCATCATCGTGGTGCTCAGCGGGATGCTCT
Source organism: Candidatus Bathyarchaeota archaeon (assembly GCA_016934355.1). The sequence continues at coordinate 17,804 of JAFGTA010000153.1, read as the reverse complement.
GGACGGGCGTCAGCAACTTCATCATGGTCTACATCACCGACGTCAAGATGGTGGCGCTAGTAATAGCCGGCGGCCTTTCTACCCTCAAGTACACCGTAGGCGCCTTCGCGCAGATAACAGGGGGAGAACTCAGCGACAGGCTGAGCCGTAAACTCATCCTTCTCATAGGCTACGGGCTGTTCGCCGTCGCCCTGGTGGCTCTCACCGTGGCGCCCAGCGACCTCGTGGTGTTGACGCTGCTCGTCGTGGTGCTTGGTTTCTCGTTCTTCGTGACCCAGAGCCCCATGAACGCGCTGCTCGGAGACGTATCCCACAAGGACACCGTGGGCGTCACCTACGGCGTCAACTTCACGCTGAAGTACGGCGTCGGGTTCTTCACACCCGCCATCGCGGGGTGGCTGGCGCAGAACTATTCGCTGAACCACGTCTTCTACTTCTTCGCCGCCCTCAGCGCCGCTGCGTTCCTCGTGGCGACCCTGATAAAGGAAAAGAAGTAGCTAGAGCACCCCGCGGGCGACCCTATCCACTTCCCTATAGAAAACTGTCTTACAGAGCTTACCTGGGTCACCGAGCGCCGCCTCGACTCCCTCGTCGTAGGGCACAGAGCCAAGGTACTTGAGCTCCATTTCCTCGACCTGCCTCCGGATTCCGTCACCCGGCTTCATCGCCATGTTCTCGACGACGCCGATTATGGGGACGCCAAGGTCCTTGAGCAACATCAATAATCTCCGCACGGACTGGAAGGCGACTCTGCTTGGCGTGGTCACGACCATGAACTCGATACGCGGTATCAGCCTGAGCATATCCAGTGTCGCGTCGCCGATGCCCGGCGGCATATCGATCACCAGATAGTCCAGCTTCTCCCACCGCGTTATGGCGAGAAGCTCGATGATTGCGTTGCTCATATCCTCTCCCCTGAGAGGCGCCGGCTCATCCAGGCTGTAGTAGGTGATGCTCATGTACCTCAGGCCGTGGGCGAGGGGCGGCACTATGCCGTACTCCTCCTCAGGGTAGAGTCCCTCCACGCCGAGGATGACGTGGGTGGCGGGGCTCGTGAAGTCGAGGTCCAGCAAGCCGACGCTATAGCCTTGACCTCTGAGGCTGAGGGCCAGGCTTGTGGCGATCATGCTCTTGCCCACGCCACCCTTGCCGCTGCTCACGGCTATGACCCTGCCTACCTCGCTGAACCGTTTCTCGATGACGGCTAGCCGGGGATCACTCATCGCCCTTCAGCCCCTTTATGGTGGCCAGCCACACGCCGCGGCCCTCGGCTACCTCGAAGTCGGGGCTGCCGCACTCATTGCACTTGATGTACACGTGGGCCATCTCGGGGACGAAGTGGATTGCCTCAGATATGTCCTCGGTCATGCCCTCGCTTGTGAACCCCCACTCGTTGCCGCAGTTTCTACACTTGAACTTGGCTGGTTGGCTCTTGAGTACGAACTTGGCGTCCTTGAAGAGAGGCGTCTTGAGTTGCTCGAAGGCGAATTCGAGGACTTCGTGCTCCACCTGCTGGAGCTCGCCCACCATTATGACGACCTCCGTAACCTCGGTGAGGCTGTTCTCCTCGGCGAACCTCGTGGCTGTTGCTATGACTCCCTCGGCCAGCGCCCATTCATGCATGGGGCTTGTTCCGGTGCGGAACCTTTTAGATGTTACTAAGCCGGCTCACGGTAACATGAGTCACCCGTGCTGCGTACCATAATGCGACTAGACTGGCGCAGGTCCTAACCGTAGACTCCCTCAATGTACTCTCTGGTCCGTGGATCGACTGGGTTCTTGAAGAATTTCTCCGCGGGGCTGTGCTCCACCAGCTCCCCCATGTACATGAACAACGAGTAGTCCGCCAACCTTTTCGCCTGCCTCAGCGTGTGCGTCACCATAACGATACTATAATCACCGCTCAGCCTCCTCAGCAACTCCTCGACCCTAGTCGCCGAGACGGGGTCAAGAGCCGACGTGGGCTCGTCGCAGAGCAGTACCTCGGGCTCCACGGCCAGCGCCCTCGCCAGGTTTAGCCTCTGCTGCTGCCCGAGGGAGAGGTTCACCGCGGGGTCGCCCAGCCTGTCGCTGACCTCCTCCCAAAGCCCCGACGACCGCAGGCACCTCTCGACGACCGCGTCAGTGTCCCTTTCCCCATGTATCCGCGGACCATAAGCCACGTTCTCGTATATCGACATGGGCAGCGGGTTGGGGGTCTGGGTTATAAGACCCACCCTACGCCGCAGGTCCGTGACATCCATCGCGGGGCTGAACACGTCCTCGCCGTCCACAATGATGGCGCCGCTCATCTTGGCGCCGGGGTACAGCTCTACGAGCCTGTTCATGCTCTTCAGTAGCGTTGTCTTCCCGCAGCCTGAGGGCCCGATGATCGTCGTTATACCGTTCCGAGGGATATCGACGGATACATCTCTGAGCGCTATTACCTTGCCGTAGGAGACGTTCAATCCCTTTATCCTGATTACCGGTCTTTCTAGATCCATTTCTTTACCTCACCACCTGCCTCATGAGCCGCTTTGACGACCATCTGGAGAATACGCTGAGCCCCAGCACGATCGCAAGCAACACTATCCCCGACGCGTAGGCTCGCCGCTGCACCTCCACGATGGGGGTCGCTAACTGGAAGAAAACCGCCAGAGGCAGCGTCGCAGCCGGATCAAACAGTGACCCCGGGATGTTATCCGTGTACCCCGTCGTAAGCATCACGGCAGCCGCGTCGCCGATGGCCCTCCCAAAACCGATCAACACCGCCGTGAGGATGCCCGGAAGCGCCTGCCTCGTCACGACGCGCGACACAACCTCGAACCTCGTCGAGCCTAGAGCGTAGGCGGTCTCCCGGAGGCTCTGGGGGACCGTCTTCAGCACCTCGTCGACGGACCTCGCCATCATGGGGAACTCGAAAAGAGAGACCGTGATTATACCCCAGAAGAGGCTTGCGCGGGCCCTGAAGTATATCATGACTGTGAACGCGAAGGCGCCGAAGACGATGGACGGCACCCCACAGAGGACGTCGAGCAGCCTCCTGACTTGGCTCGCCCGCCTCGACTCCCCCATGTACTCGTGAATATAAAGCGCGACGGGCAATCCTATGACCATTGAGACGACGGTCGCCCCGGTCGCAAGGTACAGTGAGCCTACGATCGCGTTGAGTATGCCTCCCTCCTTCCCAAGGTAGTAGCCGCCCTTAGGGGTCTGCGTCAACATTCCTAGGCTGAGGGCCGAAGCGCCTCTCACGACCACCACGGCGAACACGGAGAACAGGCTGCTCAGCACGACCAGAATGGAGGCGACCATCAGGACTCGGAACACCTTCTCTTCAATCTTGCGCCGGTCTAGGCGAGCCATGTGGATATCCTCCTCTGGATCAATCTGGCCGAGACGCTGAAGCCGCCGACGACGACAAGTAGCATTAACGCGGCGAGCATGAGAGCCGAGTCGTACAGGGGCAGGCTCATCATCTCACCGTAGTTGTTGGCGATGAGAGTCGGCAGCGTGTACCCCGCGTCAAAGATACTACCTGGGACCCTTGCGACGTTACCCACCACCATCAACACGGCCATGGTCTCGCCGAATGCCCTGCTGAACCCGATGATCACGGCTGCGAGCACCCCGGCGGACGCCTTCCTCATCACCACATTCTTCAGCGTCTGCCACTTCGTTGCCCCTAGGGCATACGAAGTCTCCCTTATCCCGAAGGGCACAGCCCTAAGCACCTCCTCGGCAACCGATATGATGATCGGGAAGACCATCACGGACAGTACTATGCCTGCGGAGAGGACGCAGTACCCCGTCGTCTCGACGCCTAGCCACGGCGCTATCCTGTACCTTACGAAAGGGACGATGAGGGAGACCCCCCAGAGCCCGTAGACCACGCTGGGTATCCCCGCCAACAGATCGATCAACGGCTTAACCAGTTCCCTTGTCCTCGGATGCGCGTACTCGCTCAGGTAGATCGCGCTTAGTATACAGACGGGGCACGCGATTGCCATAGAGATCAGCGTAACGAGCAGCGTCCCAGCAATAAACGGCATGAAGCCGAACCGGCCCTTCAACGGGAACCACTCCTCTCCTAGAAACAGGTCGACGATCGAGACCGTGCCCAGTATAGGTAGGGACTTCAGCAGTAGCCCCAACGCTATCACGAATACAAGCGACCCAGAGAGATAGGTCAGGGCCTTCATCGCGTTATACGCGTACCTGTCCAGCCGGCCCCGATCCATATCGAGCACCTAGTACCCCAGTTTAGCCAGCTCTTGCTCAGCCTTCGCCTGAGACACCGGCACGTACCCTGCCTCGACCGCCAATCCCTGACCCTCAGTAAGGATCCACTTGATGAACTCAAGTGTCACGCCGTCGAACGAGTCCTTGGTGACCAGGTTCAGCTCGCGTGCCGGAGGCTCGGGGTACCTGCCATCCGCGATCGCGTCAATGATTTCCTCCCTGCTCTCGTAGAAGTCCTCGTCTGCGGTGACGACGCCGCTTCCGTCTAGGTCTAGGGGGACAACGACTATGCCTTCGACCGCTTCGCCTGTCCCGACGTCGTATGCGTAGTTGACGTTGTTGTACCCGATGGCGTATGCGTCGCTCTTAACGGCCTCTGCTAGCCCCGGGTCGCCGTAGACGCCCGTACCGAGGAGATCCTCCTGATTGTACCCCATATACGTGGCGATGGTGGCGGCTGCGCCGCATGCGTCGGACCTCGTGTAGACGTTTATCTTATCAGTGACCTCGGGCCTCTCGACGAGTTCGCCCCACGTGACCGTGTTACCGGTGACGAAGATGGACTCTATCTTCTCCGGGGTGAGTCCCATGGAGAGAAGGTCCTCCAGAACGGGGTTGTCCTCGTTGACCGTTATTACTACCGCGTCCTTTGCGACGGCCACCCAGACTGCGCCTTTCTCGACCTCGGCGGGGTATATCTCCCTCGATATCATGCCGAGGTCCACGAGTTCAGAGAGGGCGTCGGTCATGCCCTTCCCAGCTCCTCCGGCCGATATCTCGAACTTCACTTCTGGGTGAAGAGAATGGTACTCGTCGCCCCACTCGATCATCAGCGGGTAGAGTGCGAAGGCGCCCGAGACCGTTATGGTCGCCGTCTCCTGTTCGGGCTTGGCGAGGTAAGTATAACTGGCAAACCCAGCGAATATGAGAATGACTGCTACCAATACTGTTTTGGTATTCATATATCTTCACCCCCACTACCAGGAACTCATATTTAAGTTTTGGTATAATACCAATATACTAATGATAAAAATCCAACTATAAACCAATATTGGTTGTATACCAATAGTAACTCGTTGTTGATTAAAATTCTTATCCAGTGTTGTGAGTATGCGCCGCATATTCACATTGATTGATTTACGGTCAACTAAGCAAGGCTTATGTGAACGGCCCAGCACGGGGCGTACCGTTCATCGAACAACTGGGGACGTGTTCAACCGACAAATGTTAGAGATCAAGAAGCACATAAAGATCCTTCACGTCGATGACGATCCGGACCAGCTCCAGTTCACAAAGCTGTACCTCGAACGATGCAACCCGGAGTTCAGGATAGAGTCGGCTCTCTCGCCGCGAGAGGCGCTAGACAAACTCGACATACAGGACTATGACTGCGTTGTATCGGACTACGTTATGCCCCGGATGAATGGAATCCAGCTTGCCGTAGAGATCAGAAAGAAAAGCGACGTACCCTTCGTGCTGTACACTGGTCAAGGGAGCGAGGAGGTCGCCGAGAAGGCGTTTCAGGTGGGCGTCGACGCATACCAGAGGAAGGAGATCGACCCCAGCCACTATCAGGTGCTGGCCAACAACGTGATGCATGTAGTAGAAAAGAAGCGGCTGGAGGAGCTTTACAAGGGTGTAATCGAGTACGCGAGGGAAGCCTTCAGCATCATTGTCGACGGGAAACGGATATACGCTAATCAGGCGTTGGCGGACCTCTACGGAGTCGAAGGCCCAGAGGTTCTCGTGGGCGAGGACGCCACCGATAGGATACTACCGGAGTATAAAGAAGGGGTCGATGACAGGATCCGGCGAAAACTGAGGCAGGAGCCGCTGTCGCAGCTTAACAGGTTCATGATACAAAAGGCTGACGGGGAGGAACGGATAGTCGAGATATCGTCTTCATACCTGAAGTACAACGGACAGCCCGCCATACTATGCTTCACCCGAGATATAACGGAGACTCAGGAAACAGAAGAAGCTCTTGTGGAATCGGAGAAAAAATATAGGGCGCTCGTTGAGAACGCGGGGCAGGCTATCGTCGTTGTCCAGGACGGATCATTCAGATACGTGAATCCAAAGGCTATCGAGGTTCTAGGGTTCTCGGAGAGGGAGCTGCTGGGTAAGTCGATCTACGACTTCATTATACAGGAAGACCACTTGGAAACCGTTGAGCAGATAACTCGGTTAACCACAGACAGCTCTTCTGCCCAAGAGACACTACGCTACATCAATAAAAAGGGTGAAACGAGGTGGGCTGAGATCTCGAGTGTTGGACTACAGTGGCATGGGAGGCCAGCTGTCCTCGCGTTCATAAACGACGTCACCGAGAGGGAGGCGCTGGAGGAAGAGATACGCGCCTCCGAGGAGCGGTACAGGACGCTGATCGAGCATTCTCCTCTCAGCATCATGACCTCGGATATGAGGGGGTTCATCACCTCGGTGAACGAGACCTTCACTAAGCTCAGCGGATACCCCAAGGATGAGGTCGTCGGTAAACACTTCTCGAAGCTTAGTACATTGAACCCGAGGGATATCCCCAAACTCATCAGGCTGTTCAACTCTATTATCAGGGGAAAAGTACCGCAGGTCGAGGAGTACAGGTACCTCACGAAGGATGGCATGACCCGTTGGTCAAACATGTATCTCTCGTTCCTCGAGAAAGACGGCTCGACCATCGGGTTACAGGCGATATTCCAGGACATTACGGATCGTAAGGAACTTGAGAGACAGGTAGAGGAAAACGAGGTACTGTATAGTACGATCATTAACGAGTCGCCGAACGCCATCTCGATCACTCGCGATAACAAGTTCGTGTTTGTAAACAAGAGTCGGGCAGAGCTGTCCGGGTATACTGACCCGAATGACCTGATCGGTGTTAACCCCCAGAAATTCATCCACGAGGAGGATCTACCATTAATCAGGAGCCGCCTATCCAACCGAGCCAAGGGAAAGAAGCTGAGCATTAGATACGAGTACAGGATGAAGACTCCTGACGGCGGGTTGAGGTACGTTGAAGCCACTTTTGCACCAATAAGTTTCAAGGGTAAGGAGGCGGGGCTTCACATTCTACATGACATTACCGAGAGAAAGCTGCTTGAGTCGAAGATAATCGATGAGGAGAGCAAGCTTAGAAGCGTCATCGAGTCCGCAGCAGACGGAATCATCACAACAGACACGAAGGGATTCGTCACATGGATCAACGAGGCGTTCACCCGGATAAGCGGCTTCGACAGGGAGGAGCTTGTGGGAAAACACTTTGTGAGGATACCCAACCTGCAACTAAAGGACGTCAAGAGATACGCGAAGCTGTTCGCTTCGTACCTGCGGGGAGAGTGCTTGGACACCTTCGAGTTCGAGTTCCTCAGGAGAGACGGTTTAAAGTACTGGGGCGAGGCCCATGTGTCCCCTCTTTACAGAGATGGGAGGCGCATAGGGACGCAGACAATGGTCAGGGACATCACGAATAGAAAGAAGTTCGAAGAAAGGATGGAGGCCCTGCACCACTATGCCCCCGGAATAGTCTCGGCAGACTCTGAGCTGGAGGTAGCCGAGAAGATCTTCCAGGTTAATAAGGAGCTTCTAGGCTATGACACGGGAAGCTTCGGGGTAGTTGAGGACGGCGCCATCCATCACATAGTAGTGGATGGCCCGCGTTTTGGAGAAACACTCGTTCAGCCTCTGGACGGACAGGGCGTGAACATCAGAACCGTGAGAACCGGGGTCACACAACGGATCGCCGACACGCGGGAGGACCCTGACTACTATCTCGGCCTCTCGGATGGGCCGCAGCTGCTTTCCGAGCTGTCGGTGCCCGTCAAAATCGATGATAGGGTCGTCGCCATCATAAACATTGAGAGCTATAAGCTGAACGCCTTCGACGTCAACGACCAGAAGTTCATCGAGACTCTAGCCATACACGTCTCGTCCGCGTTGCAGAGGCTGGAGAATGTGAGGCTCCTGCAGGAGCTTAACGATAGGCACGCTGAGAGTCTAATCAAGGGCTTCCAGAGGACGGCTTCCATGGTGCGCCACGATCTGCGGTCCCCGCTGAGCTCTACGATGATGGCGCTGGAGTTGCTGAAGAACGAGCCAGATAACGGCGAGATGATAGAGATAATCGAAGACCGGCTGAGGTACATGCGTGATATAATGGAGGACTGGAGACAGCAGACGGTCACGGGGAAGATCGTGAGGGTGGATGTACCTGTATCTAAGCTGGTCTATGACGCGGTTCAGTCCTCGAACATCAACTATGGAGTCGATGTATCCATAAACGTGGAGGACGACTTGGTGTTCAGCCTCGACAGGAACAGCATGATGCGCGTGCTTCATAACCTGATAAAGAACAGCGTGGAAGCCATGCAGGACGGCGGCACACTGAAGATATCATCCACGTGTGAGGAGGGTTCACTGCTCCTTAAAGTCGAGGACACGGGCGCCGGGATACCCAACGAAGTCCAAGCCGAGGTGTTCACCCCGTTCTTCACAACCAAGATACACGGAATGGGCTTAGGTCTGGCGTACGTTAAACAGGCGGTCGAGGCCCACGGCGGGTCGGTCAAGGTGGCGTCCAAGGTTGGCGTGGGCACGGCGTTCACGCTGCTTATCCCGGATCATAGCGTTCCCGGACCAGCAGGGGTTTATGAAGAGATTTATCATAGTTTGTGAACAGATTCTGAAATAATCCTGAAATTCCCTTAAAAGCCGAGAAACGGGCAGGCAACCCGTGAAACAAGTGCAATACTGTAGAAAATGCGGAAAAGAGCTTGAGGACAAGGAGGACTTCTGCCAAGAATGCGGGGCAGCGGTCCACGAGTCCAGCATCCAGTACAAGAAGCAGAGCGGAGGCTCGTGGGGGGCTGGCAAGGTAATCGCCGTCCTCTTCGGCGGCCTGCTTCTGCTTGTGGGAGTCCCACTCACGTTTGCCGGCACAGCCGTGATGGGCGTGACAAGGAGCCTCGACGACGGCACAGGCTACATCGGGATCAGGGGAGTCGACTTCGATACGGGGACGCAGGCCCTCGTCTTCAAGGAGATGCATATGAAGGATATGCTCATCGACGAGATCGATGGCCCCATGGTTCACTACTGGGCGCCAGAGCCCGGGGACTTTGTTAAGCTGAAGTTCACGGCTGAGAGCAACACCGGGGGCGAGGTGTTCATCGGGGTCATCGAGGAGTCCAAGGCGATGGAGTACCTCGGGGACGCCGAGTACGACTACATCTCGGAGTTCAGGATGGACAAACCCCACGACAGGACACCAGAGATCACCTACCGGAGGCACGACGGAGATACGCTGAACGCCACCCTACTCGACTTGGACATTTGGACGGCTTACGCCAACGGCGAGGAAGCAACACTCGACTGGGCGCCGGAGGACGGCTCCTACTGGGTGGTCATCATGAACGCCGACGCCTCTGCTCCCGTGGACGTAGAGACGGGGCTAGGCGTCAAGGTCCCGTTCCTGTCATTCATCGGACAGGGACTCATGCTAGGCGGCCTCGTGTGCCTAGGTCTCGGAGGGCTTGTCATGTACTTCGGCGTCGTCGGGCGCAAGGACTAAGAGGCGAAATAAATGGTGTACTGTAAGAAATGCGGTAAAGAACTGGCCGAGGACGCCGACTACTGCCCTAGCTGCGGCGCCGTTCAGCGCCTCAGCGAGCTGGAGCTCGCGACTTGGGGCGAACGGTTCCTAGCCTGGATAATCGACGCGATCCTTGTAGGCATCGTGGTTGGGATGTTCACGTGGCCTCTCCACATGTGGAGCTGGACCCACCCTGTGCCGTTCCTCGACTTGGGTATAAAGAACGTGTTCCTGTTCCTCTACTGGGCGTACCTAGAGGGGACGCAGGGGCAGAGTCTAGGCAAGCGCGCCCTCAGGATCAAGGTGGTGGACCTCAACGGCGAGCCCATCGACATGAGCAGGAGCCTCTACCAGGCCATCGGCAAAGCCTTCCTGGGGCCCCTGGACGTGATCATCGGGTGGCTCCTGTACCAGGAGAAGCAGCAGAGGCTCTTCAACTTCCTCAGCGGAACCATCGTGGTCAAAGAGTAGACTGCGAACCCCCCTCTTTTTTATTTACCGATCAGATTTTAACGCGAACAATCATGAGCGTAGACTGCATGAACAAGCCGGTTAACCTTGATCACTGCGTGTGCACGAGCACAGACTGTGAACGGAAGGGCCTCTGCTGCCAGTGTGTGGCCAACCACAGGGCGCATGGGAACCTGCCAGCGTGTCTGAGACCCACCACAGATTAGCCGTCGAACCGGGGCTTCCCGCCGAACTTCGTGAGATCGATGATGTCCAGCCTATTCCCGTCGGGGTCCTCCAGAACGGCGTACTTACCCGTCCTGACGTCGAATGGGCCTTCGAGCACCCTGTAGCCTCTACTAGTATACTCGTTACAGAACTCCTTCACGTCGTCGACAGAGAAACTGTACGAGGGGTTAGGTAAGCCATCGTCAGTGTGAATAACTATCTCAGAGTCGTTCCCCGGGAAGAGAAACCCCACCATGCCACGATCCATGTCGGTCCAGCCCCTCCTCAGGCCCATCACGTTCTCGTAGAAACGGGCCGAAGCCTCTAGGTCGCTTACCTTGAACATGATGCAGTCGATCTTCTTGAGTCCACTCAAGGCCGCTGCCTGCTCCTCCAGTGCTCGGCTACCATCCGGGCGTTGGCGAACCAGACATCCGGGAACCGCTTCATGTAGTTTATAGTCTTCTCCAATAGCATGATGTTCCCGGGCTTCCCGATGATCTGGGGGTGGAACATGCTCGTCCAGCAGAGCCCGTACCTGTAATACCCGTCGAAGGCATTTGTCCAAATCTCGTAGCCCGTCTCTGGGCTCAGCATCCGGGCCTTGTAGTTGCCGAACGGGTAGTCCGCGAAGATGTGGAAGTCGTCCATCTCGTAGTAGCTGGGCACCTCGATCAAGCCGTTGGGGAGCCTGTAAGGTAAGTCGCTTCCCCTGAGGCTGCTATCGTAGATGAAACCGTTCTCTGCGAGGATGTCCAGCGTGCTAGGGCTGAGTTCGCCTCCTGCGGTCCTGTTCCCAACAGGCCTGTACCCAGTCGCGTCCTCTATCGCCTGAACGCATTTCAGCCTCCTCTCTGTCTCCTCCTCCTTAGTGAGGCCTGTGATCTTCTCGTGTACCCAGCCGTGGGTCGCTACGTCGTGCCCCCTCTTCACGATCTCGGCGACCTCCTCGGGGTGGTTGACGGCGTTCATCGCGACCACGAACCACGTCGACTTGATCCTGTGCTCGTCGAGGACATCGAGAATCCTCGGGATGATGCCTGCCCTCCACACGTATTCGCCCTGACTGAGCACCCGAGGCATCTCCGCCACCTCGGGCATATTCCCCATGAACACGTACTCGGCGTCGAGGTCGAAGGTGAAGCAGGCAGCGCACCTATTGCCCTTAGGCCAAACAGACTCCATACGTATCAGTTGGGTTTCGTAGGTTAAAGCTTCACCCGGGGAACAGATTTAAGCCGACGAGAGAAACTCAAATTATGCAGAGTGGGAGACGCGTTGACTCCCTGTACTATGAGGAGTACGAGGCGCATCCGGTGTACAACTTGCTTGTGGGCGGCGCTGTTCTGATGCTCGCTTACCTCTCCCTCAACCCGCCCGTTAAAATGGGTGGCGTGTCCAGGGTTGTGCTGGCTCTCTCCACCCTCCTCACGGTAGGCATCTACTTCGTCTTCCGCACCCTTAGGATCGAGGTAGCCGGAGGAGTGCTGGAAATCGGTTTCGGCTTCATAAAGACCCGGATCAACCTTAGCGACGTTGTTCACGTCGAAGCCGTGAAGCCTCCGTGGTGGAGGTATGGGGGTCTCGGGTTGAGGTGGGGCTTCGACGGCAGCGTCGCGTACATAATAAGGTACGGCCCCGGAATCAGAGTGGTATCGACGAAGCGCAGGCCTCTCTTCTTCAACACGAGGAACCCTGATGAGCTGTTAAGAGTATTAGATTCAGAGATGAATGGGCTTCGAAGCACTTGATCACTTGAGGTCAAGTACTGTCGAATAGATGCGTATGCGCCGAGAGTCTACATCCCAAACTTGGTTGCGTCTAACAGCTAAAAACGTAAAATTAGGTTGGATAGAGAAAGCTTAGTTTATTACGACTGTGTCGAGCTGGAAGTAGCGGTTCGCCAAGAACCTTATCTTCTTGATGTTTGACCCGTTCTTGCCTATGGCGATGCCCTTGTCCTTGGGCTCCACGTTCACCATGGCGATCTTCTTTCCCTCCATCCTGTCGACGAGGCGGATGTCCTTGACCTTCGCCGGCTTCAACGCGTTCCTGATGAACTTCTCCGGCTCGGGCAGATACTCGTATATCTCTACCTGCTTGTTGGTCATGCTGCGGAAACGCTTTATCTTTTCGCCGCCCTTCCCGACGGCGAGCCCTACCTCTCCCTTCTTGACGGTGAATATGATGGTCTCCTCGTCTTCGTCTATTATGCAGTCTACAATCGTTGCTCCCGTCATGTTCTGTAGGAGCTGTATGAACTTCATCTCGTTCTCGGTGATCTTTATGTTGTTAAGCATCTCTATTCCTTCACTAGGTCTAGTATCCTTGAGTCTCCCGGGTCGTTGATTACTATCGCCGAAACAGGGTAGGGTTTCCCACACAGCACCCCCAAATCTACGCTGTCTTTCGCGTGCGTAAGCACGGGTATCTCAGAAAGCCGTCCATATGTCTTTATGGACTCGGCTTTATCGCTTGGGCAGTTAGTGCTAAGGATAGCCATTCTTGCCCGGCCTCGCCTTATCTCTCTAACCGCCTGCTTAGACCCTAACTGGACCTTGCCGGTGGAGAGAGCGAGTCTCAGCTCGTGATCGACGCTACTCATCGCTTCTTTCTCCTCTTTGAGTCATGAACAACTCGACGCTTCCTGTGCCTAGGGGCATCGACTGTCCGACGATTATGTTCTCGATCACCCCTTTAAGGGGATCGATCTCGCCCTTTATCGCCGCGTCGACCAGGTGCTGGATGGTCAGCTCGAAGGCCGCCCTCGCCAAGACACTGGATTTCTCGCCGCTGATCCCGTGGCGTCCTATCTGCTGCACCTCACCGGTCTTGGTCATGATGTCTGACACCAGCATGACGTGCCTGATGTCGACGTCCAAGCCCTGCTCGGAGAGCACCGCGTGCGCCTCCATGATGAGGGCGTTCCTCGCGGCCTCGATGCCAAATATCTGGGCGATCTCGTGGATGTTGTTGGTTGACGTCCTCGTCGGGTCCACGCCCTCGATCCTGAGCACTCCCTCCAGGTTACTTCCGTCTGTCCTGATGACCCACTCACCGTCCTCAACGGTTGTGAGGACGCGTTTGATCTCGGGGATGCCCTTGATCTGGGCCTCCGTGACGGAATGTATTATGGGCTCGGGGTCCCTTGCCTTGTCTTCCTCAAGGCTGATGAGATAGGTGTTTTCGTCTTCCTTGGTGTACTTGTAGGGCAGCGCCTTCTCCACGTCGCCGCTCTGGACGCCTAGGGTGTCCATTCGCTCGGGGTCTAGGATGATCCTGACCGCCTCCTCGCGGAGGTCGACGTTGACGCTGTCGATGACGTCGTCGATGACGGTGTAGGTGAGCTTCTGCGCCACCTCGCGTGCCTTCTTGTCGCTCTTCCTGTACTTCTCTGTGAGGTAGATGTTCATCACCGGCGTCGAAGGGCTCTTACGGGCGTCCACGATCTCGATGAGACGAGGAAGACCCAGAGTCACGTTCAGCTCGGCTACGCCTGCGTAGTGGAAGGTCCTGAGAGTCATCTGAGTGCCGGGCTCCCCGATGCTCTGCGCCGCGACGATTCCGACGGCCTCACCGGGCTCCACTAGGCTGTAGTCATAGTTCTTGAGAACAGTCGCCACGACGTCCTCGACGCCCTGCTTGGTGAGCTTACCCTGCTTGAGCCTGTGCCTGATCTCCTCACGGAGGAGCTGGGGGATGACCTCCTGGATGCCGTCGACGGCCTCGTCGACGACCTTGTCGCTGGCGGCCTTACCCTTCTTCATGTTGATCCTCGTTCTGTCGGTGAGCTGGGCGACGTTGACGGCGACGCCGTGGTCGCTCTTCGCCGGGTCTACGCCGTCCTCCCCGTACTGGAACTGGACGATGTCGCCCACACTGTTCCTAACGGTCCCGTCGTACTCGACCCTGAGATGCTCCAGGGCGTTGATGAGGCGGCGCTGCATGTACCCACTCTGCTGGGTACGCACGGCCGTGTCCACCAGCCCCTCGCGTCCTCCCATGGCGTGGAAGAAGAACTCCAGAGGCGTCAAGCCGTCCCTGTAGCAGTTGTAGACGAAACCTCGGGCGACGGGCGCCGCGTCATTCTCCTTGAAGTGAGGTAGTGTCCTGTTCTCGTAGCCCCTCATGATCCGTTTGCCACGGATGCTCTGCTGGCCTACGCTGCCCATCATCTGGCCGATGTTTAGGCTGCTGCCTCGGGCGCCGCTGCGTGTCATGATTATGCCACTGTTGCTTATGGGCAGCCCCTCCTGCACCGTCTCGCCGGCCCTGTCACGGGCCTTGGCGAGCTCGTTCATGACCTTGATCTCGAAGCTCTCCTGCAGCGTCTGGCCTGGAAGCCTCTCAAGGACGCTAGTCTCGTACTCCTCTGTGAGCTTCTCGACGCTGCGCTCCATGGTCCTCATGACCCTGCTGATGTCCTTCTGCTCCTTGTCGCCGAGCTCCAGCTCGTCGTAGCTGTAGGTGAATCCCTTCAGCGTGAGGAAGCCGTTGATTAGCCTGCTCACCCCGTTGAGGAAGTCGTGGCCTACGTCTGTGCCGTAGTCCTTGATGATCCTGTGGAAGATGGTATCGGGCCGCTCCGCGCCGATGCTGTTCTTGTCGATGACCCCCGTCTTGAGCTCGCCGTTCTGGATCATGACGTAAGCGTCGTACTCGCACTCCGCCTCCTTGCACTCTTGACAGTGCATACAGATGTTGGCTTTGCTGACGAAGCTGAAGTCGTCCGGCAGGAAGAAGCTGAAGATGCTCTTACCACTCCAAAGGGGCTCGGGGTCAAGCGTAGTCGGCTCCGGTATATCGCCCTTGTAGCCCGTGTACGCCACGAGCTTGCCGACCTCGTCCGCCGTGAGCATCATTACCCTCCGCGTGAGCAGGTAGGCGCCGCTAATGTAGTCCTTGCCGGCCCCGATGATGGGCGCCCCGTAGCGGGGGCTCAGAATCTGGTCCTGCACCTGCATCAGCAGCCGTGCCTCGGTCTGCGCCTCCTTACTCTGCGGGATGTGAAGATTCATCTCGTCTCCGTCAAAGTCCGCGTTGTACGGCGGGCAGACGGTGAGGTGCATCCTGAACGTCTTGTAGGGCAGCACCCTGACGCGGTGCGCCATGATGCTCATCCTGTGCAGCGACGGCTGCCGGTTGAACAGCGCGATGTCCCCATCCTTCAGGTGCCTCTCGATGATGAAGCCAGGCTCTATGCCCTGCGCTATAAGGGCCCTGTCCGCGACGAACTCGAGCCTGGTCCTCTTGTTGTCGGGTCTGATGATGTAGAGGGCACCTGGGTGCTTGTAGGGGCCGTTGAACACGAGCTTCCTCATCTCTTCGATGTTTCGCTCAGTGACAACGTCCGGCACCGTAAGCTTTGTCGCGATGTGCACCGGTACACCCACCTGGTTGATGTCTATGTTGGGGTCAGGGCTGATGACAGTACGCGCCGAGTAATCGACGCGTTTTCCGCTGAGGTTACCCCTGAACCTGCCCTCCTTGCCTTTGAGGCGCTGGGCGAGGCTCTTGAGGGTCCTGCCGCTCCTGTGGCGGGCCGGCGGGATTCCGCTGACCTCGTTGTTGAAGTATGTGGTGACGTGGTACTGGAGGAGCTCACTGAGGTCCTCTATGATGAGGGTGGGGGCGCCGGCGTCGATGTTCTCGCGGAGCCTCTGGTTGATCCTGATGATGTCGACAAGCTTGTGGGTGAGGTCGTCCTCTGCCCTGATGCCGGACTCGAGGATTATGCTGGGCCGTACGTCCACGGGCGGCACCGGCAGCACCTGCAACACCATCCACTCGGGCCTCGCAGCGCCGGGCTCGAAGTCAAGGAGCTCAAGGTCCTCATCCGGGATACGCTCGAACCACTCCCTGATCATGTTGGCTGTGAGCCTGCGTGTGACGTCCTCCTCCATGTTCTCGTCCTCGGCGTCGAAGAACTCCTCCTTCTCGATCTCGAGGAACGTGGTTGGTTTGTTGAACTTTACGATTGTCTGCACCATGCCGCAGTAGGGGCACTCCTTGTGCCTCTTGTACTTCTTCGCCTGCTTCATGATCTCGGCGCTGGTCTCGTCGCTGACCTTGCCGAACATCTCGATGTCCATGTTCCGCTGGGCCGTCAGCTTCTCCTTGGTCTCGTCGTCCAGCAGTATGCTCCCGCAGCCCCTGCACGTCGCGCTGAGAACCCTGTAGATCTGCTTCGCGAACTCCACGTGGATGACCGGCACCGCGAGCTCGATGTGGCCGAAGTGGCCCGGGCAGTTGATTGCTATGTTACCGCAGGTGCGGCACCGCTGCCTAGGCTCCAATGTGCCTAGGCGCTGGTCCATGAGGCCGCCCGCGATGGGGGCGCCGTCCTCGTCGTAGGTGTCGCTTGTCCCTATCTCGACCACGCTGAGGCGCCTTATCTCGTCTGGGCTCAGGAGGCCGAACTTGATGGCGTCGATAACCTTGCTCATCCTACTCTACCTCCTTCGCCAGCTCGAGGCTGGGTGAAAGGCATAGGCTCTGCATCTCCTGCAGAAGCAGCTTGAAAGCGTATGAGACCGTGACGGGCTCGATGTCTCCCTTGCCCTCACATGTGGGGCAGACGTACTTCCGCTGCCTTATGTCGTAGAAGCCCTGACGCCCACACTTCTCGCAGACGTAGATGGTGTACGCGTCAGACTCCTCCAGCAGCCTGTCCTTGAGCAGCATCGCGGCGCCGTGACCTACTAAGCAGTCGCGCTCCATCTCGCCGAACCTGAGGCCGCCGCCCCGGGCCCTGCCCTCCGTCGGCTGACGTGTGAGCATCTGGACCTGGCCGCGGGCCCTGGCGTGGATCTTGTCCACAACCATGTGGTGGAGCTTCTGGTAGAAGGCTACGCCGACGAATATCTCTGCCTCGTACATCTTGCCGCTCATGCCGTCGTACATCATCTCGCGGCCGCCGCTCTGGAAGCCCAGCTCGGTGAGTATCCTCTCGAGGCTCTTGGGGTCCTCGTTGGCGAACGGTGTTCCGTCCACTATCTCGCCTCTGAGGGCCGCGGCCTTCCCGGCGATGGCCTCGATGAACTGGCCTACCGTCATACGGCTGGGGTAGGCGTGGGGGTTCATGACGATGTCCGGTATGACGCCGCTGGCGCTGAAGGGCATGTCTTCCTGGGGCACCAGCATGCCGATGACGCCCTTCTGGCCGTGCCTGCTGACGAACTTGTCGCCGAGCTCGGGCACCCTGTTGCTGCGTACCTTGATCTTTACTAGCTGGCTTCCCTCGATGTCCTTGGTGATGAAGACGCTGTCAACGACGCCGACCTCGGTGGGCCTGACGCCGACTGATGTGTCTCTTAGC
>JAFGTA010000152.1 GCA_016934355.1 Candidatus Bathyarchaeota archaeon | reverse complement strand
AGACTCGATGGGACCAACAGCCCCGGCGACCCCCGCGTTGTTGAACATGCAGTCCAGCCTCCCGAACCTGTCCACGGCGTAGCCGACCACAGCCTTAACGTCCCCCTCCATCGACACGTCCGCGTGGAGGTAGTCGGCGCCGATCTCCTCGGCGAGCCGCAGACCCCTCTCGTCCTGAACATCCGACACGACGACCTTCGCACCCTCAGCGACAAACAGCCTCGCGGAAGCATCGCCGATCCCGGAGGCGCCGCCGGTGATGACCGCTACCTTACCGTCCAGCCTACCCATGAACACACCTAGAACAAAAAGGAGAAACAAGAATAAAACAGGGATGAAAAAAAGGCTACTCGGGGTGAAGCTCCACGACCATCCAGGCCTCGACGCATATCCAGCCCGGGTGGTGCAAGGGCAGCGCGGCCCTCGCCGGCCTGCCCTCGTAGTCGCCGAATATCTCGATCAGCAGGTCCGTGAAGCCGTTCAGCACCTTAGGCTGATCCATGAAGCCCTCCGCGCTGTTGATGAACCCAACCACCTGTAGCACCTGCTTGATCCTGTCTAGGCTGCCGAGCTGCGCCTTGAGCTGGGAGAGGCAGTTCATCGCCGTCTCCCTTGCGCCCTGGTACCCCTCCGCGATGGTGAGGTCCTTCCCCACCATGCCGCGCTTCGTGGAATCGGCTGGGCCCTGTCCGCAGCTGAACGCGATGTTTCCCGCCCACTTGGCGCCTATGTAGTTGCCCTTGTACCCGGGTGCCTTGGGGAGCTTGATTCCAAGCTCCTTGATTCTTTTCTCGACTGACATACAGCAGTATAGCTGGGGTGAGACGATTTAGGCTTTCCCAGAGACGCTTTTACCTGTGGGAAGCCGCTTATATATTGGCCCCGACATTGAACCGTAATGGCTCAGGGAAGGCTCGGGGCTCTCCTGGAGGCCCTCCTTGTCACGTTCCTCTGGTCGAGCAGCTACGTACTGACCAAGTTTGGGCTCACACAGGTCACGCCTCTCGCCCTCGTTTCGCTGCGCTACATCGTCGCCTCCCTCGTTCTGGTGCCCATCGCCCTCCTGCGGGGCGAGCACAGGGGTCTCGACCGCCGCGCCGCCGCCAAGCTGGTCTTCCTCGGCGTATCCGGGTACTCGGTAGCCCAGGGGCTCCAGTGCCTCGGCCTCTACCTCCTCCCTGCCGTCACCGTGACCTTCATCCTTAACTTCACGCCTGTGATCGTTCTCGTCGTCGGGCTGCTCTTCATGAGGAAGGCACCCACAGTGACGCAGCTAGCGGGTGTCGTCCTCGTCATCGCTGGCGCCTACATTTACTTCGGAGGCGGGATACAGGCTGAGAGCTTAACAGGTGTAGCGCTCATCTTCGCCTCGGGTCTCGGTTGGGCGGCGTACCTGATCGCGGGCCGCAGCCTCTTCAAGCCCGGGGAGGTGAGTCCGCTTGGGCTGTCGGCGTTCGCCATGGGGATTGGAACCGTCTTCATCGCGGGCTCAGCCTTCGTTTTCGAGGGTTTCACGCCGCTCAGCGCGGGCAGCTGGGCGATCGTGCTCTGGCTGGGCGTTGTGAACACCGCCGCGGCGTTCTTCCTGTGGAACCATGCGTTGCAGCGCGTCGAGGCTTTCGAGATATCCATACTCCAGAACACCATGCTGATACAGATCGCGGTGCTCTCCGTGGTATTCCTCGGCGAAACCCTAACACCCACTAAGATGCTCGGGATGGCCGCAGTCTTCGCAGGGGTGCTCATCGTGCAGCTGGGGGCCCTCAGAGGTGGGGGCAGAAGCTGAACTCGCGGCTGTTCATCACCGTGAAGCCGTGCTCGGTGAGCCCAACCATGCCGCCGTCGGCCTCCACGTAGCCCCCCGCCGCGAGATACTCGACGTCCCCGAGGAGCCTGCCGCCGTCGATGAACTCGATGGACCTTAAATCCTCCATGCTGAGGCGGCCGTGCCCCGACGCCCTGTGCCTGTACAGCACCTCGAGGATGCTGCGCCGGTTCTCCTCCGCTGGTTCGCTCACAGAGACGCTTCACGCCCCGCGGATTATAGGGTTTACGATGCCCAAGAGCCGGTGAAACAGGGGTTCCGCCGCCGGAACACGGTGTCCACGGGGTTCCTTATGGTAAACTTCTGTGTATGGTCTCAACGGTCAAAGATGAAGACGAAGAGCAAGACCCTAATGGTGATGGCCCTCATAGTGGCCTCAGTCCTCGCCTCGTCCATGGTAACAATCATGGCGGCCGCAGAGGAAAGCTCAGACATCCAAACGCCCGAGGCTTTTTCAACTCGGGTAGAGCGCGTTGAGAGCGCAAAGCAGTCCCTAAGGACAACCATCCAGGAAAAGCTTCAGGCGATCCGGCCCGAGGCGCTAGATGTCGACGACCTCAGCGAAGACGAGATCGAAGACCGGCTCGATAAGGCGCTGAACGCCCCCGAGACCGATGACGGCGACAACGGGGCGAACCCGCTGTGGATAGCCCGCGCAACCGGCTCAGCGTGGCCTCTCAGGAACGCTGACACCTCAGACACCGACCTGACGAAAGCCATAGGAACAATGTTCGCGGCCACCAAGATCAAGACGACGGAGTACGGCGTAGTCTACGACATCGTCTGGGGCATCGTGGGGCACGGCGGTGAACGCGTAGGCGTTAAAGGCATAGCCATACTCGGCAGCGACGGCGTATTCGTCATGAAGCTGCAGGGCGACGACCTGAGCCTAGCCGCCATCGGCAAGGTCGGCCGGGCCGGGTTCGGCGTAAGGCTCGCCATGAAAGGCTACATGAGCCACGACGGCGACTCGTACGGATTCAGGATGAGCGGAAGGGCTTATCCCCTCAGCTTCAACTGGAGACAGCCCGCCACGGCGACAGCCGAGTCACTGACTCCGAGCAGCGCCGTAAAGGTGGCGCCAAGAGCCTCAGTTAACTAAACCCCCAACCTTTTTTCCTCGCTTAATTTTTTAGTGACCCACCACACTCTCAACCATCACGGTGAGACACGTGTCCTGGAGAGGTAAATACATAGGCTGGTACAGGCTGGTGGAGGAGGAGCTGGGCGATCTTGTGCCGAGCCTCAGCGACTCAGATGTCATGGAGAACGTCTCGGCGGACGACCTGCTCGTGATCCAAGGGGAGACGAGCGGCCAGGAGGAGAAGCCTCTACCTGAGCTGCATCTGGGGCTCAGCGAAAAAGAGCTCGAGTTGAGCGTCGTCTACGGCACGAGGATGAGCGTCAGCCACTTCGAGAACATATTCAGGGACACCCACACCGAGGAGCTGAAGACCCTGTTCACCCATCTGGCTGCGCTTCACCCCGGCTACGAGACGCGTCTCTACAGGAAGGAACGGGGTGACTCCAAGCCTGAGCTGGTGCGCAAGTACCTCAGCTCGAGGATGGACGAGCAGCTCCTGCACAGGCTCCTCGAGGAGGCCGAGGAGCTGCGTAAGGGCGGGAGGCAGACAGTCAACGACCAGTCCGTCTACGTCCAGCCCTACACGCCCGAGATACACCTCGTCTGGGCGCGGATGAGGCTGAACCAGGACGAGTTCAGGGAGGCTCTCCGAGAGGTCAAGCCAATATACGCGTTACTATCCGGTATCAAGACCCAGCGCGATATAATCAGGAGCAGGCTCGAGAAGCCCAAGAAGGAGCGCAACGTCTACAGGGAGTTCGTCGACGCCCTGAACGAGGCCAGGAAGATGGGGGCTATCTCCGCGGAGAGGCGGAGGGAGCTCAACAAACGGTGGCGTGACTACGAGGACGAGAGGGAGGAGCTTCTAAGCGAAGTAAGGCGCCTCATCAGCCCCGTTGATCAGCTACCTTGACCACGTGGTTCTCCTGGTACATCCTCGCCCTGTGCTGGCTCACCGTGTCTCTGATGAGCTGCGTCAGAACGCTGTAGTCGTTTGGGTTATCGATCTTGCTCATTATTGCGTCGACGCCTGCGTTCCTCGCCTCTTCCTCGATTTCCTCTACGCTCAGCCCCGTGTATAGGATACAGGGCGTGTTGCGTATCGTCTTTATCTTCTTGATGAGGTGTAAGCCGCTGGTCCCCGGCATGTAGTAGTCTACGATGACGCAGTCGTAGTGGACTCGCTGCAGGGCGTCTATAACGTCCTTGGGGTTAGCGACGGCGTCGACCTGGAGGTTCAGGTCAAAGTTTTTTATCATCGGCTTGAGCAGGGCTAGGAACATGGGCTCGTCGTCTACGAAAAGCACCCTTAAGTCTGGCTGCATGTTATCCCCTTTCAACTCGATGGCAGGGCAGTCTATTTAGCGATTACCTACCTAGAATCCATGTACGACGTCCCGAGGAATCCCGTATGAATGTTGCTTCTTCGTCTGCCACGTCTTCCATGGGTCGTTCTTGTAACCGCGGTCAGGCGTCATAACCCTGTACTTCTTCACTATCTCCCTCACGAACCTGATGAGCAGAGGGTAGTCTTCGGGGTCATTTATTTTCAGGATGTAGCCGTTGATGTCCGAGAGCTGCGCCATCCTCTTTACGTCGTTATAGTCCCTCGTCGTGTAGAGGATGGTGGGTATAGGCTTGATGTTCTTCACTGCCTTGAAGATGTTCATATCGTGCTCCCCACCGGCTATGAACTCCGAGACCACGCAGTCGTATTCGAAGTTCCGCAGCATCTCCACCGCCCTGATGGGGTCTGAGAGGGTGTCGACGTGGAACTTCGGGTCACAGCTCTCGAGAAGAGGCTTCAGCATCATGAGCTGCTTCGGATCATCGTCTACGAACAGGACCCAGATCTCGTCACGGTTAGAGGCCTCTCTTTTAGACAAACGATACCCGGTGGAGCCCTCGCCGCTGGGTGTTATAATCATTACTGATTAAGGATTCATATTTCAGTGATTGTTAAATCAATACCAGCTAAATCTACCGGCGTGACGTTATTATCCCGGAAAAAACTTGGAGGTCCCCTGAGTGGGGTCAACACCCCACGGCGATGGACTCGAAGCCTGTGAGCAGCGAATACGATCCGCCGTGCAGCATCCCAGTCTCTCCGTCCCTAAGCACCGTGACGGGTCTCCCCCAGCTCCTCAGCTCGGCGTCGAGCCACATCACGTCGTGCCCCATGGCGGCCAGCCTGTCCCGCACCTCTGGGGGGTAACGAGAGTCCATGAACACTGTGCCGGTCT
>JAFGTA010000151.1 GCA_016934355.1 Candidatus Bathyarchaeota archaeon | reverse complement strand
TGATGCCCTACGTCTATGACACGGAGCTGGTCCGCGGCTACCCTCCGAAGAAGCTGCTGCTGAGGACGCTGGCGGCGATGAGGGCGCAGAGCGAGGCGCACGGGAGACCATTGGCTCCGCTGGTTCACCCCGACCACTTCAAGAACTTCGGGAGGACCGCCGTCTATGTGAACAGGGGCGGTGTGCCTGAGCTGGCGGGGGTCGAGCCGTGTTTCCTCGACTTCCTTGTGAGGGAGGGGAAGCTGGAGGCCGACGGGTTGATCTACGTCGGTGGGGCGCCGGAGGACCCGTTTGACGTGTGTCACCTGCTTGAGGCGATGATGGAGCAGAGCAGGGGGGCTTCTAACATCGTGACTGTGAAGCCGGGGGTGGTGATTGCTTACGACCGGAACAGGAGGACTAACCGGGAGCTAAGGGAGCACGGCGTCGAGGTGAGGGAGTGGGGCAGCGCGTACCTTGACCTGCTGGGTGGTCCTCACTGTAGCACGAGCCCGCTGTGGCGTGACCCAGCCTAAACCCTATATGCGGTGAGTCGTCCCTTACGGCGGTGCTTGTTTGCAGGCGATCCGTGAGCGATTCAGCTTCATGCGCGGGAACATGCTGGTTCTCACGGTGCGGCAGGTCATCGGGATGTTCTGCAGGCAGATGGTGTTTCCCTACGCGTCTCTCTTCATATTGTCGGTGGGGGGCACTTCTGAGCAGATCGGCGTAGTGAACAGCCTTCGCCCGCTGGCGGGGCTGCTGATGTTCCCGCTCTCGGGGTACCTTACCGACCGTGCGGGAAGGGTGAAGCTGATCGCTTTGGCGGGGTACCTCGGGGCGCTGGGTATGCTGCTCTATGTTTTTGCTCCGAGCTGGGAGTGGATCGCCTTGGGCGCGCTTATTCAGGGTTTCATGGTGTTCCAGTTTCCGCCGACGTCGGCTATGTTGGCAGACTCGCTGTCCGTCGAGAACCGGGGCACAGGGATCGCCACGATGAACATGTTGGCGACGGCGTTCTCCATGTTCAGCCCTTACATCGCTGGGGTGTTGCTCGACGCGTTGGGCGTGGACTACGGGATGCGTGTTCTCTATGGGTTGCTTGCTTTCTCTAGTCTCGTGGGGGCGGTTCTGGTGTCGAGGTACATGCGGGAGACCGTTGAGAGGGAGGGCTTCGGGTCTCTTCCTCCGGTGGGTACGATTCTTCGGGAGTCGTACAGCGGTATCCCGGGGTTGCTGGGGGAGCTTCCTCTGCCTGTGAAGGCTCTCGGCGTGGTCATGGCGCTGGGTTTCATCGGTAACGCGGTGTCGAGCCCGTTCTGGGTTGTGTTCGTGGTGGATGAGATCGGTCTGTCGAGCACGGGGTGGGGTCTGATACTGTTGCTGGAGACTATCTTGAAGACGGTGCTCATCATACCTGCGGGGGTGCTGGTGGATGAGCGTGGCAGGTCGAGGGTGCTGCTTTTCGCGGTTCTGGTTTCGCTGGTTTCGATGCCTGCCATGATTTTTGCTAGGGGGTTTTACGACGTTTTGTTGATCAGGTTGGTGACGGGTGTGGCTGGGGCTTTGTTGGTTCCGGCCAGTACGGCGTTGATGGCGGATTATGTTCCCAGTGAGTTGAGGGGGCGGGTGATGGCTGCTATCGGCCGGGGTAGCTTGATGGTGGGGTCGGCCGGCGGCGGGACGGGTGGCCCGGGGATGGGGTACTTGTTTACGGTGCCTGTGATGGCTGGGTCGATTCTGGGGGGTGTGCTGTACGCGTTGGACCCCTCTTATCCTTGGGTGTGTCTCTTCGCGTTGGCGGCGCTGCAGGCGGCGGCTATCATGCTTTATGTGAGGGACCCCGAGGAGGCTCACTGAGGCTCTCCTTGGGGATGGCGGTTTACGCTGCGGGGGTAATACGCTTATAGGCTCGGTGATGGAGTTTTCTTCGTTATGAGGTTCGGGTTGTTCACTTACGGCTACATGCGTTACGGCCTTGAGAGGGCTTTCAGTGACGCGGCGCGGTTCGGCTACGACGGGGTGGAGTTGTGGGGAGGCCGCCCCCACGCGTACCCCTACGATCTCAGGTCTGTTGGTATAGGCGAGGTTACCGGGCTTTCCAGTGAGTATGGTATGCCCATAATCGGGTACACGCCCGAGATGAACATTTACCCGTATAACTTCATGCTGGGCTCGGAGGCGATGCGGCAGGACAGCTTGGACTACGTTAAGGCGGCGATGGACGCGGCTGCGGAGATGGGGGCAGGCTTCACGCTGGTGTCGGCCGGCCACGCAGGGTACGAGGCCAGGCGTGACGTGTACTGGCGTCGCCTGGTCACGTGTCTCGTTGAGCTCGCCGGCTACGCCGAGGAGGCTGGGGTGGACCTGGTCTTGGAGCCGTTGACTCACTACGAGAGTAACGTGGTGGTTTCCTGCGACGACCTCGCGGCGGCGCTGGACGAGGTGGATAGCGGTCGGCTTTACGGCATGTGTGACGTGGTTCCACCGTTCTGCTTGAGGGAGCCTGTGATGTCTTACTTCGAGAAGCTGGGGGACAGGATGCGGCATGTTCACCTCGTGGACAGCGACGGGCGCTCGGACACCCACATGGTGCCGGGGGACGGGGTGATGCCGCTTCGTCAGCTTCTCAGGGAGATCGAGGCCGTCGGCTACGACGGTTACTGCACCATCGAGCTGGTTTCCGCTTATGTTAACGAGCCTTCGCTGGGGTCGGCGCTTGCCATCGAGAGGGTCAGGGAGCTGCTGGGCTCCAACTGAGCCGGCGCCTGTTGCAAGTAGATTGCAATATCGAGAAAAAAATTTCTTGTTCCCGGTTACCGGGAATAAGCGTTTTTCGGGTGGGCAGCCCTACATGCCCATTCTGCTTTTATTGGCTCGTTGAGGGGTGTCACTGTTCGTGGTTTGTATGACTAAGACGATCAAGACCGATGTTCTCGTCGTTGGAGGCGGCTTAAGCGGCTGTATGGCTGCGATCAACGCCTCTGATCACGGTGCCGAGGTCGCCGTCATGGAGAAGAGCCACACCGAGAGGAGTGGAGCGGCGGGGACAGGTAACGACCACTTCTGGTTCTACGACCCGGAGATACATGAGCCGAGGGGCTGGACCATACCTGACATGGTGCGTGACATCAGCACAGACGGGGAGTACGGTAAGACTAAGGTTGGGCTCATGGATCAGGAGCTACTTGAGATAGTTGCGGCGGGGACGAAGGACGCGGTTGACCGCCTTGAGGGTTGGGGGGTCCAGTTCAAGTACGATAAAATCTATCCGTGGAACCTGCAGTACGATGCTCCCGAGGGCGAGAAAAAGTATAGGATAGTCCCCCAGTTCCAGTCAGAGTGGGACACCCTCAACTATGACGGCAGGGACATTAAGAAACGCCTCACGGAGCAGTGTCTGAAGTGTGGTGTCGAGGTATTCAACAGGGTGGCGGGCACAGGGCTTCTGACCAGGGACGGGAAGGTGGTCGGAGCCACCGGGGTCCATATGAGGACAGGCGAGTTCCACGTATTCCACGCCAAAGCAGTAGTATTGGCGACGGGGATGGACCAGGTTAGGCTGTTCAAGCCCCACAACGGTAGATGGTTCAACAGCCAGAGTCCGCCCTACATCACTGGCGACGGTGAGGCTATGGCGGTGAGAGCCGGAGCCGAGGTTTTCATCCTGCCTGCAGGCAAGTCGCAGCACAACGGCTTCCAATATTGGAGGAACATCATGAGGAGCAGCCCGGCAGCCACGACCTGTTATCCGGCGGGTAGGCTCGTGAACGCTGACAGGGAGGTTATGATCAGGCACCCGGCTGTACGTGAGCCAATGCGTAAGTATCGGCAGAACGTGGAGGACAGCGTGGCTGAGGGCAAGACGCCTTTCTACCTCGACTGGACGGACGCCGCGGAGGAGGAGATAGAGTACGCCCTCTGGGCTTACGGAAACGAGGGGCTCTGCTGGGCACTACGTGAGATCATGAAAGACTTGGGTATCGACTTCAGGACCCACATGATCGAGCTGGAGCTGGAGGAGCCCGGAAGGAACGGCGGAGGGTTCCTCGCACCTTTCATCGACACCGACTGCAAGACAAGCCTAGACGGACTGTTCGCCTGTAGCCCAGTCCAGTTCGCCGGGGAGGTAGCGGCACCAACATACACGGTGCTCGGCTGGAGGTCAGGTGAGAAGGCAGCTGAGTATGCCAAGACCCAGCCAGAACCCATCGTTGAACCCCATCAGGTCCAATCCGAGGAGGAGCGTGTACTCCAACCGATCAACGAGGATGAGGGCTTCACGTGGCAGGAGGTAAACCTGGAGCTGAACCACATCATGGAGGAGTACAAGAAATACGTCGCAGGGTTCAACCCGCCGGGTAAGAAAGACAAGATGAGCTTCACCGGGCTCAAAAACTGTCTCGACCAGTTGGCGAAACTCAAGGAGGCTAAGATGAAGGCAAAGGACCCACATGAGCTAGTCCGGTGCAACGAGGTCATAAACCTCATCGACGTCGGAGCACTCATGGTCCGGGCAGCCTTCGAGGAGGACCAGTTCAAGCGCGGAGTCTGGTTCCTCGGTAAGATGGACGAGGGAGAAGCCCGGTTCAGGGTGCATCCAATCAAGGTGAAGTACCCTCCAAAGGAGGCCGCCTAGATGCCGCCCGTATTCAACGAGAAATGCACCGCCTGCTTCAAGTGCGTCGAGGTATGCCCAGGAGATATACTAAGGGAGGGAGACGGCGAACCAGTCGTAGCCTACCCAGACGAGTGCTGGCACTGCGGAGCATGCATGATGGACTGCCAGTTTGACGCCGTGCGGCTCAACCTACCCCTCTGGATGAGGCCAGTAGCCAAGAAAGTCAAGCAGGGTTAATCCCTGCTACTCTTTTATCACAATATTATCGAAGTCAGCGGTTGAAGGCTTTCCCTATAGTAGTGAACTTGTATTTTCCCGCATGCGCAGGGGAGAGGGGTACCCCTGATAAGCGAGGAAACGGGCTCCAAGCGGTAAATAGCCCTGTAAAACAGCTGTTACCGATCCGGATCTAAGCAAAAACGTACACATTAACCGAGGAATCAAGACATAAAAATGCGCCTTAATCACGGGAACTATCACTCTTGTGGAAGAACAATTCTAGCCCCCCTTAGATGGGTCTTCGTCACCATGCCCGTAAGTAGCACTCATTTTATTATTAATAGACTAAGACACCGGACCATAATGCATAAATTAGCACAATTCCCGAAACAAGCGATAAGATACAGACGATATCATATTTGCCTGCTCTTGTTTCCTCTATCTTAGTAGCCCATCTATAGAAGAAAAAGTAAATTAGGACACCGGAAATAATGGCGTATGGATTACTAGGACCAAGTCTTAGGAAATCTATTAATAACCCAGTCCCTGTCGACGTCGGCCATCGAGTGTCTGAGTACACTGCGTTAATTATCCCCATTGATAGCATATTTAATATTCCTCCTAACAAACCCAGCTTCTTCAGAGTAGCTTTCTCCCTCTCTACCGACATATAAATAAAATTATAATAAAATTCTAAAAGTTCTTCGGTGATCGTAAGTGCTTTTCTTATTCTTTGCATAGAACTAGGATAGAGATACTGTAGTACCCGAGCGCACACGTACGTATCTATTCTTTTTCTAGTAAACCTTCCTTACTTACTCTTATTTCCCCAATTACAACAGAAATATCAAGAAATATTTTCACTATTAAATAAAAAATTCGTCCTATCTTGAATTCATTTTTAAAAATGGGACTAAAAGTGGCGGAAGCACCGTTCGTCTGTGAACGCCATGGCGATGCCGTTCTCGTCGCACGTCTCGATGACTTCCTTGTCCTTGACGCTGCCCCCGGGCTGGACGCAGGCCGTGACGCCGTGCTCGGCGAGCAGCTCCACGCTGTCGCTGAACGGGAAGAACCCGTCGGACGCCAGCACTGAACCCGGCAGCTCGTCGTCGTGTCCCCTCATCACCGCCTTCTCTATCGCCAGCTTCACGGCGGTGACCCTGTCCTGCTGCCCCGTACCGATCCCGATGGTTGCGTTTTCTTTGCTGAGGACGACGCCGTTGCTCCTGACGTTCATGCAGACGTACCAGCTGAACAGCAGGTCCTTCACCTCCTGCGCGGTAGCCTCCCTCTCCGTCACGAACCTGAGGTCCCCCGGTCCCTTTACCTTGGTGAGCATCGGCGCCTGAAGCACCACGCTGCCGTCCATCTGGACGCTGATGTCAAGGGGCTCAAGGGGGTCACCCACGTACTTGCTGATGGCATCCAGTCCATCCGCCTTCATGATGCGGATGTCCTTCTTCTGCTCGAAGTACTCCATGCACCCCGGCTCGTACCCCGGCGCCACCACGCCCTCAACGTAGCTGTTCATGATCTCCTCGGCGGTCCCAGCGTCCACCACCGTGTTGAAACCCACCACGCTGCCGTAAGCCGCCAACGCGTCGCAGTCCCTCGCCCGGGCGTACGTCTCCCGCAGCGGCTCCCCGGGGCTGTTCCTAGCCGCGACGCCGCTGGGGTTCACGTGCTTCATAACGGCGCACGCCGGCTCCTCGAAGTAGCTGACTATGCGTAGGCTGTTGTTCACGTCCTCGACGTTGGTCATGCTGAGCCCCCGCTTTCCCGTCTTCAGCAGCTCCAGGTCGCCGATGGTCAGCGGCACTCCCTCGGGGGCGTAGAAAGCCGCCGGCTGATGCGGGTTCTCCCCGTATCGTAGACTCATACGCTTCCTGTAAACCGTCTCGACGTCGCCGACGATGATCCTCATCTCCTCGGGGAAACTCTCCTCAAGGGCAGTCCTGTACATCTTCCTTATCGACTTTGGCTTGCTCATAGATTCATCTCCAGGTACTCCGCGATGGCGGAGTCGTACCCCGCCGTCCTCTCGAAGGCCAGCAGCGCGTACCGCCGCCTCAGCTCGGTGGTGAACTCCCCTTCGTTCTCCCTCAGCGTATCAACGACCTCCCCGTACTGGGACGGGGCCGTCACAATGCACACCCTGTCATAGAGAAGCGCCGCCTTCGCAGCCGACCGGGTCAACGTAGGCCCACCGATGTCGATGTTGTCACCCGCCTCCCTGAGACCCGCGCCTCCAGCCACCGCCTCCTCGAAGGGGTACAGGTTAGACACCACGAGGTCGATGGGCTTCACCCCGTTCTCCACCATCCAACGCCGGTGCTCAGGGCGCCCCCAGTCCAGCAGCAGCCCGCCGTGAACCTTGGGGTGCAGCGTCTTCACGAGGCCCCCCGGGCTCTCCGGGTGCCCGGTGTACTCGCTCACCTCCACCAGCCGGTCGTAGCCGATCTCCCTGATCCTCCTAGCTGTGCCGCCGCTCGAAATGATCTCGACACCATACTCTGCAAGCGCCCCGACGAGCAGCTCAAGCCCGCCCTTGTCGTACACGCTGATGATCGCCCTCTCCATAACTGGTCACCCTACGGGTAAACGCAGAGAGGAAACAGCTAAAGAGTTTGCCTTACACGCGCCTGCAAAGTTGCCGTAACAAAATAAACTAGGGGCGGTGCACCGCGTACACCGGGCTGCACCAAGCCATGGAGCCGTCGCACTGGGTCACCTTCACCCAGTACGGGTTCACCCCGTCCCCGAGGCCCCCGTCCACGTACGTGAACTCAAGGTCCCTCGGCAGCGGCCCATCCGTTATCGCCTGCACCCTCACCCTCTGGTTCACGGGCCCCACCTCGTACACCGTTGGCTCGTAACCCACCTCAGACGGCCTGAACCTGAACGTGATGGGCTTACTGTAGAACGTGACCTCCGCCTTCTCAGGAGCGTCCAGCTTCATCAGCACCCCGTCCGGGTCCCCGCCCGTGGTGCTCGCCCACTCCAGCCTCTGGTTGGTCACCCGCCGCACCCCCTGGTCAAGGTAGTCGAACGCGTACTCGGTGAACCCTACTATCCTGCCGCCGTCTATGAAGAGGCCGCCGCCCCAGTCCACCCGCTTCGGCCTGCTCCTTACCCGGGCCCCCATCCACTCCACCTTGATGAGTCTACCGTTACCCACCGGCTCAGCGAACGGGTGCCTGTACACGACCTCGGTGCCCCTCATCACCTCCACCGCGTGAAGCGGCTTCGTGCCGTGCACCGAAACGGCGATGCTCGGCGAGCCGTCGGCTTCGTACTCCTCGCCCATAAAGTGACCGTCCACCCTGACGTCCAGTATGATACGTTCACCCGTGGTCCCGTAGACACGCCTCGCCCAGAAAGCCTCCCAAAGGTCCTCCTTCGTCAAGCCCCTAGCGTACGCCCCCGTGTACCCGCCCTTCGTCGTGAACATGTTCGAAGTCAACGTCAGCCCAGGTCTGCACGTGTGGTCGTCGCTCGTCGCAATGAACCCCACCTTCAGCCCCCGCCTCATCGCCTCCTCCAGGAACCACTCAAACGTCCCGTGGTGGCTGTGCACCTCGATCAGCGGCACCCTCTCAGCGTCCCAGAAGTCAAGGTTGGCGTGGCGGCCCCCGATGTGGGCCACGGCCAACACGTCGTCCCGGCCCCTGAACTCTTTCCAGAGCTCGCTGATGGGGTACCTGTCCGTGTCCTCATCCGACCGGTCGTCGATGAGCCAGTGATCGCTCCTATGCAGCGGCCCGTCGTCCCCCAGATAGTAGATGTTGTGGTCCCCGCCCGCCGGAGTCAAACCGCTCCACTCGTAGCCGAGGAACAGCATCAGCCTCCCCGGCTCCGTATACAGCTTAGTCTTCTCCTTCACCTCCTCCCACAGCTCCTTGGTGATCTGGAAGTCGTTGCCCTGCCAGCCCCCGAAGTCCATGCCCGCCACGTCCCGCACGTAGCCGAAGTACTCGTCCACGGTGCCCGTGCCCACAGTCTGCTTGGTCTGGCCATGCATGTCACCCCAGAACAGCGTGTACTCCGGCTTCACGCCCCGAACCATCACAGGGTTCGACTCTGCCTCACGCCCCGCGTCATCCGCGACCATGACAGCCTTCACCCCCTCGCCGCCGAGGGCGACCTTGAACCTGTGGGCCCCCAGATCGTCCCCCGTGAACGTGTAAGGCTCAGGCGCCTCACCCTCAACCGTGAACTCCACCTTCCCCCGGTAGCCGTCGCTCCTGTTCCCGTAGCTGTCGAGAGCCTTCACCACCACCTCGAAGCTCTCCCCCGACACCGCCATCGAAGGCGCCGACATCTCAAGCCTCTCCGCAGGCCCACCGATGATCCTGACGCTGGGAGACGCCTCGATCTCCTCGTACCTCCCCGTCCCGAACGGGTCCACAAGCACCTTGAAGATGTGCTCCTGCTCCCTGAACGTCTGAGCCCTGAGCCCCGGGCACCCCCTGCCCCTGTCCCCGTAGACGATGGTCACGGTGTCCCCCTCGCAGAGGCTGCCGTCACGCGCAGTCACCTGAAGAGCCGAGCTGAAAGGCCTGATGTGGCCTCCCCTCATGAACCGGCTGTCCAGCCGAACGTCACCGCTCGAAGCGACCGACGTGTACCCCGGCCCAGTCGGGTCCGCGAGCTGCGGCGCCATCATGTCGCTCACAGTCCTACGCGCCACCCTCACGCTGCCTCCGTCGTCCACCCCGTACCTCCCCACGTGATAGACTAGCCTCCAAGAAGCCATGCTGCCAGCGACCACGTCATCCCCGGGCTCAAGCTCAGCCCATCCAAGCCAAGACCTATTCAAAGCAAATACCTAGCTAAGACACGGCGAATGTAAATGTAAAACCTACCAAGAAAAAAGGGTTAGAGACCCCTACCGGTACCGGGACGCATGATGTCGTGAGGCGCAGCCTCCTGAGCACCCCGCTCAGTGATGAGCGCCAGCTTAGCCTTCTCCCACATCTCCGGGATAGTCTCGGCGCCGACGTAGCCCATCGCCGCCTTCAACCCGCCCGTGAACTCGCTGAGGATGTCCTTCACGGGGCCCCTAAAAGGCACCCACCCCTCGACGCCCTCGTTTATCGACTTCGAAGGCTGGCTGTACCTGTCCTGCACGTACCGCTTCTTACGGGCCCTCTCACTACCCATGCCATAGTACTCCTTGTAGTACCTGCCCTCCATGGCTACCAGCCGGCCCGGGCTCTCACGGCACCCCGCGAAGACGTTACCCATCATGGCGCATGAAGCCCCCACAGACATCGCCACCGCGACGTCCCCAGGGTTCCTCATGCCGCCGTCCGCGATGATGGGAAGGTCCGCGCCGTAATTCTTCACGGCGTCAGCCACCCTGCTCGTCGCGAAAAGAGTCGGCGCGCCCGCCCTCGTCACGATGCTAGTGCTGCAGATGCTGCCGCTGCCGATGCCCACCCTGAGCCCGGCGACTCCGTCCAGCTTCGTGATGATATCCTCAGCCGCCTCGTAGGTCCCTATGTTGCCCACCACGACGTCTGCCTCCACCTCCTTCAGTATCTTCTTGGTTGCTTCGAAGCAGTTCTTGTTGTGGAAATGGGAAACGTCCAGCACCAGCACATCAACGTACTTGTCCAGCGCCTTCGCCCTAGGCAGATCGAAGGGGCTCGTCGCCGCGGCGCATATGAGGCGCCCCTCCTCGTCCCGAACCGCGTCCTGATACGTGTCCTTCAGGGTGATGTCCTTCATAGTTATCAGGCCCTTCACCCGCCTCTCGGCATCCACGATGGGCAGCTTCTCTATCCTGTGCTCGTGCAGAATCTTCATAGCCTCCTCCAGGCTGGTATCCTCCGAGCCCGTGACGACGCTCTCCGTCATCACGTCCTTGATCCTAAGGCTGCTCTCAGCCAGGCGGACGTCCCTCCACGTGACGATGCCCACGAGCCGGTCTCCGTCCTCCACGACGGGGAACCCCTTCACGTTATGCTCCTCCATGAGCTTCAACAGATCCTCCACCGTGCTGTCAGGGTCGACTGTGACGACGTCCCTGATGATCACGGCCTCCGCCCGCTTGACGCTCCGCGCCATGGCGACCTCCTCCTTGGCGCTGCAGTTCCTGTGGAGCACCCCAACGGCGCCTTCCCGGGAGAGGGCTATTGCCATCTCGGCCTCGGTCACCGTGTCCATGGGGGACGCCACGAGGGGTATGTTGGTCCCGACGTTCCGAGTGATCCTTGTCTTGACGTCAGTCTGGCTCGGCTCCACGTTGGTCCACCCGGGGAGAAGAAGTACATCGTTGAAGGTGAGGGCTTTTTCCGCGTTCTCAAACTTGTTACGGAAACCCATTACTTACACCATTTTAAAGCCCATACTATCTTACGCGCTTAATATATCTTTGGGTATACACGGATCGAATATTGCAGGAAACGTGCAACCACCGCATCAATGAAAATTTATTACACGCCGCGGCTTCACATGCAAAGGGAGGCCCACACCTGACCACCATCAAGACCACGTGCGCCCGCGACTGCCCAGACGCCTGCTTCCTCGACGTCGAGGTGAAGGACGGCGTAGTCACCTCCGTGCGGGGAGGCACGGACAACCCCGTCACGGCCGGCATAACCTGCCCACGCGCCCTCGGCGACCCGAACAGGGTCTACAGCATGGACCGCGTCCTCAAGCCCTACCTCAGAGGCGAAGAGCCCGGCAGGTTCACGCTTTCCACGTGGGACCAGGCCCTCGACCTAGCCGCGGAGAGACTCAAAGCCACCCTGGAGACCCACGGCCCCGGCGCCGTGCTGCTGCTGGACTACAGCGGCAACACGGGTCTAATAACGAGCGGGTTCAGCAAAAGGCTGTGGCACGCCCTCGGCGCCACCATGACAGACTACGCCGTCTGCAGCGCCTCGGGGCACGCCGCCATCGGACTCCACTATGGGCTCACCTACGGCGTCGACCCTGAGAACCTACTCAGACGGAAGGTTATCGTGTTCTGGGGGTTCAACGCCAGGCACAGCTCACCCCACATATGGGCCATGGCGCTGAGGGCGAAACGTGAGAGCGACGCCGTCATCGTTGTTATAGATCCCCGGGAGAGCGAGTCCACTTCCATGGCGGACCTCTGGCTCTACCCCAGGCCCGGCACAGACGTCGCCCTCGCATACGGGTTGGCCCGCTACCTGATCACGGGGGGTCACGTCGACGAGGCTTTCATCGCGGAGCACACCCACGGCTACGACCAGTACAGGGCTGAGGCTCTGCGGTGGACGCCCGAGCGCGTCGAGACCGTCACCGGCGTCTCGTGGGAGGGAGTTGAGGCGCTTGGAGCGGTGCTTGTAGAGTACGGTTCACCCGTCTTCATGATCGGCATCGGCCTCAACAAGGGGCTGGCGGGCGCCGAGTCAGTCCGCGCGGTGTCGCTGCTCCCGGCGCTCCTCGGAGAGCACCGGGGCTTCTACTACTCGAACAGCGGCAGGTACAACCTCGTGGGCGGCATGGATGGCAGCGCCCTCACCTCTAGGCCCCACGAGGTGGTGAGCCAGATAGCAGTGGGTGAGCATCTCGCGGCTGGAGAGTTCAAGTACGTCTACGTCCAGACCATGAACCCCGCGTTGACGCTCCCAGATTCGCGCGGCATAGCGGAGGGGCTGCGCCGCGACGACGTTTTCCTCGTGGTCCACGACACCCACCTCACCGAGACATGCGACCTCGCCGACGTAGTACTGCCGGCCCCCACCTACCTTGAGAAGGACGACATAGTCCTATGCGACTCCCACCCCTACGCGCGGAAGGCGGCGAAGGCCATCGAGCCCGAGGGGGAGAGCCGCGCAGAGCAATGGGTGATGAAGGAGCTGGCTAGGCGGGTCGGGGTCGAGGAGCCGTGGGTGTACGTCGACCCGTGGACGGAGGCAGCCGAAGCCCTTCGGGACGCCTTCGTGGATGGGGATTTTGACGACTTCATGAGAGGTACTGCCCTCAGGCTCCGCCGCAAACCCTTAGACGCGTACCAGACGCCGACAGGCAGGATAGAGTTCTACTCAACCACAGCCGGCGACGGTGTGTCGCCTCTCCCTGAGCAGATCGAGTTCAGCGTGGACGCAGCCGAGTTCATAATGCTGAGTAGCAGCGTCCCCAAGTACCTGCACACCCAGTTCAGGGACGTCTACGGCGAGATACCCCCGCAGGTCTGGGTGAACCCTACTGACGCCGAGGTAAACAATCTGGGTGACGGCGACCCATTCACCCTCGTCAACGAGCACGGGAGACTGAACGTGGAGGCCGTGGTCACGGACAGGGTGCCCAGGGGCGTCCTCTGGTCTCCGCGTGAGCTCGTGGACGCCGAGGGCAACGCCCAGAACTCATTAACCCCCGGCGTCCCCCAGCGCATAGGCGGAGGCCCCCTGTTCAACTCCACCCGGGTCAGAATCCTGTAGCGCCGTGACGGCGATAGCTGAGCTTAAGAAACCGGGTTCCCACTATGGTGACTGCGATGAAGTACATAGTCGAGGTGCTGGACCGTTACCCAGATGTCAACATAGGCGTCCTCGTCGCCGAGGGGCTCACCATAAAGCGAAGCGACCCCGCGCTGGAGCCCGTGAAGAGAGTGGCGCTTTCGGTGGCTGGGAGGAGACTCGGTGATACGCCTACACGGCACCCCTTCATCGCTTCGTGGAGAGACATGTACAGAAGCTTCGGCACAAAGCCCGGCGACTACAGGCCGTCAGCCGAAGCGCTTGTGAGGCGGTCCCTCAAGAACGGCGTCCTCCCCGCGATCAACACCGCCGTGGACGCCTACAACGCCGTCTCGGTGAGGCACCTCATACCCATGGGTGGCTTCGACCTCGACTACATAGAAGGCGACATACGGCTCCGCATCTCCCCCGGAGGAGAGGCTTTCACGCCTCTACGCTCGGAGAAGGCCGAGACGACCTACGAGGGCGAAGCCGTGTACGCAGACGACGCGCGGATACTGACGCGGCGCTGGAACTACAGGGACTGCGACGAGACCCGGATAACCGAGGAGACACATGGCGCCGCTCTGTTCATCGACGGCTCCGAGTCCATCCCCCGGGCAGCAGTCGAGGCAGCCCTGAAGGACCTTGAGACTCTGCTCAGGGTGCACTGCGGAGGCGAGTACAAGTCAGCGGTCGCGTCCACTGAAGACAGAGAGATACGTCTCAGATAAGTAGAAAATGGGTAGCCTGTGGGCTACTTTTCCACATGGTACTTGTCGTAGAGCTTCTTCAGCAGCGTGTTGAGCTCCCTTGCCCGCTCCTCGGACTCGCTTGGCTTGAGCTCCTTGCACTCG
>JAFGTA010000017.1 GCA_016934355.1 Candidatus Bathyarchaeota archaeon | reverse complement strand
GGTGTCCGGAGTCAGCGGCGCCGTGACTACCACGAAGTCCGACATCGACATGACGTGCCCCAGGTCTTCAGAGGTGCCTAGATACTCTAGCCCCATAGACTCCTTCAACTCGTCGTCCCTGCGACGCTTCACCGCGAGCACCTCCATGCCGATGCACTGGAGCATCCTCCCCACCTCCCTCCCGATGCTGCCGAACCCCACGACGCCGGCCCGCTTCCCCCTGAGCTCGACGCCTCTCTCCCTGTTCCGCCCATCCATGAAGCCTTCATGGCGCTGTATCACCCTCTTCGCCAGCGCGAACACGAGGGCGACGGCGCCCTCGGCGAGGGGCCCGGGGTTTGAGCCAGAAGTGTTAGCCACCCACGTCTCTTCTCGGAGGGCGTCGAAGGGCATGTCGTCGACGCCCGCTCCCGTCTTCTGGAGCAGCCTGAGCCCGGGGGCTGCCCGCGCCACCTCGGGGCTCAGCCGTGTCGCTACGATGACCTCAGCGTCTATTGCTAGCTCTGTAAGCTCGTCGTCGGTTCCCTTCAACGGCTTCAGCACCTCTACGTCGCGTGGGAGGCGTGCGCTGATTCTGTCTGCGAGCCCGGGGTTCACTACAAGGACCTTCAAGTGTATCACTATAGCTTGGGAACCATGTTTTTTATACCCGAGCTCCTGGGCCCAGTTTCAGGCGCCCCTCATCCCCCGGTTCCCCCGGGTTACTTAATACCCAAGTTAACCAGATCGCCCCTATGGGAAGCCTTCCCGGGCTACGCTTTGACCCGCTACCCTACCTCGCCGACCGCAACGAGCCATGGGTGAAGTACAACGCGGGGAAACACCTCCTCGGAGAGACAGATTCTAACCTCCAATCCGTCAAGCAGATGATGGTGGATGACAGCCGCCTCACGGGGATGATCAGGGAATGTGCTGACTGGCCTGGAGAGGCTTTGAAGCGACACAACGACGCTGGGCACCTGCTCCACAAGATGGAGCTCCTTGCCGACATGGGTTTCACTAAAAACGACGAAGGCGTAGACGCGATCATCGACCGTGTGACAGGCAGCCAGTCTGAGGAGGGGCCGTACCTGACGTCGCTGGAGGTCCCCGAGAGGTGGGGCGGGTACGGCGCCCCGCACATGGACTGGATGAACTGCGACAACCCTGTCCTCATCTACATGCTGTCAAGGTTCGGCTATAGAGATCAAGGCTTCGATAAGGCTGTGGACCACCTTCTGTCCATCGTCTACGAGAACGGGTGGAGGTGCGGCTCGTCGCTCAAGTTCAGGGGCCCCGGGAGGAAGGACGACTTCTGCCCGTACGCGAACCTCGTCGCCCTGAAAGCCCTCGCCGCAGACGGACGGCACACGGAGTCGGACGAGTGCGCCGCCGGGGTGGAGGCGCAGCTGTCCCACTGGGAGAACCGGAGCGGCAGAAAGATAATGATGTTCGGCATAGGCACCACGTTCGTGAAGCTCAAGTACCCCCACATCTGGTACGACATACTCCACGTCACCGATGTCCTCAGCCATTACCCTGCTGCTTTAGGCGACCCCCGATTCGCCGAGATGATGGAGACAGTCAACGGCAAGCAACTGGGAGACGGCTCGTTCACACCTGAGTCCGTCTTCAAGGCTTGGAAGGGCTGGAGCTTCGGGCAGAAGAAGGAGGCATGTCCATGGATCACGTTCAGGGTGGCGCAGATCAACGAAAGGGCGCTGAGATGGCTGGATCAGTAACGCTTTTCTTTCATACGGACCTGAAACTAAGAGGAGGGGAGCCGTGAGTTACCTCTTCTTCTGCAACGCCGAGACGCAGGACGAGTGCCTACGTAAGAGGCTGTTCGGCAACTCCCAGAGGCACTGGGACAAGGTCAGGAAGATAAAGCCCGGGACGCCGCTGTTCCTCTACAACCTGGACACAGGGTGCCTCCTCGGACCCTTCCAGGCCGCCTCCAAGCCCAGGATACACCTGGACCCCTACGCCTTCCTCGGCTCAGGCAGAAGCTACCCGGCGCAGGTGGAGGTCACGTGGACCAGGCTCCAGACCCTTGAGAAGGCCCACACCGTCCTGCCTTTCCTCTCCAAGGAGCTCAAGTGCAGGCTGACTCCCACCGAGACCGTACGCGTCTACAAGGCGCTCCACGACGCCATGGGCAAGGCTGTGGCGAGCTGGCTCTAAAAAGAAGTCTCGGCAGTCAAGTATTCGAGCCAATTTATTACATTTTTAACTCAGTTTATCAGGATGGGTAAAACGCGCGCTTTGAGGGGGCTAAGAAGGATGATTTTATGCGTGCGCTCGTCAAACTCTATTTTGACCTACGCGCGTATTTGGCATACACGTTTTATCTGAGTCTTGGCGGGTTTTCTTTTCTTGGAGGGCGATTTATTCCAGCCTTCTGGTGTAAATATGTACCAAACTGAACTCTTATTATAGAACCCATCAAGGTTTTTCTTACGCACAACATCACCTATCTTAGCAGCTTTACCATTCTGGCGCTTATACTCTTCATCCAGCTTCACCCTAATCGCGTGTTGTTTGATAGATACGCCGCTTGGCAGATACTTGTAAGACCCATCGGGGTTTCTGTTTTCCATTAATTTGCTTTGTTTTGCTCTTTTTCCCTTAGTCTGCTCGCGCTTCAAGTATTTTTTCAGCAAAGGATCGTAGAGATACCCGCAGTTGATGCAATACGCATCATTCGGGCATACCTGACCGCAGACAGGACAAGGTGAGTCATCCAAAATATACCCTGGTCTGATCTGGGCTTCGGGCAGGTATTGACCGAGTTCACTGCTTATGGTTATTTGACTCACGGCTTCACCTTCCTCTACACTTCGGCTCTAAGCTGATGACATGGGTCCGCTGTCACTCTCGTATCTAGTAGCCGTCAACTGCCTCCTCAGTGAAGATTCAGTAATTTCTTTATCAGTTCAGCGGAACCAGGGTCGATAACAGACCTACCGAGTTTCTCTATGTATCTCACAATCTATCAAAGTACTCGTGTACGCACCCCTTCCATGCAGCCTCCAAGCCCAAGATACACCTGGACCCCTACGCCTTCCTCGGCTCAGGACGAGCCTACCCGGCGCAGGTCGAGGTCACGTGGACAAGGCTCCAGACACTGGAGAAGGCCCACACCGTGCTGCCTTTCCTCTCCAAGGAGCTCAAGCGCAGGCTGACGCCCACCAAGACCGTACGCGTCTACAAAACGCTCCACGAAGCCATGGGCAGGGCGGTGGCGAGCTGGCTAAAGGCGGAAAGTCTTAAAGGGCGTCCGCCGGGATACTCTTCGATTCAGAGGGAAGGCTTTGGGCATCAAGGTAGCCATCGCGGGCGTAGGAAACTGCGCGTCCGCCTTAATCCAGGGGGTCGAGTACTACAAGGACGCCGAGCGGGACGAGACAATCCCAGGCGTCATGCACGTCTACTTCGGCGACTACCACATCAGAGACGTGGAGTTCGTGGCGGCCTTCGAGGTAAACAAGCACAAGATAGGCAGGGACCTCAGCGAGGCCATCTGGGCGCAGCCCAATAACTGCGCCAAGTTCGCAGACGTACCAAGGACGGGCGTAACCGTGCTGCCTGCGCCCATCATGGACGGCGTTGCCCCCCACATGTACGAGAGCTTCCACGCAGACAAGGCTACCAGGCCTGTTGACATCGCCGAAGCCCTCAAGGAGGCCGACGCCGAAATCCTAGTGAACTACATCCCCGTCGGCAGCGCCAAGGCCACCGAGATGTACGCCCAGGCGGCGCTTGACGCAGGTTGCGCCTTCGTGAACTGTATACCCGAGTTTATCGCGTCACGGCCGGAGTGGGCCAAAAAGTTCACAGACGCCGGGCTGCCAGTCGCAGGCGACGACATCAAGAGCCAGGTAGGCGCCACAATACTGCACCGGGTCGTGGCCAAGCTGTTCTACGACAGGGGCGTCGTCCTCGACAGCACCTACCAGCTGAACATCGGCGGCAACACCGACTTCGAGAACATGACGGTCGAGAACAGGCTCAGGACGAAGCGCGTCAGCAAGACTGAGGCCGTGCAGAGCCTAATCCCCTACGAGGTGCCCACACGGATCGGGCCCAGCGACTACGTGCCGTTCCTAGGCGACCACAAGATATGCTACATCAGGGTGAACAGCCACAGCTTCGGCAACCTCCCCATCACCCTGGACGCCAAGCTCGTGGTTAACGACAGCCCCAACAGCGCAGGCGTCGTCATCGACGCCATAAGGGCGACGAAGATAGCCCTCGACCGCGGCGTATCCGGCCCCCTACTGGGGATAAGCAGCTACAGCTTCAAGCACCCGCCCAAGCAGGTGCCCGACGACCAGGCCCACCAGTGGGTAGAAGACTTCATCGAAGGAAAAGTGGAGCGCTAGGGCAGCCAGAGCCTGAGCTCGGCCTCCGCCTCCTCGGGGTTCCCCGAGGCGTGCACCAGATTCTCGACGGCCCTGCCCTCGGCTGTGCTTCTCTCGATGCTGTCCACCCCGAGGTCACCCCTGATGGTCCCCTTCTCGGCTGTAGCCGGGTCAGTGTAGCCTGTGACTCGCCTGACCTCCTTGATGGCGTCCTCGCCTCCGATCCTCAGCGCCAACACGGGTCCGCGGCTGAAGTAGCCCCTCAGCTTCCCCAGAACCTTCATGCCGTGGGACTCCGGGTCAGTGATGCTCGGCACGGCTGCCTGGGCCTTCTTGCCGATGCCGAGGGCCATGGTGTCGGGGTAGTGCTCCCTGAGTCTGCCCCGCGCTACCTCATGGTAGAGCTTCATGTCCACGACCTTCAGCCCGGCGTCCTCGTAGTACTTGATCACCGATCCTATGAGGCTGCGCTCCAGGGCGTCCGGCTTGAGGATGACTAGAGTCTCCTGGTACATGGGCATGGTTTACGCGGGCTCTCCTTTAAGGCTATGCGGTCGAGGCCAGAAAAAAGGGGAGGGATTTTCCTCACCGCGCTAGTCCCTGAGCTCCATCATCGGGATGCTTGCCAGCTCCCTGACCATGTCCATGTTGAAGTCCAAGGTCTTCATGTACTCACCATGAGCCGCGTCGTACTGCGACTCGACCTTGGGATCCGATTTTAGTAGGAGGTGCATCCTCAAGGCTCCGGGTCCGAGCCTTGTCCTGAAACTGCATACGGGGCACTTGAACCGGTCTATCATGTCTCCTTGTTCGGTGAGAACCAGAAACTTTCTGAGATCGTCCGGGATATTTATTGACATGATATCCCGTTTATGACTGAAACTCCAAGCGATATATGCCTTACTAACAATTGCCACTAAATTTATAATTAATATAATGAAAACATACTAACATTCACGTATGAATCAACTACAAATGGGTAAAAAAATAAAGACAACAAAGTAAGAGCAGGGTTATCTCTGCTTGAGCTTCCAGGCCTCGGTCCACTTGAACTTACGAGGATCACGCTTCAGAAAAAGAGTGCTCTTCCTGCACTTGCCGCTGCAGAACCTGAGCACCCTGCCGTCGCGCCTCACGAAGTTCATCCCGGTGCCCGGGGCGATCTCCGCTCCGCAGAAACTACACTTGTATACTTGAGGCAACACGCGACACCTACCTGATCTTCCTAGCCTCACGCTCTGTCTCGCGTAGAAGCAGTATGTCGTCGATGCGTATGGGGCCCTTGACGTTCCGTGTGATGATCCGTCCCTTGTCCCTGCCTTCCTCAATCCTGACTCTTACCTGCATGACCTCGCCGGTCAACCCGGTCCTTCCCAGGATCTGGATGACGGTCGCGGGTGTGAGAAGGTCAGAATCCTGGCTCATTCTACTTCACTAGCTCGCTTACTTTCTTGATGATCTCCGAGACAAGCCCCTCGGCGTCCCCCGCCTCCTCGATGGCCGCAGCGGCCGAACTGACGTGTATCCCGAGGGCGGCGCCGATCCCCTGCTTCTCAGGGACATAGACGTACGTCGCCTTCCGCTCGTCGCATAGGAGCGGTAGGTGCGCCACAATCTCCGGTGGCTGGACGTTCTCGGCGATGAGCACGAGCTTGGCTTTGCCACGTTCGATGCTCTTGGTAGCCTCGTTGGTCCCTTTCCTGATCTTGCCTGTCTCTGACGCTATTTTGAGCGCTTCGTAAGCCGCGTCTGCGACTTCTTTCGGTACTTCGAACCTTACGTAGAAGGGTTTCGAAGGATCTACATCTCCTGACATATCATTTCCTCCTAATGGTGCATAGTGTTACCCTGATGTCCTTTATTAAACGTTCCGCCCGTATACATTCAGGTGAAAAACGCCGCAACAGGCCCCTTTTTCTTTGAATATATCGGCGTGGACGGTGTAAAAGAGGCTGCGGAAGGTAGGGCCCATAGAGGCAAAGTGGTTCTCACGTCGTTCACGCCGGGCATGGGCTGCTGTTAACCCTTTCTATTTGTGTGTGAAGTACGCCGTGAACGGCTTCGCCTTGTCAACGCGGCAGTAACCGAACCTCTCGAACTGGAACATGTCGCCTGACTTCATCTTGTGGACCCTCTCCTCCGCTATCCCCGCGGCATGTGAGGCGTCCGGCTGTACAACGGTTGCCTCTACGCCGGTACCGGCTGGCAGCCAGTGGATGAAAGGCGCGTTCTCGTTCCTCGCAACCTGGTAGTCCTTGGAGTGGAACCTGGCTTCGACGGCGCCGCCGACGATTCCCGTGACCTCGATGTTCATGACGCCCATGAGCCTGACCACTCCGCCGACCCTGAGCCTCTCGATGTCGGTCTCCGAGACGCTGAACCTAAGCACACCGTCCCGAGGTATCAGCATGTAGTCTCTGGTCCCTCTCTCGGGGTAGTCCGGGTGCACGGGGAGCCTGGCTACCTCTGTATCGGGCACGCCGTCCACGGTGAGCTCGACAGGGTCCTGTACGAAGAAGTACC
Source organism: Candidatus Bathyarchaeota archaeon (assembly GCA_016934355.1). The sequence goes on along the minus strand of JAFGTA010000017.1, from coordinate 13,034 downwards.
TGTCCGAGGTGGCCTCGATGATGCTCCTGTTCTCGGCTGCGATGTTGTCCCAGCTTATGGTCACGTTCACCGGCTTGGGGCCCACGTGGATCATCGTAGCCCTGATCGCCTCGGGCTGCAGCCCTCTGCGCCTCAGCGCCCTGAGGGTCCCTAGTCTGGGGTCGTCCCACCCCGAGTAGGTGCCGTCCTCTATGCCGGCCCTCATCTTGGATTTGCTGAGGATGCCCACTTCCAGCCCCAGCCTACCGACGTTGATTATCTCGGGGTACTGCCACCCAAGGTGGCTCTGGAGCCACCGCTGCCTCGTGGTGTTGACGTCGTGCTCCTTGCCCCTGATGACGTGTGAGACGCCCATGAGGTGGTCGTCGATGCCGCAGCTGAAGTTGTATAGGGGCCAGACTCTGTACCTGCTGCCCTGGAGAGGGTGATCGACGTCGCTTATACGCAGCGCAGGCCAGTCCCTGACCGCCGGGTTAGGGTCATCGAGGTCGGTCTTGATCCTCACCACAGCCTCGCCTTTCTCATAAGTTCCGTCTAGCATCATACCCCAGCGCCTGAGCTGCTCCTCAGGCTGCAGGTCTCTGCATGGGCAGGGCTTACAGGCCATGTAGAGCTCCCTGAACGTCTCGACGTCGCATGTGCAGACGTAGGCGTTTCCGTCCCTGAGCACCTTCTCGGCGTACTCGTAGTAGATGGGCAGCCTGTCGCTCTGGCGGTAGACCTCGTCTACCTTGACGCCGAGCCACTCAAGGTCCTTCCTGATGGCGTCGTACATCTCCGGGATGGGGGGCTTGACCTCGGCGCTGGTATCCTCGTAGCGGAGTATGAAGTGGCCCCGGTACATCTTGGCGTACTCGTCACAGAATATTATGGGCTCAGCGCTTCCCAGGTGCAGCGCACCGTCCGGGTTAGGGGCGAACCTAGTCTTTACCATAGGCCACTTGTCCACGTTCTCCAGAGGCGGCAGCGTCTTCGCCTCCTCCTCGACCTTCCTGCGCTCCAGCAGCTCGGGGTGGTTCTCCTCTATGAAGCGTTGCTGTTCCTCCTGTGTCCACGAGTTGACCTCCTTCACAGCCCCGCTGATGAGTGGGACTACCTCCTTCGCCCTGTCTCTCAGCTCGGGGTACTCTCCGAGCACCTTGCCGATGACCGACCCCGCCTGGGCTACGCCGTCGTGCTGGGACGCGTTGTGGGCCGCGTACTTCGTCGCGGCTTTCTTGATCTCATTGTTGCTCATGGACACTGCTGGTCTCGATTGAATACGAGGAGGATGTCTATTATTCCTTTCTCTAGTACTCGCGCCCGACGAAGTACTCCACCAGGTACCTGAGCTCCGCCTTGGCCTCGTTATCAGGGATAACATCGAGCATTCCTAACGCGCTCTCCGTGTACCTGTCAGCCACGTCGTTGGCGTAGGCGATGGACCCGATCTGATTCAAGGTATCAACTGCGGCGTCAATAGCCTCGTGAGAGGCGTCTTCCACCCCGAGGGCTTTACTCAGCACAGCCATCTGCCCAGACGAAGCGTTGTTCAAGGCGTGAATCATTATCAGCGTCTTCTTTCCCTCGCGGATGTCGCTGCCCACAGGCTTCCCCAGCTTCTCCTCATCCGCGGTGATGCCGAGAATGTCATCCACTATCTGGAAGGCTATGCCAGCATCCCAAGCGAACCCGCCTAGGGCTTCCACCTGCTCATCAGGGGCACCGCCAACGAGAGCCCCAACCTCCGCACAGGCTCTGAAAAGGGCGCTTGTCTTGGCGCCCACCATGAAGATGTAGTCATCCTCCGTGACGCCGCTGGCGTCGGGGAAGCTCACGTCCAGCGCCTGCCCCTGGCAAAGCGTGAGCGTGGCCTCCGTGGTCTTCTTTACCACTTCGAGTATGCGAGCGGGGTCTACGCCCGGTGGTCTGCTCTTCACCATTATGTCGTACACCTTCGCGAAGAGTAAGTCTCCCGCGAGTATTGCCATGGGGGTTCCGTACAGCTTGTGGACCGTCGGGTGGCCCCTCCTGAGGTCGTCGTGGTCCATGACGTCGTCGTGAACGAGTGTGAAGTTGTGCAGTATTTCGAGGGCCGCGGCGAATGGCACAGCCTCAACAGGGTTGCCGCCCACAGACTCGCACGCCTTCACCGTGAGATAGGGCCTCAGGCGTTTTCCGCCTGATTTGATTAGGTGTTTCGCGGCCTCGTACAGGACCTCTGGTTTCTGGTCGCTGAGAGCCTCCATGATGTAAGCGTCGATGGCTTCGGCGTTCCCTGCCAGGTTCTTCTTGATGGCGTTTCCGTGTGTCATGCTGGCCCTCCGGATCAGTGAAACACAACAGGAACTACTGAAAAAGGTTATCTATGGCGGCGGTCGGCGTACTTCGACACGTCGAAGCCGCGCAGGCCCAGCCACTCAGCAGTCCTGCCCATTATAAGCGCGGGGACCTGCTGGAGCTCCGCCACGTTCTTGGCGCCGACGAGGAACATGACCACCTTCAACTCCTGTACAATGTTGTCGACGTGTTCGGCGAGGGCGTCCCGCCCCATCACCACCTTTTCGAGATAGGGCTTCGCCATCCCGGCGGCGTCCGCTCCGAGGGCGATGGACTTCGCCACCTCCGCTCCGGTTCTTAACCCGCCTGACGCGATGATCTTGAGGTCTGTGCGGCTGCTCGTCTCGACGACGCTGACGGCGGTGGGTATCCCCCAGTTCCAGAGGCTTCGCCCGAGGTGCTCCTGGCTCTTCATTCCTATCTCCTTGGCGATGTGGTACTCGACTGCTGCCCAGCTGGTTCCACCGACGCCGCTGATCTCCAGCCCCTTCACCCCGGCCTTCCCCATAGAGACCGCGTCCTCGTAGGCTATACCGCAGCCCGTCTCCTTCATGACGACGGGTGTGCTCAGCGCCTCGGTGATCTCCCTGACCTTCTCCAAGATTCCGCTGTAGTTGGTGTCGCCTCCGACCTGTACGGCCTCCTGAAGCGGGTTCATGTGGAGGGCTAGGGCGTCGGCGTCCACCATCTCGACGCATTTCTCGGCTTCGGCTACTCCCCACCCCAGCGACAGCTGGGGGCAGCCGAGGTTACCGATGACAAGCGAGTTTGGGGCCTTCTCCCTGACGACCGTGAACGTGTGGGCCGCCTCGGGCTGCTCCACGGCGATCCTCTGGCTGCCGAGGCCTATGCCGATCCCCTTCTCCTCGGCCACCGAGGCGAGCACCTCGTTGATCTCCTTCGCCTCCTGTGTGCCGCCGGTGATGGCGCTGATTATGAGCGGCGCTGAGAGCCTCCTGCCGAAAAGCGTCGTCCTTGTGTCGACGTCGTCGAGGTCTATCTCGGGTAACGCCCTGTGTATGAGCTTGACGTCCTGGAAACCGGTTCCTATGTCTCCCTCGACCTCCTCCTCTAGGCTGACCCTGATGTGCCTCATCTTCCGCTTCTCGATGCCACTCATGCATTCACCTTCTCAACCGTGTACCAATTACGTTTTCGCCCCTGAGGGCAGCCCTGACGCGTCCAGGCTCTGTCGCGTTTACCAGCAAGACCTCGACGCCCGCTTCTACTGCCTCCGCGGCCTCGCGGATCTTTGCGAACATGCCGCCTGTCACGTCTGTGCTCACGGCGTCGCCGATCCCGGTCATCTGTTCGAGCTCGCCGATGGACAGTTCCTTGATGAGCCTAGCTCCCTTACCCAGCTTAGGGTCCGCCGTGTAGACGCCGTCCACGTCTGAGCCCAGCACTATCTGTTCCGCTATGAGCCCTGCGGCCAGTTTGACTACCAGCTGGTCTCCCGAGAGTATTGCGAACCCTTGCTCTGTATCGATGACGGCGTCGCCGTATAACACCGGTACAAGCCCGTTTTCGATGGAGCCCCTGACGATTCCGAGGTCAACCGAGCGGATGCGCCTCCTCTTAGTCTTTATGAACGAGGATGACGTGACGCTGAACGCGGGCACGCCTGCCGCCAGAAGGGCGTCCACAATCAAGCCGTTAAGCTTCACCATGGCTTGGTGGGTTCTGGAGAACCCGATCACCTGCCTCGGGTAAGAGTAGCCGTCCGCGATGTCGTACTCCTTGGCCAGGGGGTGCCCGTATGAGCCTCCACCGTGGACAATCACCAGTGGCTGGGCGTCGGCTTCGGCGATCTCCATGGATAGGCGCCTGATGTTCTCCCTGTTCGCCGTGAAGGGCCTGTCCTTGTCTGTGACTACGCTTCCACCTAGCTTAAGTACCTGCATCTGAACCACCGGACCATGCTACCCGTTGGATAATTTTGCATCGCGAACCCTTTATCTCTTGGGATAAGCGGCGAGGCGCCCATTCACCATGAGTGCACAGATGTTGATCAGTACTCTTCAGGAGGCTCCGAGCTTCCGCTCGACTCTGGCGAGTTAACCGTCGCCTCGACGTATTCACGGTCCAACCGCCAGTCGTACGTTGACGGATAGAATGTGAACCTGATCACGTACTTGGCGTTCCTCTTCAGGAACCCGTCGGGGGCGCCGGCCGAGGACTCGCTCCACTCATACCAGTGACCGCCGAGGGTGCCTTCCTCGACTATGGTTGGTTCAGAGATGTTGTAGTATACGCCGTCGAAGTTCTTCCTCTTTATACCTATCATCGCTGCGACTGGGAAGATGGGATACGCGCCTCCGGTGTTCTCTGGCCTTAACACCAACCTGTTTTCGGGGAAATCCCAGTCAGTAACCTTTATCCCCATTGTAACTCTCACATAGTAGACCCAGTCGGAGTACCCTCTCATCGTAGTGGCTCCTACCAGGTGTGCACTATAGGTGTTGAGGAACCCCTCCGGCGCCCCTGCCTCATGCTCGTCCCATACAAACACTTTGGAGGTTTCTTCCATGGAACCAAAAACATATCCAGTGGCGTTCTCGCTGGTGTCGGTATATATCTCATCGCCTTTTCGGATGGATAAAGAAGCTATGATAGAGTTTATCGGCAGCGAGTTACCGAGGGTCACCTTCATTTTCCCATTCTCGGCGTCGCACTCAATATCGATGATGTACATGCCTAGAAAGTCCGCGTCACTCGCTTGGCCTATAAATTCATTATAGATAGTGACGTTGGATTCCAAGTCCTGAACCTCTCCCTCTAGGCTACCCACCTGACTCTCCAGCTGTAGGCTGCCCTCGTGGCAGTCCGAGAGTTCACTGGACTTGTCTTCGAGGTCCTCCATCATTCTCCGCATCTTGTCCTGCGTCCCGGTGTTGTTCTGCATGAGCTCCGCTATCTCGGACTCCATCGCATCCAGCGAGTCCATGAGCTCAGAAATATCGTCTTGGTAGCCTCTCCTACTCGAATCATATGCGAACGAGGACGCCGCGTAGCCGCCTGTCAAGCCAGTGGCGAGGGCGAGGGCAAGAACCTTCTGCCCCATCGGACCCATCTTCGACAGGTATGTTATCAGCGTTTTTAGCATCTCACCAATAATCTTGGTAACTGAGTTAACCTTCTCCAATTACCTGCACCTAAACATATTGGAAATCAGAGAAATAATAGTTTATTCACTGAAAGCCGATCAATCGAGGTCTTCTTCGTCGATCCACCTGCTCTCGACGCCTTGATCTGTCAGCGAGACCCTATAGGAGTCGCTCTTCCGCCTCCTTATCGCCCTCTCCACAGAGGCGAGGTCCCCCTCCTCAGCGACGGCGATCATGCAGCCGCCGCCCCCGGCTCCCGTCAACTTGGCTCCCAACGCTCCGTTCCTACGCGCGGTGTGTATGAGGCTCTCCAGCTTCATAGTGGAGACGCCTATCGCCGAGAGGAGGCCGTGGTTCAGGTTCATCAGGTCCCCCATGCGCCTGAGGTCGTTGGCGAGCAGCGCCTCCAACCCCTCCCGGGATATCTCGCCCATTGTGTCGATCACCGTGTCCATCAGCTTGGGGTTCCGAGCCTTGAGTGCGGCTACGTTCTCCACCATCTGCCTCGTCGACCGCTTCTTCCTGGTGTTCCCGATGATGAACGGCGTCGCGTCGTGTATCCCATGCCGCTTGATCCCTACATCCCTCTCGTAGCTCAGGGCGCCGCCGAAGGAGCTCACCGTGTTGTCTACCCCACTGGGCTTCCCGTGTATGATTGTCTCGCCCTCAAAGGCGAGGCCGGATATCTCCTCCGGAGTCAGTCCGCCTTCGAAGAGGCGCTCCACCGCGGCAACGGTGGCTACGCATATGGCTGCGGAGCTGCCCAGCCCGACGGCGATGGGGATCATGGACCTGACCTTGAGGTTGACGCCTGACTCCACGCCCAGACGCTCCATGGTCTTCTTGGTGGCGACGTTCAGGGCCAACAGGTTCCTACCCCGCCACGCTTTGCCGCGGACCGAGTAGTAGACGTCGTCCTCGAAGTAGCCGGAGAACCCGAGGTTGTCGGCGTCTATGAATATCTTTCTGTCCCCCCGCTTGGCGGCGTACACCTTGGCTCGCCTGTCAATCGCCATGACCACCGCGGGTCCACGGTACACGACGCTGTGCTCGCCGAACAGTATGAGCTTCCCCGGTGCGCTTGCCTCCACCTGCATGCTGGTCCCTACTCCGTTACCTTGACGGCGGCGTAGCCTACCACCGCGCCGTAGTCTCCTATAATATCCCCGCTGGTATAGTATGAAAGTAGTTCTGCTTTAGTGGCTCCGGCGAGCTTGGACGCCACCAGCGCGGCTGAGACGGGGCCGTAGCCGCATGTAGATATCCTGTTCTCGCGTACAACCCTCTGCAGCCTCTCCTCGTCCATAGCCAGAATGGCGTCTATCACCATGTGGTCCTTCCTGTTGGACGTCTCCTGGGGCTCCTGGTGGTTCAGGTCCGTAGACGCGACCACAAGCACGTCCCTGTCCTTCGCGGCATTATAGATCGCTTTACCGACCTCCCGGCTGGTCTCAAGGTCCTGGTACCCCATGCATATGGGCACCAGCTTGAAGTCGCCGTAGATGTACTGCAGGAACGGCACCTGCACCTCCACGCTGTGCTCCCGCTGGAACGCGGTGTGGTCGATGTCTATGACCTCCGAGCCTTCGAAGAGCTCCTTCGCGAGCTCAGCGTCAAGCTGCACGCGCCCGAGGGGCGTCTCCCAGCTGCCTTCCCCCATCATGGAGACGGGGGTCCCCCACCCCGTGTGGTTGGGGCCGATGACTATCACCGTGTCTGGCTTTTCCTGCTCCGCCAGGGCAAGGTAACAATGGCTTGCGCCTGGGCCCGAGTAGACGTACCCTGCGTGGGGGCAAACTACTGAACGAATTGTGCGTTTTGAGCGGGTCTCACCGGGTAGCCTACCCGGCCCGCGTTTATGAAGAAAACATTCTTCGATCTGCTGTCTGAGGCGCTCAGGCTGCGCGGGGTAGAAAGCCCCAGCGACTACCGGTCGCCTGACGCTCAAACACGTCACCTATAGCGTGGTCTCGAAGTCCTCGATGGTTGCGCCGAACTCCCCGCTCGCCGGGAGTGTGCCTCTCTCCCTCATGATCTCCCTGACGAGGAGCCAGTAGACGATGGCCAGGCTGCGGCGGCCCTTGTTGTTCACCGGTATGACGAGGTCCACGTTCTTGAGGCTGTTATCCGTGCTGCAGAGAGCTATAACGGGTATCCCGATCTGGGATGCCTCCTCTACTATCTGCTGGTCTGCGAGGCTGTCGGTCACTATGATGGCGACGGGCTCGAAGAAGTCGGCGTACTCGGGGTTGGTGAAGCTTCCGCTCGTGAACCGCCCGATGTAGGGCTTGCACCCCAGGAGCTCGCAGAACTTCTCGACCGGGTTCCTGCCGTAGCGCTTGCTGCTGGCCACCACCAGCTTGCTGACGTCCATCCTTGACAGGAAACGGGCGACTACCTTCACACGCTCGTTCATCTGCTCCATGTCGAGGACGAAGAGGCCGTCTGGCCGCACCTTGTAGATGAAGGGCTCCATGTCCTTGGTCTTGATGCGGGTGCCTATGTGGACGCCCGCGCTGAGTAGTATTTCTTGTGGCAGGAGTAGATTCTCGTTTACTTCGACTTCCATTAACTGGTTCCTCCTCTGAGGTCGGGGCTCTCCCTCTCCTCGTGGAACTTTAGCACGTCGTCTATGATCTCGACGTGGCCGAGGAGCATTCTACGGCAGCAGTACCTCGTGACCCCCAGGTCGTCGAGGACGTCGGCCGGGTTCTCCCCAGCCTCTATGCGTTTGTTGAAGTCCTCCCACTTGTCGCCTATGACCTTTCCGCAGGAGAAGCACCGAACAGGGATTATCATTCATTATCCGCCTATGTTTCGCGCAGTGTCAGCCAATGCTAACCTGCGCGTTCTACCCACTCAACAACCCGAAGCCTATTTAAAAATACTTCCTAAACCCATGCGCACCTTATTCGAGCCTATTTCACTGCAGGGTAACGCATCAGGGAGGAGTTGTAGTCGGGGTCACAGCCGACTGCCCTCATGGAGTGCGCTAACGCTTCCTCGACGGTCATCCCCTCGTTCACCATAGCCTCAAGGAAGCTCTGGAATGCACGGTCGGTGTGCTCCAGCGACACAGGGCCGTCCCAGCTCACGTACGCCTCAGCCCCGTTGTCCGTGAAAGCACGGGCCAGGTCCGTTGACTTCAAACCGTCGCAGCCCATGAGCAGGACGAGGGCGTCGCTGAACCTGTCCTCCATGAAGTGCTTCACGAAGTCCGCTCCTACGGCGAACAGGTGCTTGGATTCGAGGCTCGGCCTCGCCGGGTGCACCTCGTCGACCAGCTGCTCCAGCACGTACTTGTTTTGAGCGTACTCCTCTCCGGTGAAGAACCAGACCATGCCGTCGTTCACAGTGCTGTGAACCCTGAGGACGATGACGTCGTATCCCTTCGGCAGCCGTTTCAGGAACTCCACAGTCACGTTCTCCCCGAGGGTGGCGTCGAAGACGTACCCGGGTCGGCTGAACAGTGTCCTCGTCTCTTCGTAGAAACCCGAGCCGTCCCGGTAAAGGGGGTCGATGTACGCTACACGTGTCACCGTTTCCTGAGGCGTGGTTCTCCTCCTCACGTCGATGTACGACACCGCCACTAGGAACGCGGTGAGCAGCACCGCCGCCTTGTACAGCGATAACGCTTTGGCGTCAGCCCTCTTCAAAAAGATCGTCTGTATCTGATTGTGTGATCAAATCAGGGTTATGTGCCCGGGCAGACGATCCACAGGTAAAATAAATGAGGATAGGCGCGCGCTACTCCTGTATCTGGATGTCGACGGGTCTGCCCCTCTCGAACACTATGCCGAGGCTCCTGAACTGGACCTCGAATATCCTGATCTTGCCGTACCGCTTCTCCTTGAGGAGCCCCAGCTCCTTGAGCTTCATGAGGTGCCGCTCCACGCTCGTGTAGTTGAGGCCCGTGCGGCGGCTCACCTCGCTGATGTTGAGCTCCCCGCTCTCGGTGAGCACCTGAAGCACCCTTATCCTACCCCTGCTGCCGAGGATCTCCTCGACTCTGCGCCCCGGCCTAGGACGAGCCAACGATCCTCACCACCTCCTTCTCCAGCTCCGCGGCTGGTATCTTCTCCAGGCTGATGAGCTGGGTCCTGCCCTGGCTGCTCGCCTGGAGCCTGACGTTGACGAAGTCCAGTCCCTTCAGGTTCTTGAGGTACTTCCAGTACTGGGTGTGTCCCCTGGGGCTCTCCGAGTACTCCTCGCATACCATGCGGTACGCCTCCTCGATCTCGCCGGTGGTGCCGTGGGTGACGTCGCTGGCCTTGAAGAACCGGGCCACCGCCAGCAACACCAGCTGCTCGTGTAGGCTCAGCTGCCTGACCGACTCCTTGTTCAGGGTCTGGAACACCCCCATCGCGGCATTCCTTACGTGCTCCGGCTGGATCATGGCTGCGCCGCTGCGCTCGGCGGTCGTCCCCGAGCCGTGGAGCACGTCTATGGCGTACCGGGCGTCGCTGTTCTCCTTGAACGCGAGCTCGCTGATGAAGTCCACTATCTCCAGGGGCACCGTGTCCCTCCTGAACGCCTTCTCTACGCGGTACGCGAGTATGTCTGCGAGCTGGGCCTGGTCGTAGTCCTGCATCCGTATGACGTTTCGCTGGAGGCTGCTCAGGGTGCTCCTGTCCAGCTTCCTGAAGACCTCCTGGTCCTTGCTGATGAACATCAGGCTGAGGCGCCGTGGCTCATCTGGCTCGGTCTCGTGGAACCGGGTCAAGTAGTAGAGGGCGTCGCTTCCCTCGTTCTCGATGAGGACGTCCACCTCGTCTAGGCAGAGGAGTATCTGGGCGTTGTCCTCGTCCATTATCTGCCTCAGTATGTCCATGAGCTCGTTAGCCGCGTACCCCCTCTCAGGGAACTCGGAGCGGAGCCGCTTGACCACTTGGCTGAGGATCATGAAGAGGCTGCCCCTCTGCTCACGGCAGTTGACGTGGATGTACTCGAAGGTGACGCGGCGGCGCTCCGCCTTCCCGCGGAGGCTCCTGCCGTAGTAGTGGGCCAAGAGGGTCTTGCCGCTGCCGACGCCGCCGAGTATGACGGCCTTCTGGCTCATCTCGTATGGGGCCGACGCCATGTGGTCGAAGAGGCTCTCAAGCGCCTTGAACTCCTCCTCCCTGTGGAGTATGACGTCAGGCACGTAGCTGATGTCCAGTATGGCCTCGTCGATGAAGATGCCTCGCTGCGTCATCTAACCCCTGTTCAGGGGGCGCAGACGGGGGATTTATGCATTTCGTAGGTTCTAACACACAGAAAGCGGAGGGGCGGGTGAATGTGGCTTTTTTACCCCTGCTCCTCGAGAACCCTGAAAAGCTCGTCCTGATCCACCGGGTCCACGCGGCTAACCCCCCCGTCGCCGTCGACTAGGAGCCGCTCCTCCCCCTCGGCCAGCATCTCCCCGACTACCTCGGCGTCGACGTCGATCCCTCTCAAGGCCTTGAGGAGGTCCGCCGACCTCTCGGGGTCAGCCGCTATGATGAGGCTTCCGCTGCTAAGCAGCTTCAAAGGGTCTACGCCCAGGGCGCCGCATATGAGACGGGTCTCCTCGGCGACGATCAAGCGATCCATGTAGACCTTGAAACCCAGCCCCGACGCCTCCGATATCTCAAGCAGGCCGTTGAGGACGCCCCCCTCGGTGGGGGTGTGGATGCTGTTGACACCCCCCACCCTGCAGGCCTCCAGCGCCTCAGGGACTACGCTTATCCTATCCAGGAACTTGGACGCCTTCTCAAGGACGCCTTCACCTACCTTCCCCCGTAGCCTCTTCCTCAGATCAGAGGCGAGTATCCCCGTCCCCTCGATGCCCACCCCCTTGGTGAGTATAATATGGTCGCCTGTCTTCGCGCCGCCCGTCGTTACACACCTATCCTTAGGGGCTTCACCGAGCATGAACCCGGCTACAATGGGCCTCTCCAAGCCTGGCGCCACCTCGGTGTGGCCTCCCACGATGCTTACTCCGAGCTCGCAGCAGGCGTCATGCATCTCCGTCATGATGGTCTCCAGAAGGGACTCGTCCGACCCCTCAGGGAGCAGGACGATGTTGAGGAACCACCGCGGCTCGGCTCCCCTGACGGCGATGTCGTTGGCGTTTATGTGCACCGCCAGCCACCCTATTCTTGCCTCGGCGCCGGTGATGGGGTTCGCCTTGGCGATGAGCACGGTCTCCCCTAGGTCCAGCAGGGCTGCGTCCTCGCCGACGCTGGGCCCCTTGAGCACCCTATCAGACGGAACCCCGAGGTAGTTGAACACAAGCCTCTTTAGAACATCTTTCGGTACTTTTCCCGTCGGGAGACGCCTAGGCGTGGACATGACCGCTTGAATAACATGCTGAACAGGATTTAGGTTTTCCCGGTTACTTTGACGCCGTGACGCCCATAACTGTCGGATGGTACTCGAGTCCCCTGAAGCCAACTTCACTTAGGCGGCGTCTGGCTCCTCTCTGCAGCGAGACGCCCCTGTACCTTGACCGGGGCTCCCCAGTATAATGGAACAGCCGTCCACCCTGCCGCAAAGCGTTGTATAGTTTCCTATAAAACTCGCTTCCGTAGAGCCTCCCCGCGTGACCTTGGCGGGGAGGGTCATGGATTATATAATCGAAGAAGCCGTCAGGCAGAGCATCGATTACTGTGAAGCTGTCCCCACGTATCTTATGTATGCTTGAGTCTTCGAAGACGTCCCTTGACCACGGGTTCATCAATGCTATGTGGACGACGTTTGGCTCAAGCTCAACTGTAACCACATTCTCCGCGCCACTTCGTCGGGCCTCCGAAGCCGTGTACCCGAGCCCCATGCACGTGTCTAGAGCGTTACCTCCGTCGAGCCCTAGGATGCTCAGTTTTTCTCTGGCGTCCGCGTCTGGCGTCGTGTCTTTGGTCCTGTGCATTCTTATGCCGTCGATTTCGAGGGTCGGGGCGCCCGCCGTGGGGACAAGTTTATAAAAGTGTTTCCCCGCCACCGCGATCTGGTAGACCTCTCCCTGTGATACGAAGAACGCCGCGTTTTCTTTTTCCTCAATCTTTCTGAGGGTTTCGTATCCGACAGATTCTCCTGAAGACAGCAATATTTCTTGTTCCATCTGTTTTACGGTCGTTGTTGACAGCCCGAGATCGAGGGTTATCTCTGTTTTTCCTTCCAGAAGCTGCATTGCCGTCTGCGCGGTCAGGATGGGTGGGAGTGTTCGCGGCATCTCTCGCGCCTTTTCATTCATTTTCCCTGAATCTTAAGATTTTTCCCGGGGGATAAGGGGTGGAATGTCTCTTCTCATCGATGTTTTTCATTGTTTCGGGTCATGTTTTTTTGGCTAATTCTAGGTTAATAATCAAGATTTTCACTCAGTATTATGGTTGTTAATTACTGTAACCGTTTCGACGTAATTTTCATCCCTGTAATAAACTTGGGGCATGGTTCACGTAACCCTTATATTCCGTAATTTGCCGCTTCTGTCCCGACTGCCTATGGCAACCGAGGAAAAACAGAACGGCTTCAAGGGCATAGTGAAGGACGTTATAGACCAGATACTGCCGCCCAGCGACGTCGAGCTGACCTCCATCAAGGAGGAGATCTGGACGGATCTGTCAGCCTTGTACTACAAGTACGAGGACGAGG
>JAFGTA010000150.1 GCA_016934355.1 Candidatus Bathyarchaeota archaeon | reverse complement strand
GGCGCCGACAGCCACACCTGCACCCACGGCGCCTTCGGCGCCTTCGCCACGGGCATCGGCAGCACCGACATGGGCGCCGCCATAGGCACCGGGAAGCTCTGGTTCAAGGTCCCCGAGACGATCAAGGTCAACGCCGAGGGAAAGCTCGGCAGGCGCGTCATGTCAAAGGATGTGATCCTGAAGGCGGCTAAGGAGCTGGGGGCGGACGGCGCCACCTACTGCGCTCTGGAGTTCACGGGCTCAACCATCAGGGCGATGAGCGTCGGAAGCAGGATGACCCTCTGCAACATGGCGATAGAGCTGGGAGGCAAGGCAGGGATAGTGCCGCCTGACGACAAGACCTTCAGGTTCCTAGAGGGACGCGTCAACCACGGCTACGAGCCGGTTTACTCGGACAAGGAAGCCGAGTACCTGAGGACCCTCGAGATCGACGGGGCGAGCCTTGAGCCGCAGGTGGCATGTCCCCACGCGGTTGACAACGTGAAGCCAGTCACCGAGGTGGCTGGCAAGGCTATCAACCAGGTCTTCATCGGCAGCTGCACCAACGGCAGGCTGGAGGACATGAGGGCCGCAGCCGAGATAATGGCGGGTAAACGGATTCACCCGGACGTCCGCGTCATAGCGACGCCTGCGAGCTACGAGGTCTACGAGGCTGCGAACAGGGAGGGCATCATCAAGGCGTTCATGGACGCGGGGGCGGTGGTCTGTAACCCGAGCTGCAGCGTTTGCTTCGGAGGCAACCACGGGATACTGGCGCCTGGGGAGGTCGGCCTGAGCACGAGCAACCGTAACTTCAGGGGCAGGCAGGGAAGCACGGAGAGCTACGTCTACCTGTGCAGCCCCGCGACGGCGGCCGCGAGCGCGTTGACCGGGGTCATCACCGACCCGAGGGAGGCATAGAGATGAAGATCAAAGGAAGGGCTTGGAACTACGGCGACGACGTCAACACCGACTTCATACTACCCGGCATCTACCTGGAGCTCACCGACCCGGAGGAGATGGGGAGGCACGCCATGGAGGGCATCGACCCCAGCTTCGCGGGAAAGGTTCAGCCCGGCGACGTCGTCGTGGGCGGACGCAACTTCGGCCTCGGCAGCAGCCGGGAGCACGCGCCAATAGCCTTGAAGCACTCTGGAGTGGGTGCAGTGATCGCGGAGGGGTTCGCTCGCATATTCTACAGGAACGCGGCTAACCTGGGGCTCCCTGCGCTGGAGTGCAGTGATGTTTCCAAGGAGATCAAGACTGGCGACGCGGTGGAGGTGGACCTTACGGCGGGGACTATCGTGGTCAACGGGGAGAAGACCCTCGCGTTCAAGCCTGTGCCGGAGTTCATGCTGGAGATTCTCAACGCCGGCGGGCTGCGGGAGTACATCAAGCGGAACCGGGACAGCTGGTAGCGGTTCAGCCTCATTCTTTCACCTATTTCTTCGGCGTTGTTATAAACGAGATTCGGTACCAATACCCATGGTCAAACAGGATTCTGGTGTACCAGAGCGGAAGTACGTGATATCTGAGATGACCTCACCCGAGGTCAAGGAAGCGATGAAGGAGACGGGAATCGTCATAGTCCACGTGGGCTCCATGGAGCAGCACGGCCCCCACCTCCCCATAAAGACCGATACATCCATCGGCGCCACGGTGTCGAGAAAGGCAGCCGCCAAGTTCTACAAGGAGACTGGGAGACGCGTCCTTGTCGCCCCCTCGATACCGTTCGGGATGTCTCTGCACCACATGTCGTACCCCGGCACCATCTCGCTGCAGCCCGAGACGCTTGTCACCGTGATGACGGAGGTCTGCCTCGGCCTGGCCAGCCAGGGCTTCAAGAAGATACTGATCACAAGCAGCCACGGCGGAAACATGATGTGGACGGACATGGCGGCGAGGAAGATATTCGAAGGAACCGACTCCAAGGTGCTGCTGCTCAAGACGGTTTGGACCAAGAACCAGGACGACGACTGGACCGAGTACCTCAAGTCGGGGAGAGCGGGCAGTGGACACGCAGGCGAGACCGAGACCTCCATAATGATGGCGCTGGGGGAGCCTGTCAGGATGGACAAGCTGCCGAAGGAGCCCACCAACTGGAGGATAGCGCTGCCCGACTTTCAGGCAATCGGCGACGAGCCTAAGATTAGTGGCCTCAGCACCATGGGCACCTACAACGTAGAGGACATATGCGACGGCTACATGGGTGACCCGTCTCAGGCGTCGGCGGAGACAGGGAAGAAGATTCTGGAGAACTGGTCAAACAACATACTGGAGCTTCTCAGGCAGTACGACGAGCTGTGAGGCGTCCAGGGGGCTCTTTTTCCCATTTTCTCTAGTAGTAGGTAACAGCCACAGGTAACTTTCGGGTTTTTTTTATTAGTCTTCCCGAGTTTGACGCGTCTTCTCTATAGCATGATCGAAGAAATAGAGGTGAACAGGATTAGAGGGGTTTAAGGAAGCCGCCGTAGCCGGGCTTCCCCGTTACCTGCCCTTCCTCGTACACGACCTCGCCGCGTACAAGGGTCATCACCGGGGCCCCGATGCCCTCCATGCCCTCGTATGGGGTGATCTTCTGGATGGTCTTCAGGTCCTCGCCCCTTATCTTGAACGGCCTGTCCATGTCCACTAGCACTAGGTCCGCGTCGGCGCCCAACGATATGTCGCCCTTCAGGGGGTACAGCCCGTTTATAACCGCTGGGTTCGTGCTGAACACCTCCACCAGCCGCTCAAGGCTTATCATGTCCCTGTTCACGGCGTTCAACATTAGCGGCAGGGTGGTCTCTATGACTACGCCGCCGCTTGGCGCGTCGAAGATGTTGTCCCAGCCCCGATCCTTCTCCTCCTTGGTGTATGGGGCGTGGTCGCTGGCGAGGACGTCGATGATGCCGTCGTTCAGCGCCTCCCAGAGCCTTTGCTGGTCGTCCTTGCTCCTAAGCGGCGGGTCCACCTTGGCGTAGGGGCCACGCTCCTTCATGGTCTCCCGGGTGAACAACAGGTAGTTGGTGCTCGTCTCCCCTGTGACAGCCTGACCCATCGACTGGGCCCACTCGACAACGTCTACGGCCCCAGCAGCCGTCATGTGGCATACATGTAGGTGGGCGTCCGTCTCGGCGGCGAGGGTGACGCACCGCATCGTCGCCTCGACCTCGGCGATGGCCGGCCTGTAATCACAGTGAGCCATAGGATCTGTACGGCCCGAAGCCTTCGCCTCCTCCATGAACATGTCAACCATGTTCCCGTTCTCGGCGTGAACCAGCAGAGGCTTGTCCAGCTCCGACAGCGTCCTCATGTGCTTGAGCAGAGTGTAGTCGCTTGCGGCCAGCTCCTTGAACCGGGCGATGAGGAAGCTCTTGAACGCCGTGGCGCCTGCGTCGCTGACGGCGATGATGTCTTCGGTGGGCACCTCTCCGGCGCCGCCGATGAACGCGAAGTCGACGATGCTCTTGGCGTTGGCTATCTTCTTCTTATCCTCGAACGCCTTGACGGTCACAGTAGCGGGCACAGTGTTCGGCATGTCCACTACAGTGGTCACGCCGCCGGCGGCAGCAGCCCGGGTCCCTGACTCGAAGTTCTCCCGCTCCGGGAAACCCGGGTCCCTGAGGTGTACGTGCATGTCCACCATGCCCGGGAGCACCACCTTACCCGAGGCGTCGACAACCCTGTCCGCCCTAGGCTCACCAGACCTAACTATCCCGACTATCTTTCCGCCGTCCACTACCACGGAGCCCTCCGTGACGCCCGACGGCAACACTAACAAACCGTTCTTGATTACTAAGTCAACAGTCAAACTCGGATCGACAAATACAGCGAAAGAAGGGATTAAACTCTTTCCCAGACGCTAGAGGGGTATGAGCACCTCAGGCCTCAGTATCCTCGAACGGATCTGGGTGGTGCCGTCGATGCACGCCACCCTACCCTCATGCCTTCTGAGGAGACTGAACCTGGCGTCGTCCATCGGGTTCACCCCGAAGCCCTCAGTCAGGATCAGCGTGAAGCCGATCTCCTCGCCGCCTGTGACGCCGAGCCCCAGCTCGTAGCCGAGGAACTCGGTGAGGTCCCGCTGGTCTACCCCGCCCACGACCACGCCGCTCACACCGTTCTTGGCGGCCGCACGCAGGGCGTCCAACGTGGCGACCGAGCCGCCCACGATTACCTTCCCCTTATGCTCGGGCTTCACTTCGTTGGAGGTAAGCGGGGCGTCGCGGGAGTCCACGGCTAGTATGAGCGCCCCCTCCGCCTCGCCGCCCAACCCGAAGGCGCCCTGAAGAACGGCGGCGCGTGTCTCAACTACAGCCCCCTCGCCGTCGATTACCTCGGCGACCACGCCGGGCACGTGTGCCCTCGCTTCAAGCGAGATGGGGTGCCCCCTGATGATGGCTCTGCCTGTTCCGCCTGAGAACGTCTCTATCCTGCCGTCGATGGGAGACCTTGCCACCTTTGTGGACCGCCCGAAGAACGACCTGTAGATGGCGATCACCTCGTCCCGGGCCACGTCGTCGCCCTTCTCCTTCACCATGAAGTGCTTTGCCATGTCGGGGCTGACGCCCAGCGACGCGAACACCCTGAGCTCGCGGATATCCGGGTTGTCGACGACGCCCCTCACCACCACGGTGTCAGGCTCCACCCGGTCCCCGGACTTTACCAGCACCTCGCCCCTCGCGGGTATCCTCCGCTGCTTCCTGACTGGGGCTTCCTCAATCAACCGCAAGCTCTGCATCCATCTCCCTCCCATGCAACGTGTTTGAGACAACGGGTCTAACCCTGAACCTTTCCAGGGGCCGCCCCCTGGCGTCCAGAATCACCCCTATCTCGCCCCCTACAACCTGTCTAGTTACCAGTTTGCTCCTACCGGCGCCCACGTCCATGCCTCTACCAGGCGTCACGGTCATCTCCGCTTCTACGCCGGCACTCAAGGGGACGACACGTATCTCTCCATGCTTAACAGACTCAACTACATCCGCGCCGTCGCCTGTCCTCAGCTTCACCATAACTGCCTCCTCGTCTGCCCTAGCCTTACCGACGGGCGTTACGCATGTTCCTAGATTGACTAGACACCTCTCTACAAGTACCTGCAACGCGGCTTCTCTGTCGACGCCCAGCAGGTTCCCGAGGTGAGGCATGATGCTTGTGCGGTCCACCAGCAGTTCTGTTACTCCCTTGGGCTGCAGCGAGTCGATCAGGATCATCGCGGACTCCAGCGCTCCCTGATCCCTGAAGATGCGCCCCTTGCCCACCAAGACATGGGTCTTAAGCAAGTCAACGCAGGTCTCCTCCAGCGCCTGATTGAACATGTCCGACAGAGTCCGATCCACAAGGGTGCCCTTAAGCCGGGACGCTATCACCCTGTGCTTCTCCAAGCCCAGCCTTATCGCCTCCTTCGCCATGGCCGACTGGACCTCCTTCTGGAAGGGATGCAGCTCGTAGTCGAAGAGCATCATGTTACCCACCGTGTTGCGGACCTCCCGCTCGCCAGTGCCGGGGGACAGCCACCTCATAACGTTGCCCAGCCCCGCCTTCTTCACGATGTTCAATACGCCGTAGGTGATCCCGATATTGGCGTCGAGGGACCTGTTGAATACGCCGTTATACACCGAGTACACGTCCGTGGTCTCGCCGCCCACGTCGACGCCTATGAGGTTGACGCTTCTCTCCTCGGCGTAGGCGTAGAGGAGCTTCCCCACAGCCGCCTGGGTGGGCAGCACAGGCCTGTCTGTCCACTTAATCAATTCCTTATACCCGGGGGAGTGGACTATCACATGCTCCATGTAGGCGTCGTATATCCCCTCCCGGGCGGGTCCAAGGTTCTCCTTGCTGATGACGGGCCTCACGTTTTCCACCATTCTGGTGACGAAACCCGCCTCGCCGAGAGCCTTGCTCACCCTATCCCTGATCTCCACGTTTCCGGCGTATATCAGGGGCAGCGGGTAGCCGGCGCCGAAGCGGGGCTTCACGTCGGCTGAGCCTATGAGCCCAGCCATGTCAAGCACCTGGCTCACGGCGCCGCCGTCCGTGCCACCCGCCAGCAGCATGATGTCCGGCTTCAGCGACCTCAGCGCCGCGACCATCTCGAAGTGGGCCCGCCTGTCGTCTATTGTGAACTGGTCCATGAGGAGGGCGCCGGCTCCGAGGGCAGCCCTCTGGGCGCTCTCCCCGGATATCCTGCTGACGACGCCTCCTACGATCATGTGCAGCCCGCCGCTGGTGCTGCTCGATATCAGCGTGACATACTTGTCCAGCGGCTTCCCGCTCGACATGAACTTCTTACCCGTCTCCTTCTCAAGCTTGCCCAGCGCGGCCCTGGCGCCCTCCGTGACGTTGAGGACGGGAGCCTCAAGCGTGGTCGGGGTCTCGGCTATACCTGCGAGCCTGTAGCCGGTCTGGGTCTTCTCTACGTGTATCGCCTTTGTTGACCTGCTGTCTATGTCGACGACCAGGTAGGACTTCTCTTCTGAACCCATTCAAACACCCCCTACCGTTACCTTGAGCTCATTCTCAAGGTATCTATGTGATTTACAGAGCCTGAAAATTTAACTAAATCGTTTTAATAATAAAACCATGCTTTTATAGTCAAATAAACATTTTAATCGTGGTGAACGTGATGGGTGAAAACCCGACCATCGTCCAACCCATAACGCGTGAGGCGTTCAAGCTTCTGGAAGACGAGACAAGGCGCCGCATCGTGACGATGCTTAGGGAAGACGCCCTCACGGTGAAAGAGATATCAGGCAGGCTGAAGCTGACCCCCCAGAACATCTACCACCACATGAACAAGCTCCAAGACGCCGGCGTCGTCAAACTCAGCTACGAGCGGCGCGAGGGACACATAATCGAAAGCTACTACTCCACCTCAGCCGAGAACTTCACGTACAGCGAGGACAGGATACCGGAGAACACCGTCCAGAGCTACGTAGACGTCCTCAACGGCCTCAACGAGCTGGGCCACGGCGTGGAGGTATCCCTCGAAGCCGCGAGCAGGCTAGAGGAACTGTACACAGAGTACCTTGAGGGAGCATCATCCACCGTGCCCCGCGAGGACATCTGCGACGCCTGCAGCTTCTCGGGGTTCTTCATGAAGTTCGGCCCAATCAACAGCCTACTCCTGAACAGGGTTCTACACATGGCGAGGCTGCTGGAGATGAGCGACGACGAGTTCACCGGCCACGTGGCGAAGCTGAGCGAGGTCAGAAGCTACCTGAAATCCAAGAAAGAAAGGTAGCCTACCACGTCACGCGGTAGGGCATCTCGTTGAGGCAGACCGGTCCACCCTTGGTTACGAGCACTATGTCCTCGATGTGGCCCCTGTAACCCGTCTCCGGGTCCCTGCGCCCAGGCTCGTAGGTTAGGGTCATACCCGCCTTCAACGGCTGACCGTCGGTCTCGATGGGGCCGAAGCTCGGCGCATAGGGCATGGTGTAGTCGTGGACGTCGAGCCCGATCTGGTGGCCTGTCCGCGGCGTCGCCTCGAAGCCGTGCTCCGCGTTGATCTTGTTGGCTTTCGCCAGCACCTCGTTGCCTGTTGCGCCTGCCTTGATGTTCTTTATGCCTTCGACCTGTGCCTGCATGGCGCGGTCCATGTAGTCCTCGGTGTCCTTCTCCCACGTGACGTGCCAGTTGCGCCCCATGTCGCTGCAGTACCCCGTCCTCAACCTTATTCCCACGTCTATGCTGAGGGCGTCGCCGTGCTTCAGGTGATCCGTCTTGTTCTGCTTCACGAAGCCTATGCTGCTGTCGAAGCTGTACTCGTAGGCGCCCAACTCGATGAGGTTGGCGTCCAGCTCCCGCTTCAGGTCCTCGACGCTCCGCCCCGGATGCGTCTCCTCGATCATCATCTGGACCCCAGCCTCGGTGAGTGTTATTGCCCTCTTGATCTCCGCTATCTCGTAGTCGTCCTTTATGCTCCTGAGCCTGAAGACGTGGTCGCTGATATCCCTCTCCGGCGTCAGCGGCACACCAAGCTTCTTGGACATCCTGTAAGCCATCTGGGCGCTCACCGTGCTCAGATCGAAGCAGACCTTGTCAGGCTTGTACGGCTTCAGGGCCTCCCGGGTGCCTGCGATGTGGTGGCCCTTCTCCTGTTTGATGGCTATCACTCTGCTGAACTCGCCGCTGGCCTCTATCCGTGGGGCGCCCCAGTGGGGTGTCACAAGCGTCGTGTCGCCCCCCGTGTCCATTACGAAGGTCTGGTGCTCGTCGCCCAGCGCCATGGGGAGGACGTATATGGTGTTGCTCGGGTTCTGCTTGATCACCTCGTTTAGGAACACCACCGCCTCGAAGCCCCTGGTCTCGGCCTCAGCGAGTACCGACTTCCTCCTCCGCTCTAAAGACTCCCTCTGATCCATTGAACCACAGGTATGATGAGGCGGATCGGGATAAGACGTTTACTCGGTTTGTTGCCTCGATACTGTTTTAATCGGCTCGCCTCGAATCTCATGTGTGAACGCGCTGCGGAGCCTCAGGCTGACGCCAACCCGTGTGGGCTTGGTGTTCCTGTTCGCATTGTTCGCTTTCTGGGCTCTCTCCGGGCCAACCGCTCCGCGGCAGATAATGTTCGACGAGTCCATGGCGGTGACGCTTCTGGACGAGACCGTAAGGGTGGGGCTCGACGACTATGTGGTGCTTTCGTTCGAATCCACGAGGGGCGACATCCTCGGCTACACTGTAGACGTGAGGGACGGCGGCCCCATCGACTTCTTCATCCTTGAGACGGAGAAGAAGGACACGCTGATAGACGCGCTTGAGAGGAGAGAGCATAGGTTCACGAGCTACGAGCAGGGAAAGGGCCTGAACACCACCGGGAAATCAGGGGAGCTCGTGGCCCATGCGTCGGGTGGCTGGCACGTTATCCTCAACAACGGCGGGATGATAGTGGACGGGGCTCGCCCGAGGTCCGAGGTCAGGGTCCACGTGTCGCTGAGGAAGATCGGCGAACGAAGGCTTGGCTGGCTCTGGTGGGGCTGACACCTTAAATCGTCGGCTCGCTTCATATGTTCCATGCTGAGAGACCTGGAAGGCGACGGCCTGCTCATACACCACTGGGACACTGACGGGATATGCTCCGCAGCGCTGCTACTGAAGTATCTAGAGCCGAAGAGGCTAACCAACTGGACGCCGGACATCGGCTCATTCTACCTCACAGACGAGCAGATAGAGTGTGCAAAGGGCTTCGACTACATCATCGTCGCCGACATGGCGCTCCCCGAGAACGACATAAGAAGACTGAGCGAGGCAGCCGACGTACACATACTCGACCACCATAAACAGAAACCCATCGAGGGAGTCCACCACGTCAACCCCGTGGCACACGGCGCCCCGGCGGACGACTACCCATCATGCACCTGGTTGGTGAAGGAAAAGCTCGGGCTCCCAGTCAGCCTGCACGTTGTCCTCGGCTTCATCGGCGACAAGGAGCAGAAGATCAAGGACAACCGGAAGTTCTGGGGGATAACGGAGGCGTACATGGCTGAAAACAGTACCTCGTTCGAAGAATTACTCGAACTGGTGGGCCTGATCGACAGCATCTACAAGGTAGGAGACAAGGCTGGAGTCGAGGAGGCGCCCCGGCTGCTCAACGGATACGCTTCACCCGAGGACATCAAAGGGAACAGCCAGTGGAGAGGCAACCTGAAGCTCTTCGACGGGAAGCTCGACGAGATACTCGCGGAGCCGCCCGAAGAGGTGGAGGGCGTGCTGATGAAGCGTCTGGATACGAAGTACGCCGTGATATCCGCCGTTACGAGAAGGATCGCGTGGGGCACGGGCAGAGACACCATAGTGGTGAACACAGGGTTCTTCCCAGAGCACGACCAGCTCTACAGCCGCAGTAAGAACCGAGACATGGGGCCTATGATCGCGAGGGCTCGGATGCTGGGGTTCAACGCAGGCGGAAAGAAGGACGTGGTGGGTGCAATAATCCCTAAGGGTGAGACGGAGTCCTTCATAAAAGAGCTACTCGATTTCTTTAAAGAAAAGTAGGGTGGAGAGCTACTCTCTCCGGAGCACCTTGCCGGGCGTCGCCCCTGTGTGCTTGCCCTTCTCGACGACGGCCTCGCCGTTGACGAAGACGTACTCGATGCCCTTGGGGTGCTTGTTAGGCTCCACAGGAGTGTTCACCACCTTGAGTTTATCCAGGTTGAACACCGTGATGTCGGCGTGGCTGCCCGGCGTGATGGTCCCCCGCCCCCTAAGGTTGTGGTGCTCCGCGGCGGCCGTGCTGATCTTGTAGATGCACTGCTCCAGCGTGAAAACCTTGATCTCCTTCACCATCTTATTGATGAACCCTGGGAACGCGCTGTAAGCGTTCCTCCCGGGCCTCCTGTACGGCGCCTTCTTCATCTGGTACTTGGCGTCGTAGACGCTCTGGTCTAGGCTCAGGCTCCCGCACTTATGCTGGAACATCAGCGCCCTGTACGGCTTCCACGGGAAGTTGCCCGTGTCGGCTGTGCCCGCTGCGTAGCCCATGGCGTCGGGGTCCTCGCAGATGAGGTCGAACCACGTGTCCAGTTGGGGCTTGTCCCGCTCGGCTGCGATCATGGCGATGTTTTTACCGATGAGCTTCTCGTCCTTGTGCCTGCTCAACCAGATGTTTGAAGCCCACTGGGGGTTGGTGTTGGGGCTGTACGCGAGCCTGATGAACCACTTGCCGCTCTTGAGCGCATCCACGATCTCCTCCCTGTAGTCTGGTACCTTGAGTAGCTCTGCGAACCTCTCGCGGCTGCCCGCCTCCCTGAGCCAGGGGGTGAGGATGCTGCTGAGGTAGGGCATGATGTCGAAGCCTCCCTCAAGGAACCACGGCATGCTGTCGAAGCTGATGTCCATGCCCTCGGCGAGGGCGTCGTCGAAGTACTGCAGGGTAGCGCGGATGTTGTGCTCCTCCATGTACTCGTGCCCCTCGGGGACGAGCCTCCACCCGGGGGTAAGGTGGGCGATGTTGGTCTTTACGCCTGTGACCCTGCACGTGTTGATGGATTCGAGTAGGCCATCCACCTTGTTGCTGCGGGTGTCGCCGAACTTCACGTCGCGCCTCCGCCCCGTCCTCCTCCAGTGGGGGCAGTAGACTCCGCCGTACTCTTTCATAACGGAGACGCACTCGTTAATCTCGTCCATGCTGGCCCAGACGCCCGGGTCGTAGTCGAGACCGGTGCTGATGCCGATGGCTCCCTCACGCATGGACTGGTGGATTAGCTCCTTGATCTGCTCAAGCTCCTCGGGTGTGCTGTGGCGCTTGTAGTCGTTGCCCATGACATTGATCCTGCAGGAGCCCTGGCCCACGAGGGGCGCCGCGTTCATGGAGACCCCTACCTTCTCGACCCTGTCCATCCACTCGCCGAGGCTGCGCCAGTCGACTTCCCACCCGTAGTACTTCTTCATTATGGCGTTCACGTCCTCCCGGGGGAAGACCTGGTTCTTGGGGTAGTACTTGTGAGGCTCAAGCTCGTCGATATACTCGGTGGCTAAGCCGGGTAGCCCCATCATGTCGCCGAAGGGCCCCTGGCTTCCACCGCACTCTCCGCCTACGAAGGTTGTGACTCCCTGCATTATGTAGCTCTCGGCCTTCGGGAAGAAGAGGAGAGTCGTATCGCCGTGGCTGTGGGCGTCTATCCATCCGGGGGACGCGTAGAGGCCCTTCGCGTCTACGACCTTGGCTGCGTCTCCCTTGACGTCGCCCAGAGCGGCTACCTTGTCGCCTTTGACGCCGACGGATCCCTTGTACGGGGCCTTGCCCGTGCCGTCGACGATGAGGGCGCCTTTGATCAGGATATCATACTCATCTGACATCGTGTATCATCCTTTACGATTCGCATAATATATCGTCACATCTATTAAAACTCAGAGCATGAGGCTAGTGGGCTAGGTCACATCGACGAGGACGGTCTCGAACTCCCCCGTCCAGATGTTGTGGACCAGTATCACGTGCGTCCCCTCTTCGGCGTCCGGGATCTTAATCTCTACGGCAAACGGGTCGGCTACGCCCCCCAGTAGGACCACGTATTCTCCGGGCTCGGCGCTGTCGGGGTAACAGGTCAACTCATCGGGTCCCGAGTTCAGCCCCCATGAGAAATCCAGCCTCCCCTTCTCGCCGTCCCAGTTCCCCTGCTTCTCCCAGTAGACCTTGATGTAAGGCGTGATGTGTAGACTCGGGTCACCCTTGTCTCCCTTTGGCCCGGTCTCTCCCTGCTGGCCCTGCAGCCCCTGAACACCCGTCTCACCTGCTGGCCCCTGATCCCCCTGCGGCCCTTGTGGACCCTCCAGCCCCCGAGGGCCTTCCAGTCCTTGCGGCCCAGTGTCTCCCTTTGGGCCGGCTGGGCCTTGTTCCCCCGCTGTCGGCAGGAAAGCGTATGTGACCGATCCTCCGAAGACTAATCCTATCACGATTCCGGCTACTATGCTGCGTGCATCCATGGAATCTTTATTATTTCCTAACTTTAAAAACAGGTGCGTTCGCTGTTCTCAGGCTTCTACGCCTTGATGGAGTCCAGCAGCTTGGCGCGTTTCCCCTCGTACTCCACGAGTAAGGCGTCGAAGTCGTCCCTGACTCGCTTGAGCTCTTCTAGCCACTGTAGGAATTCGAGTGTCTGCTCGTCTATCGTCTGGCTCTTCTTCCCGATCTTTAAGGTCATCCCGAATGTTTTTCGGCGTTACAGTGTTATTCAGTGAATCTATGTATATGGTATCGACATACATCAGCGATCCATTTCATGATTCATCGGAATGGGTGGCTGATCAAAACATCTTTACACAGCCGCCCTGCATCTCCTTGCCATGAAGAGGGATACCCTCAACCTGCTGGTGCTCGGTGTCGCACACAGCCTGAACCACAGCCTGTTCCTCGTGTTGCCGCCGCTCCTCAGCGACATAGCGGTTGACCTCGGGGCGAGCCTCAGCGCCATGGGCGTCATATCCACGATCACGTTCCTCACCTACGGGACGGGGGCGCTCATCGGGGGTCCCCTTTCCGATAGGCTGGGCAGCCTCAGGGTGGCGAGGGTCAGCATCGGGCTGGGCGGGGTCATGACGGTGCTGTTCATGTTCGCCCGCGACGTCTACGTCTTCGGGGTGGGCATGTTCCTGATGGCTCTGTGGGCGAGCTTCTACCATCCTACGGCGAACGGCTTGATCGCTAAGGCTTTCACCGAGAACACTGGGGGCGCCATGGGGGTTCACAACGCGGCGGGTAACTTCGGTCAGGTGCTCACGCCGACGGCGGCTTTCTTCCTCGGCGTCACGTTCAACTGGCGGCTCAGCTTCGTGTTCTTCGGCGGCCTCTCGGTGGTGACTGCGCTGCTGCTGAGCAGCGTAGAGGTGGAGGAGGACGTGTCTGATGGCGGCGGGTTCTCGTACGGCGAGTTCCTGAGGATTCCGGGGCTCTGGGTCATCCTCCTCTACAACGTGCTCGTGGGCTTCCTGTTCAGGTCGGTTGACCTGTTCTTCCCCACGCTGCTCAGCGCCGAGAGAAGCTACACGGGTGGACTGGCGGCGGTCGCTAACAGCGCCATACTGTTCTTCGGCGGGGTGGGCCAGCTGCTTGGGGGTAGGGGCTCCGACAGGCTGGGGCAGACTAAGACGCTTCTCGTGATGACTGCGGGGATGGTGGTGAGCCTGATACTGCTCATGGTGCTGCCGACGAGCACGGTGGGCGTCGCACTCTTCATCGTGCTCTATGGAGTCTCTATGTTCGGGCACCAGCCCACGGTGACGAACCTAGTGAGCAAGCTGGCTCCCCGCGGAGTCATGGGGTTGGCATACGGCGTCATGTTCTTCTCGGCGTTCGGGGTGGGCAGCCTCTCGACCACGGTCACGGGGTACCTAGCGGACAGGTACAGCCTGACGGCGGCTTTCTGGGTGAACACCGGCGTCGCTGTTCTTCTGCTGGCTGTCGCCGCCCTCATGCATCTACGCTTCAGGGAGACGAGCGGGTGAGGTAGGAGAGGACCCCGGTTATGGTCTTGGAGTCTTCGATCCGGTTGCTCTCAATCATCTCTATGACCTCGTTGAATCCGAAGCGTTCAACCCTTATTACCTCGTCCTCCTCGGGGCTGCTGCCTACCTCGGTGAGCCCCTCGGCTACGTAGAAGTAGATTACCTCGCTGCTGTAACCCGGCGCCATGAAACAGCTCAAGAGCTGGGTCCATGAACTGGCGGCGTACCCGGTCTCCTCCCTGAGCTCCCTGACGGCACAAGCGAAGGGGTCCTCCCCCGGCTCCAGCGTGCCTGCGGGTATCTCCAGCAGCTCCTTGGCTGCGGCGTACCTGTACTGCCTGACGAGAACGATGTCCTCGCCGTCAACGGGCACTATTGCGACGGCTCCCGGGTGCTCCACGACGTCCCTGACGGTCTCACGTCCGTTTTCGAGGCTGACGATATCGGTCTTGAAGCTGAAGTTTCTGCCCTCGTGCAGCAGCTTGGATGAGATGGTTTTCTCCATGTTGACGCCTCCCCTTGAAGGGTTGCGGGATAGGTAAAAAGTGATCAGTACCTGCTGCGTCCCCAGTACCCATCTGGGGTGTCGAGGAGGCTGTTCAACCCGCTCCGCCCGACGGCTGCCTCGATCTCCTGCTGAGCCACGTCGAGCACCTCTGCCTCGTCCACCGTCTTGACTTCTCTTCCCTCCATGAGTATCTCGCCGTCAACGATGACTGTGTCCACGTCTGAGCCGTTGGCGAAGTAGGTCACCCGGTCAACGGGCATGTTCAGGGGATAGAGGTGAGGCTTCCTCATGTCCAGCAGGATGATGTCAGCCTTCTTCCCGGGCTCCAGGCTCCCCACCTGATCCTCCAGCCTGAACGCCTTGGCCCCGTCTATCGTAGTCATCTCCAGAGTCTTACCCGGCGGCAGCACCCTGCTGTCCCTGAAGTGGCGGCGGTGGTACCTCATAGCCACGAACATGTGGCGGAACATGTCGAAGCTCCTGTCGGGGGCACCCGCGTCACTGCCCAAGGCCACCGTGACGCCTGCGTCGATGAGCTCAGGAACTGGGCACCTAGCAGTCATCGAGGCTACGGCGCTGGGGTTATGCGCGATCTTGGTACCAGTCTCGGCGCATATCCTGATCTCCTCTTCCGTGAGGTCGGTGCTGTGGCTGAACAGGCTCCGTTGCCCAGCTATACCGAGCTCCTCGTGACAGAACTTTACTGTGCCCCGCGTGTGGCCGTCCATTGTGAACATTAGGCCATGGCTCTCCGCGAGCCCGTAGGCGGCGCCTGACATGTATTTTAGGCGCTCCAGCTCCGCGCCAGTGATGGGCTTCACCTCGGGGTGGGGCGTCGGGAACATCATGGCTATGTTCACCCTGCCGCCCGCTCTGCCGTGGTTGGCCTTGATGACCTTGCTGCAGGTCTCGATCTGGTTCTCGAAGCTTACCATGTGCTCCGTCTTGGATTCTCCACTCCACGAGGCGTACTTGGATGGGAATGGTGGTCTCCTAGGTCCGACGGCGAGGAACGCCTTGACGCCTATCTTCTCTATGGCGTCGCAGTGTCTCTCGGCGTAGACTGGGTCGTTGCTGCGCATGACGCTGTCGCCTCCTCCGAGGAACGTGACGCCGCAGGTGGTGCCGAACTTGAGGCGCTCCAGGTTTAGGAGTTGGGCGTCGGCTGCCCAGAACTGCTCAGTCGAGCCCTCCGCGTATATCCTGTTGCATGCCTCGTACCAAGTCTCGTTGTGCATGCCCAGGCTGCGGAGGAGGCTGTGCCCCGCGTGGCTGTGTCCGTCCATGAGGCTCGGCATCACCACCATCTTATCTGCGTCTATGACCCTGTCTGCGCTGTGCCTCTTGACAAGCTCGCCTGTTTCGCCTACATCGACTATCCTGTCTTTTTCGACAGCTACCGCGCCGTCGGTTATTACCCGGCGGCTCGGGTCCATTGTGATGACTGTTCCGTTCCTGATGAGAATATCAGCCAAGGCTATCCAGAATCAAATGTATCGGGTGATTAAATCGTTTCACTTCACAGAGAAAGCTCCAGAAGCGCCACAGGCTCATTATCCATGAAGTATACCCGGGGCATCAGCGGGTTGATGTGGTTGAGGAGACTGTACGTCATCCATCCAGCGGTCTCCGCCGTCTTGAAGAGGCTGTTCTCGCCTTCCTCGGCGATGACCGTCACCTCTGTCCCCTTCTCGGCGTCCACGCCTGTCAGGTCCACGAGGTAGTGGTTCAGGCTCACCGAGCCCAGGCTCGTCTTGACCTCGCCGCCCACCAGCACCTTGCCCTTGTTGGCCATCTCGCGGGGGATCGCGTCGTAGAACCCTAGGTGTAGCGTGCCGACCCTCATCCTCTCCGGCGCGATGAAACGCCCCCAGTATGTGACGGTCTCGCCCTTCTCGACCCATTTCACGTGCTCTACCCGTGCCTTCAGCTGAAGCGCCTGTCTGAGCACCAGGCCACTGGCCTTGTCTTTTGGCTCTGGGTAGACGCCGTATAGGCTCATCCCGGGCCGCACCATGTTCAGCCAGCCCTCGGGGTTATGGAAGACGCTGTCGCTGCTGCTCATGCTGCGGAACTCGACCTCGATGCCCTTCGCCCTGAGCCGCGCGTCCACGTCGAGGAGCCTACCTAGCGCCACCCTGTCCTCCTCGGGCCTCTGCTGGAACGTCGAGAAGATGCCCAGTACCTTGAGGTTTGATAGCTTACTGATCGTCTCGATGTTGCCCGTAGCCTCCGTATGTCTGACGCCTACCCGGTTGAGCCCCGTATCCACCTTAACGAAGACCTGGGCCTCCATACCAAGCGCCTTAGCCGCCTCGCTTAGCCTCTCCGCCGCCTCCATAGTGTACACGGTCTGGGTGATCCCTTTCTCCGCGACGCTGCGGTACTGCTCCTCGGTGAATAGGACGTCCATGTTCAGGACGTCCAGCTTGAAGCCATGCTCCTTGATGGCTTCCGCCTCCTTTAGCTTAGCCACCATCACCCAGCCGACGCCCTGCGTCTCAAGGTAGGCAACCACAGGGATCAGGCCGTGGCCGTAGGCGTTGTTCTTCACGACGGGCATCACCTCGACGCCGACACGTTCCCTGATGTTACGCAGGTTGAACCCTATGTGGTCCAGGTTTATCTCCAGCCACGACGTGTAGCCGCTCATCTTATCCCTGATCTCGTCTGGGCTGGGCTGCGACGCGAAGAACCTCTCGGACATGGATCGTTCTACCCCTTACCACCTAGAAAAAAGGTTCTTTCACGAGATGAGGCGTGCCCCGTATGATACAATATCCGCTTATTCTGTCCCAATCGGATAGTGTTTTATTGGTCCCCGCCCAAGCCATAAACGACGTTTATGGTCAGAAAAGCCTTAATCATGGGCGCCGCGGGGCGCGACTTCCACAACTATAACACACACTTCAGAGACAACCCGGATTACGAGGTGGTCGCGTTCACCGCAGCCCAGATTTCCGAGCTAGACGCCACCGCGGGGGTCGAGAAAAGAGTCTACCCGCCCGAGCTCGCTGGCCCACGGTACCCCAACGGAATCCAGATATATCCAGAAGGGAGGCTAACAGCGCTCATCAAAGAGCTCGACGTCGACGATGTCTTCTTCTCGTACAGCGACATCTCGGCCGCGTACCTCCACGACAAAGCCGCCGAAGTCCAGGCGGCGGGGGCCAGCTTCGTACTCCTCGGCCCCAAGGACACCATGATCAAGCCGAGCAAGCCCCTCATCAGCGTCTGCGCTGCGCGGACTGGAAGCGGTAAGAGCCCAACGTCGCGGTGGCTAGTCTCCCTGCTCAGAAATAATGGGCATAGAGTCGTCGTCATCCGCCACCCCATGCCTTACGGAGACCTCGTGAAGCAGCGTGTCCAGCGGTTCGAGACCTACGACGACCTCGACAGCCACGACTGCACCATCGAGGAACGGGAGGACTACGAGCCCCACCTAGACATGGGCGCCGTCGTCTACAGCGGCGTCGACTACGCCGACATACTCAAGGAGGCAGAGAAAGAGGCATACGTCATCATCTGGGACGGCGGCAACAACGACTACCCGTTCTACGTGCCAGACCTCCACATCGTGCTGGTGGACCCCCACAGACCCGGGCACGAGCTCATGTACTACCCCGGGGAGACCAACGTCAGGATGGCCGACATAGTCATCGTCAGCAAGGTGAACACAGCCGACCCTGAGAACGTCCGCAAGGTGAAGGAGAACGTCAGAAGGATCAACCCCGGCGCCAAGATAGTCGACGCCAACATTGTCATCACGGCTGAGGAAGAGGACAGCCTCAGCGGTAAGAAGGTCCTAGTCATCGAGGACGGCCCCACGCTCACCCACGGCGAGATGAAGTACGGCGCCGCCACCCTCAAAGCCATGGAGAGGGGCGCAGACATCGTAGACCCCAGACCGTACGTCAAAGGCACCATCAAGGAGGTCTTCACGCTTTGGCCTCACCTCGGGAAGCTGCTGCCCGCCGTGGGCTACAGCGAGCACCAGATACGGGAGCTTGAGGAGATCATAAACGCTGTGCCGTGCGACCTTGTCCTCATGGGGACGCCCACCGACCTGAGACGGTACATGAAAGTGGACAAGCCTGTGCTCAGGGTCCGCTACGAGTTCGAGGAGATAGAGCCGGGGAGCCTCGGCATCGAGGCTCTAAAGGTCATCGAGTAGCCTCCCCTCTCTTCAAACATTATATTCTCATAGGCGGTATCTTCCTTGAGTGGATCGTATGACCGAGTACGACGTTTTAATCAAGGACGCAACCATCGTCGAAGGCACCGGTAAGAAAGCCTACAAGGGCTCCATCGGGGTCAAGGGCGACAAGGTAGCAGCCATAGGGAAGGTGAAGGGAGACGCAGTCAAGGAGCTCGACGCCAAGGGGCTCACTGCTACCCCCGGCTTCATCGACTCCCACAGCCACGGCGACTGGACCCTCCTCTGGTACCCGAAAGCCGAGAACTACGTGATGCAGGGCGTCACCACCTTCGTCGGCGGCCAGTGCGGGGGAAGCCCAGCGCCCCTCGGAGAGCACATAAGGGTTCCGCGGATGCTCTCGGACCACCTCCCCGAGCTGGACCCCTACAAGTTCTACCCCAGGCTCCCCTACTACCCGCTGGAGCAGGTCAACGAGTGGATGAAGGACGTCTACGGCTGGACCCTCGACTGGGACAGCATGGAGGGGTACTTCAAGAAGGTCGAGGAGAAGGGCGTCAGCATGAACTTCGCGCCCCTCGTGGGCCACGGCAGCGTCAGGACCGCCGTGATGGGCCTCGACTATAAGCGGCACAGCACAGAGGAGGAGTGGGCTCAGATGAGGGAGCATATCCACCAAGCCATGAGGGAGGGCTGTATAGGGATGAGCACTGGCCTCGACTACGACCCCGACGTCTTCGCCGCCCACGAAGAGATAATCGACAGCGTCTCTGTGTTAAAAGAGTACGGCGGAGTCTACTGCCCCCACTGGAGGCGAACGGGCAGGAGACGCGGCATCGCCGCGGGGCACGTCGCCAACGAGAAGATAACCGCCCTCATGGAGTGCGTCGACGTCTACGAGAAGACGGGTGTACGGCTACACTTCGCCCACCTCTCCACTGGCTGGGATATCCACCCCACGGCGCCCAACGAGCTGGAGGCCGCCAACCTCAAGGTAACCATCGACATGATATTGGAGAAAAGCAAGGGCGACCTCGACGTGACCTGGGACGCCATCCCACAGCTCACACGCAGCGGCTTCGCCACCATGCCCTACCTCTCCAGCCTCTACGCTCCCTGGCTCAGAGAGCTAGGCAGCCGGGAGGCGTTCAGCAAGTGGCTCAAGGTCGAAGACTTCAGGGAGGAGGTCAAGGACGCCATCCGCAGAGGCAAGTGGTTCATCCGCGTCGCCTACAACCCCAACACCAACCCCCGGTGGGCCGAGAACATCCACGTCCTCAAGAGCAGCGTCCCCGGCGTCGAAGGGAAGAGCATCAAGGAGATCGCATCTGAGCGGGGCGCAGACGAGTGGGACACGTGGCTCGACATAATAGCGGAGGACCCCGACGCCCGCGGCGCCACGGGCCAGCTAGCCCCGAAGCCCGCCTACCTCCAGTACTACACGCACCCCAAGGGAATGGTGGGGCTGGACACGAGCGTCTTCGACACGGAGTGGGAGATGAAGACCCCGCCGTACTCGTTCCCCGGCCTGAACACCTTCAACGCGTTCCCCATGTTCTACATCAAGTACGTGCGGGACGGCGACGTGTTCACCTTGGAGGAGGCTGTGCAGAAGACCGCGACCATGACATCCAAGGTACACAAGCTGGAAGGCAGAGGCGCCCTGAAGCAGGGAGCATACGCGGACATCGTGCTAATGGACCTGCCCTGTCTGAAGATACTCGGAGACGAGATCGAGACTAGGAGGCACCCCGAGGGAATAGAGTACGTCTTCGTCAACGGCGAGGCCGTCGTCCAGAAGGGGAAGCACACAGGCGCGACGCCGGGCCGTGTCCTGAAGCGTACGTAGCCTCACTGGGGGACGTGCCCCAGATCCCTGAGGACGCGCTTCGCCTTCACGGATAGCCTGAGGCGGCAGCCTCCCCTACCGTAGACGCGGTTGAGGACGCCCGCCTTCACCAGGGCCTTCCTCTGCCTGTCCTTGAGGTGGGATGTCGCCTTCTCCCCTTTATCTATGAGCATGAGCTCCCTGTGGTAGAACTGAACCGTGTTTAGGAAGCTCTGCTCGATGGGGGACCTATCCAAAGTCTCCGGCAAACTAATCAAGTATCAGCGGATCGGCCAGATAAAAAGTAAACTCACAGAGGTTTACAAAAAAGTTAGGGTCAACAAGGCTAGATAGGCGGCCCCATCGGGGCCTCCAGGGGCTTCGTCAGCTTCACCTGACCCGGGTTCTCCCTGAACAGCCTGATCTGGCCTGCCGCGTACAGAAGATGAGCCTTCTGGACGGCGTCTTTCATCGTCTTTCCCTTCTCCTCCAGCCACGCTCCGAGCTCCACAAGCTTCAGAGAAGCCATGCCGCGCACACTCGCAGAAGCCTCCTCGTTCATGGCCAGCTTCATGAGGTTGTAGAGCAGAACGTTATCGACCACACGCTGCACCTCTGCCTGGTAGCCGTCCCCGTGGCTAGACTTCCACGTAGCTTCGACGAGGGAGTCGATCACCTCATGGAGCCCGGGGGCGTCTCCCCGCCTCGCACCGTACTCCACGAGCCTCTGAGCCCTCTCAGGGTGCAGCAGCCTCTCAAGTGTCAGGTTGGCTGCGGCCTCGGCCGCGCCCAGCGGGTCGAACGGGTACCCCGTGTAGCCGGGGAACAGGTCCCTAGTCTGGGGGTAGCCCTGCGGACGCGGCGGCAAGATGCCCAGAATCTCCTCGGGCACGATAAGAGTCTCGGGTTGGATGGTCTTCACGAGGGCCTTCAGCGCCCTCCTCTGCTCGTCTCCGGGGACGATGCTCGGGTTGCTCTGAATGTCACCCCTCAGAGTGTAGTTGTAGTAGAGACCGCCAACCACGCTCGCAGCCGAGTCCACCTGGTACCTGTGGAACAGGTAAAGCGGGACCAGCACCTCCTCCAGCCTCGCCATAGGCTCCCCAACCTTGATGCGCCTCTCCGTGAAGCCCCTCAACGCGACTTCCCTGACTGCCAGTATACGCTCCAGTTCGTCTACTGGGTCTCGCCCGTTCACCCAAGACGCCGCGTAGGGGTGGGCACTGCTCGGCCCGGCGTCCTGGCTCGGGGCGAAGAGCAGGCTACGCCTGAAGGCGTCTGTGAGGGTCTTCTCCAGCTCGGCTGCCTCGTCTACGTCTTCCGGGTAGTCCTGGTAGCCATACGTTATGCTGACCTTGTCCCACTCACCTACACCCGTCTCGTATGCATCGCTGATGTCTATCTCGCCCTTCTCGTCCAGCCTGGCAAGAGGCGCCGGATAGTCCATGACGCTCGCACGGTCGTTCACGTGGGTACAGTAGTTGTGGCCTAAGCCTAGCGTGTGCCCCACCTCGTGTACGCTGAGCTGCCTTATCCGGGCGAGGGCCATCTCCATCATCCGGGTGCTGTCAGGCGAATCCTCGTCGTAGTCGCCAACCAGCCCCTGGGCTATCAGGAAGTCCTGCCTGATGCGTAGGCTGCCGAGGCTGACGTGCCCCTTGATGATCTCGCCGGTGCGGGGGTCGGTGACGGCGCTGCCGTAGCTCCAGCCCCTGGTGCTGCGGTGAACCCAGTTGATCATGTTATACCTGATGTCCATGGGGTCCGCGCCCTCGGGGAGCAGCTCCACCCTGAAGGCGTCCCTGTACCCCGCCGCCTCGTAGGCAAGGTTCCACCAGGAGGCTCCCTCGATGACGGCCGACCTTATGGGCTCCGGGATCGCCCTGTCAACGTAATAGACGATTGGTTCAACTGGCTTACTTGTCTCCGCTTTGGGGTCCTTCTTTTTGAGGCGGTGCCTGCAGATGAAGCGCTTCTCGATGTCCTCGTCCACCGGGCACGCGTAGTCCATGTACTTGATGCCGAAGTAGCTGGCCCTGGGGTCGTATTTCCTTGGCTTATACCCTTCGTCTGGCAGCTCTATGAAGCTGTGGTGCTGGCGGACGGTGACCGCGGCGGGGTCAGGCGCGACTGACTTCACCCAGTCCCCCGGGTTCTTTCCGACGTAGGTCAGGGTGGCCTCGAACTCGGTGTTCTTAGGGAAGTTACGGGTCCTCGGCAAGTATACGGCGCTCCGGGACTCGTCCAGCGTGTATTCGCCCTGCTCCTTCTCCTTGAGGCGGCCCACGACGTCCTTTGCGTCCCTGAGTAGGAATCCGGTGGCGTCAACCAGAACGCGCCCACCCTCCTCGGCCTCCACCTTGAAGCCCCACTGCACGCTCCGCGCGAAGGCGTCCTCAACAGCCCGCACCTCGTAGGGGTCGCTACTCAGAGCCCTGAAGCCGTAGTTTACCTGGGTCAGCAACACCTTGGGACCTACCCTCTGAAACTTTACCACCGCCCGCTCTCCGAGCTGGTTCCTGTCGAGGCCGATGTCGTTGCTTCCCACGCCGGCGGTGAGGCCGTTCACGTACAGGAGTTCCTCGTTGAAACTGTCGAGTTCCAGCCACACCTTTCCCTCCCGCTCGTCCCAGTAAAACGTGATGTAGCCTTCGTGCCTCGCCATACTCTCCGTCTTCTCGGATATGGTCAGAGGCTCAGATATCTTCTTCTCTTCGCCCAACTGAATGTCTCTCCTAGCGGGTGAAGTTGCTGCGCTGAAGATAAATAACCATCGAAAGGCGACGGAAGGCTACCTGCGGGACTTACCCGCGACCATGCTGACGGCGGTGCTGTGGCTGCACTTCCCCTTATCCCTGAAACCGGGGCAGCTGCACGAGTAGCCGCCGTCCGGCGTCCTCACCACATTGTAGGTGCCGTGGTCGCCGATCACGTTGAACCTGTCGCCGTCGAGGCGCTCCACCCT
>JAFGTA010000149.1 GCA_016934355.1 Candidatus Bathyarchaeota archaeon | reverse complement strand
GTGCCCTACGAGGAGCCGGAGGTGCCCTACGGGCCTGGGTTCACAGACGCCCACAACATGCTTGGGGTGGCGGGCTGCTTCGCCGCGGTGGCCCTCCAGAAGGCGTCCGAAGACCACGGGCTGCCTGTAAGGATCAGGCTGCTTGGGACTCCGGCGGAGAAGCTTTGCGTCGGTAAGCCGTACATGGCGAGGGACGGGTTCTTCGACGGCATGGACGCGCTGCTGGCTTGGCACCCGGGCGGCCCCACGACGGTTCTCGGCGAGGTGTGGCCGCGGACCTATAAGAGCATGGTTTATACGTTCAAGGTTGATGCGGTGGCTGAGGGGCAGAGCGGCGCCGTCACGTACCCGGGGGCGCTGGACGCGGCGGTGTTGATGTACAACAACGTGAACATGATGAAGGAGCACATGCCCGCGTTGATGAGGCGAGGAGGCAGCATCAACGAGTTCATCATGACGGGCGGTCAATGCACTGTCGCCAATCCTGTGCTCAGCCAGATCGTCTACGCTTGGAGGAACAGTAACTTGGAGGATCAGGCCGCCGTGGGGGAGGTCGTGGAGCGCTGCGCCCGGGGGGCGGCGCTGGTAGCCGGCTGCAAAGTGGAACCCCGGGTGTTGACGGCGGTGAGGACGGGTCTACCGAACACCGTGATGAAGGACGTCGTCTGGAGGCACCTCAACGCGGTAGGGCCGCCGGCGTACACCGAGGAGGACAAGGAGTTTGCACGGGCGATCCAGCGAACCATGGGCGTGGAGCCCATGAAGGAGCCGATGTATACCGAGATCGTGCCGCCTGAGAAGGCTTACGGCGACTTTCACCCCGCCGACGATGTGAATGAGTTCACTTGGCACTGCCCCACGGCGCGGCTCTACGTCAGCAAGGCCATGGCGCCGGCCCCCGGCGTCAGGTACCCGCGGTGGGCGAGCAGCGCCCTCTGCGGCGTCGGAGTCACCCACAGGATGGGCATGTGCGCAGCCCAGGTGCTGAGCCTCAGCGCCGTCGAGTTGCTGCAGAAACCCAAGCTGTTGAAGGAGGCGAAAGCAGAGTTTCTGGCTAGGAAGAAGGCCCATGACGAGCCGCCGCTCCTCCCGGCGGGGCTGAAGCCGCCAGTCGAGCTGCGGTGGCCCGAGTGGGTGGCGAGACCCGGCGACGAGTGGTGGATACCGCCCCAGTAGGTGAACGCGTTGCCGCTGGAGTTCAGGGAGTGGGGGACCAGCCGCGAGGCAGGTAAGGGCTACGGAGGCCAGGTGGGCGGCAGGTGGTGCAGCGTCATGGAGACCAGGAGAGGCGCGTACCGTGGGGACCACATCCACAGCGTGGACCAGTATACTGTGCTCCTCGACGGAGCCCTCATGATCGTCAAACAGGTGGACGGCGTGCTCGTGGAGCAGCGGCTCGTAAGGGACAGGCTATACGTGACAGAGGCGGGTGTGCCCCACGTCACCGTGGCGCTTGAGGACAGCGTCTCCTACGAGTGGTGGGAAGGCCCGTCCTCGATGGAGAGGTGCCCGGGGGTTTTCGA
Organism: Candidatus Bathyarchaeota archaeon; assembly: GCA_016934355.1. The sequence goes on along the minus strand of JAFGTA010000149.1, from coordinate 3,742 downwards.
CGAGTACCTCTCGCGTCTACACTTACCATGAGTTTATAGTGGAGTATGGCGTCTAGGCTGAGAGTGAATCCGGGTGAAGATAACCGATAACATACACCAGCTCACGGTGCCCATGGAGCGGAACCCCCTCGGGAAGACGTACAGCTACCTGTTCACGGACAGCAAGACGCTCATCGACACAGGGGTACCCACGGACGGCGCGTACCAGGGGCTAACCAGCGAGCTGAAGGACGCCGGCTTCAGGGTACATGACATCGAGCGCGTGATCTTAACTCATCTCCACAACGACCACATAGGACTCGCCCACACGCTGCAGGAGTACGGCGCCGAGATAGTCGCCAGCGACGTAGCCGCCGAGAAACAGGAGGCGGTAAAGCTGCAGCAGGAGAACTTCTTCGAGCTCACCGTGGACGAGACCAAGCTCTTCGGTGGCCAGCAGTACCTCAAGTACCTGCAACGGTACAGGCGGGCCTTCAGGGACTTCCCCGAGCCCCTCAGGATAGACAGGACCCTCACAGACGGTGAAACAATAACCATCAACGGCGTCGACATGAAGGTCATCTGGACGCCGGGGCACGCACACGAGCACATCGTCGTCCACGACCCCGCCGACAGGCTGCTGTTCAGCGGCGACCACGTTCTCCCCAAGATTACTAGCCACGTCGCCCTCCACAGCTACGAGGACAGGGACCCCCTCGACCAGTACCTGAACAGCCTTGAGAAGGTCAAGGACATGGACGTGGACCACGTCTACCCTGCCCACGAGTGGAGCTTCGACGATCTCCGCGGACGCGTGGAGCAGCTGAAGGTCCACCACGGCAACAGGCTGCAGGAGATGAAGGACACTCTGCGGGACGGCCCCCGGACCATCTACGACATAGGCAGCAGGGTACGCTGGGAAAGCCGGCCGTGGCCCGAGATGAGCTTCTGGACAAAGCGGATGGCCGCCACCGAGACCTACGCTCACCTCGTCTACCTCAGGAACAGGGGCGAGGTCACGGAGGGCATGAACGGCGGTGTTCTTCACTACAGCCTAGCATAATCCGCACATTCTCGGAACATTGTTCATATTTTATAGGGATATTTTATATGTTGGGCGCCGAAGCCTCAAACGAGAGTGATGACAGAAAAGGAAAGCTACACAGTCCACCCGATAGGGTACGTTAAACGAGGCGAGGACAGCCCCGAGATACGCTTGGACCAGAAGTACAGGCCCGGCCTCCTCGAAGTGGACAACTTCAGCCATGTCATCGTGGTTTGGTGGGGAGACAAGTATGAGGAGTACAGGGACCAGGTGGACATGCGGATGAAGCCGCCCTACGCGCCAGACGTGCTGACGGGCCTCTTCGCCACGAGGAGCCCGGTGAGGCCCAACCCCGTGAACATCAGCGTATGCAGGGTAATAGAGGTAGACCACACTGAAGGCGTCTTGAAGGTGAACGAGATAGACGCCTTCGACGGGACGCCGGTGCTCGACCTCAAGGTGTACTTCCCCACGAGCGACAGGGTCCACGACGTCACGGTGCCCGAGAGGTTCCACGTGTGGGGGGAGTGGATACCGGAGGAAGGCATCCCGCCCGAGTACTACGGCGAGGAGTAAACCCATTAAACTGTCACCCCTTCTATTCAGTGGCTTGGACCCGATGAACCCCGACCCCGTGATAACGGAGAAGACCACCCTAACGCTGGCGGGATGCGTGTTCTACGGAGACCCCATCGGCAGCCACGGCGAGGGGAGCACCGAGAACGAGATAGGGCGGCTCTGGGAGCGGTTCATGTGCCTGTCAAGAGCGTATCAAGAGCAGTTGTCGTGTATCTCAGTTGAGGAGGGAGTCGCCTGGGAGGCGCATATCCAGTCGGAGGAGAGCGACGAGCCCAACGAGTACACGGTATTCGCCGGCGTAGAAGTGAAGGAGCCGCCGCCTCTTCCCCTCGCCTTCTTCTACAAGGTGCTACCGGACACCAAGTACGCGGTGTTCACCCTTAAGGCGGGAGAGTTTTCCATTGGACTCAACCAGATATACGGCGAGTGGCTGCCGTCGTCGGGGTACCGCGAGTCCCACACGTACATGCTCTGGAGGTACGACGTGGAGACCTTCCGGGGGCTAGATGACCCGGAGTCAGTTATACAGGCGTACATACCCGTCGAGGAGAAATCAGATGGCTAAAGCAGACCCCCTCGACGCTGAAGCGCTCATCTACCTGAAGGCGCTGGCACATGAGAGCAGGCTTACGATACTGACGAGCCTCTATGGCGAGCCCCGGACGTTTCAGGACCTCATGAAAGAGACGGGACTAGCCAAATCCGCGTTATCGAGCCACCTGGGCAAGCTCATGGAGGCGGGGCTCGCCGAGAAGTACCAGCACGGCGTCTACCGCATAACCGTGGATGGGGCAGCCCTGCTAGACGGCGTCCAGGACTTCATGGACGAGTCGAGGGAGCGGAGGCATAGGCTTCATGAGGCGGAGCTCAGGCGGGGGATGGCGAGATCCTTCCTAGAACGTAAGACAGCTAGACAGTAAAGGGGCGCCCCCTTCCCTCCCCAGGAAGGGGGCAAATGGGGGAGATATTGGGGAGAGTGATCAGCGCCAGACCTTGATCCCGCGCTCGTGAAGATACTGGGCAGCCATGTCCGCGATGTCCGGGCCCTTGAACGGTATCTTGAGCTCCTTGACGTGCACCATTATATCGCGGTAGTTGATCTCACGTGCCTCTGTCTCCTGGAACTCGTCGAGGATCGTCTGAGCGACCTCCTCGGCAACCCTGAACTTGGGGCTCAGCATCCTGTAGTGGTGCTTCAACGCCGTGCCCACCTCGTCGGGGCTCGCGGTGTCTATAGCCCACACGGTCGGCCTCGGGCCGCCCTTGCTACGCTTCACCTTACTGACCTTCAACGCAGGCACCACGACGCCCATCGCCCTGAGCCGCTTGAGGGCGCGGTATACTGTGGCCTCAGGCATGTTGAGCTCACACTGGAGCACCCACGCTGTGGACGCCCCGTGGAGGCAGAAGTACAGGAACGCCTCGCTCACGGCCTTGCTGCTGAAGATCTTCTCGCTGAAGCTCATGAGCTCCTGGATGTTCTTCAGGGTGGTTGCCAAGTCGTTTTTTTCGTTTAAAATCAATAATTTCCGGAAAACATCGACATATTTCGCGAAATTCCGCTCAGAGACGCCGGTCTTCCTGACCGATCGCTTTTTATTAGCGGAGCGTGTTCTATCTAGGGCTACCGTATTCGACACTTGAATCTAACTCCGGTCCTCGCAGGCGAGGCAAAGTGTTTACAGCAGCGATATGCTTATAAGTATACTTGTTATCAAGTAAACAAGTAAACAAATAAACTGGTGACACAGTAAACATGCCGCGCAAAACCGTCGCTATAAGGGGCCTGGACACGGAGCTCTACACAGAGGTCTTCTCCATGGCCAAGAAGGACGGCAAACGCGTGGCGGACGTCGTGAACAACGCCCTCGAGGCATGGATCCAGAACGAGACTGACGACATATCCCCCGGCAGTGTTGGTGGCGCACAATCTAACTCCGGAGCAGAATTCATTTTAGCCATCGACGACGACGGTGAAGTAAGCCTAGGAAAGGAGGATATCAAGGAGATAGCCTCCGAAATGGGTCCGTTCGGCATAGAGAGCATGGGAAACCTCATTTTCGAGAAAGACGTCGACAAAAACGCGTTAAACTGCATAACAAAGATAACTGTGCGGTCGGGCACCGTCAAGGTGCCCAG
>JAFGTA010000148.1 GCA_016934355.1 Candidatus Bathyarchaeota archaeon | reverse complement strand
CCGGCGTTCAGAACGTTGTGTACGGACTCTACGACGCCATCACAGACTCGGTCAGCTGGAACTCCGAGTATCTGGGATACACTCCCATACCAAGGTAAGCTCCTAGCACAACTCCCCTTTTTCTACTTTCTTTTAATCTACCCTTCTGGCAGAGTAGACTCTGCATAGCCAAGGCCATTATTCATCATATTTTGATTCGGGGAGTCCCCGGCGGCTAGGCCACCGCTGTTTAACGCTAAAAGCAGATAGAAACAGAGAAATTATGGAGGTTGGAGTCAGACAGAGTGTTTGGCCAGTACCTCAAGTACCTTCTCGGCCGCCCACTCGACGTACTCGGCGCAGTGGGTCTCCCCACGCTCCTTCATCTCCTCGTACCTCTTCTTCCCCTCCGGCGTCCGGGTGTTGAGGCCGAGAAGGTCGTAGCAGTTGGCGTGGCCCCAGCGGCCCTCGAAAGCCTCCGCGAACTCCTGTGTCACCGCCCTCATGCGGTCCCTCTTGGACTGAAACTCCTCAGCGCCCTCCGTCCCCTCGGTGCCGAGCAGGAGGCCCACCGCCATGGCTGCCCCGCTGACGGCGCCGCAGACGCTTCCCCAGCCGGCCACGCCGCCTCCGAAGTTGGACGCGGCCCTCATGACGGGGGAGCCGAAGTCGGGCAGCGGCTTCTTGTTGTCGATCCTGATCAGTGTGCTCTCGCAGCAGTTGAACTTGATGTCTCCTCGCGTAATCATGCCCTGATAGATGCGTCGAAGCCTTGAATATTTTTCCCTATGCGTAGAAGAAGATGAGCGCGGTCTCGATGGCCGCGGCCACGATGAGGAGGGGCACTATCCTTGTGACGAACAGGTTCAGGGAGTCCATGATGTACCTCGTGAGGCCTCTCCTCCGCCTTATCCTGTTGATGAGCTGGTAGCCTAGGCCTACGCCCATGGCGGCGCTCAGCGTGATGGCCGGTATCTCTATGACGCCGTGGGGGAGCAAGGTAAGGAAGACGACGCCTAACCCGATCTCCATGACCACCGTGTAGCTGATCCACCCGACGAAGAAGCCGTTAAACACTATGAAAACCAGAGGTGGGATGCCCACTATTATGCCGGAGGCTAGGAACAGGAAGCTGGCTATCACGTTGTTGGTGAGTATCGCGGTGAACATCTCTAGCGCCGTCGCCTCGCCGGGGTCTGGTATGTTGCTGAGCACGCCCTCGAAAACGGAGTCATTTATCTGGTCCCCCATGCTGTACCCCATGAAAGTGGAGAAGATGAACAGGAACATGGTGAGGACGAAGATGGGCGCCAGGTCCCTCACGTAGCCGGCTTGGGAGCCGAACAGCACCCTCATGACCGTCGGGTCTTCTCGTTCACTCAGACTTTCCTGCCTCCGATTCCCGTACCCTAACAGTCGCCGCCCTGATATCCCTTTCTAAAACCGTCTTCCTGCCCTCAGACGACGCGTTCTCCACGGCCAGCTCAGCGATCCTGGCGCCGTACTCGCCGATCTCTCTCCGGAGCGCCTCGGCTGCGTCGGGGCTGATCCTTAGGTCCCCCGCCTTCTTCAGAAGCCTCCTTATGGGGGCGATTGTGAACTCCTCAGACAAACCCGGGTCTCCGCTCTTCCTCGGTGGGCTCCGTTTAATAGCTTTTTGTGCTCTCACCGAAAAAAGAGTTAATTAAACCTGACGAACACCCTATTTCGAGGGTATCTGTAATGCCCAAGGTGACGGTTGACCTTGAGACGTGTGAGGGCATCGGCGTCTGCGCCGAGGTCTGCCCCGTTAACGTCTACGACCTGGTAAAGATCAAGGGGAAGATCAAGGCCCAGCCCACCCGAGCCGATGACTGCATCATGTGCATGGCCTGCATCAACGGGTGCCCGGTGGGCGCCATCACAGTCGAGGAGTAGCCCCTTTTTTTCAACAACTCATATCAGTGCGGCAGGGGTTCTCACATGGTATGAGGAAAGGGGTCGTAACGCTCACCGCGTTCATCGCGTGGCTATCGTTTACCGTATTCGCAGCCCAGGCGTCTGGGAGCCTCTCTGTTAGCCTTGCCGTGGAGCCCAAGCCGATATTCGGCCAGATACGCGCCGATGAGACGTATGAGTTCAACGTCACGGTGACTAACGACGGGTTGGCCATCGGGCCGGGGGAGCCCACTAAAGGGGACCAGGATATCCTTTACACGGGAAACCTCATCGCCCTCGTGGACCTTAACTGGAGGGGATCAGGTACCTACGACTTCGGATCAGCTACGACGGGTTACTCGACTCCTCCGCTTGATGACGTGGGGTACACTGGCACGATCTCTGCCCCTATGAACGGTTCAAGCGAGTGGAGCGGGTTAAACCACACATTCGTCAGGGACGCCTTCGACTTCGGCATGAAGCCCTTCGAGAAGGTAGAGGTCTCGGTCAAGGTGAAAGTCTACTATGAGGTCTACAACCAGTCGGACGGCCCGGGCTCGCCTTACAGGGGGGCCCTCGCCGGGGAGGCGTCGACCACGTTGAAGCTTCTGGACGATGATAAGATCAGGTACACAGAGGGCAAGTTCACCGAGATGGCGGCGGAGATTACACCTCTGGAGGAGCTGGCCGAGGCTGAGCAACTCAACGTCTCACGTTTCATGGGGTACCTCTCCGAGATGAACCGGAGCCTCGTGGCTGGGGACTACTTCTCGGCGTTAAAGAACTACCAGAAGTACGATGAAAAGTACAGGGCCCAGATGATCGGCTCCCTGACAGCGGACGCCGCCTCATCCTACGGTAAAACCCAGACGATCAAGCAGCTCATGCAGGACTATGACTTCCTGAACGTCAGCTACTCCATACTGGAGGATAGGTACGTCTCGCTCTCCCAGACGTATCAGAGGAAGCAGGGCGAGCTGGAGGCGGCCAAACAGAACCTGACGACGGCGATCACGGTCGTCTTCGCGGCTTCCATAGCCTTCTTCTTCGTCGGCCGGAGAAGCCGAGGAAACGCATATCTTAGTGAGCCACGTGTGAGTGACGAGGAGATGCCCGATGACGCTGAACCTGGTGTTCGTTGAGACCGCGCTTGAACTGGTCCCCGAAGAGATTGTAAGGCACCCCTCGGTGAGGCGAAACGCCAAGAGGCGGGGCAAACGCGCAGAGGAGACCCTTCTCGACCGCAGCCTACACCACTACGCCATGGGCAAACTACAGGACCAGGAGAGGAGAGGCCGCCCCGACATCATCCACTTCTGCCTCCTAGAGGCCATGGGGTCACCCCTCAACCGGTCGGGCCGCCTCAGGGTCTGGGTGAGCACCCGACACGGCTACACGGTGGAGGTGGACCCCTCAACGAGGCCCCCGAGAGACCGTAACCGCTTCGACAGCCTAATGGAACAGCTCTTCCTCGACGGCCGTTCACCGCCGAAAGGCGGGGAGCCGCTGCTCACGCTACGGAGGCAGACACTGACCGAACTGATAAAGCAACTCAACCCCGATAAGGTGGTCGCGTTGACGAGCCACGGCGAGCAGGGCAGCTTCGAGGGAGTCGCCGGAGAACTATGCGGATTAGGCACCCCCGCCGTAATGGTCGGCGCCTACCCGGCGGGCCCATTAAGCGTCGGGACGCTGGCGCTGGCCGACCTGAAGGTGAGCGTTTACCCGGAGTCCCTCGAGACTTGGACCGTTGTGTCCAGGCTACTCCACGCCTGTGAGCTGGAGCTAGGGCTGCTGTAGCCTCAGGGAGAACTCCTTCAGGTTTCTCACCGTGTCTTCCCCCGTTTTCTCGTCTGCTCTGTCGAGGTGGAAAGCCTTGACCCCGAGGCCCTTGGAGGCGAGGTAGTCGTACCTGCGGTGGTCGCCGACGTGCGCAACCTCGCCTGGTTTCACGCCGAGAGTGTCTATAATCCTCCTGTAGAACTCATGGTCTTTCTTGACCGAGTGGTAGTCGCTGGGGGCGGAGAACACGTGAGCGAAGTAGTCGCCCACCTCCTGCACCTGTACATCGAGGAACGCCCTTATCGTGTTGGACGTGACGACCAACGGGTATCTCCCCGAGAGCTCATCGAGTACCTCCCTCGTCTCGGGGTACAACGTGATCAGATCCCTCCGTCTCTCGGGGAGCTCCCTCCAGTCCCCGGGTAGGCCGAGTTTGCTGAACCAGTAGCCGACGTCGTACCACTCTGGCCGTTCGTCGCCTATGCTGTCATATTCGGCGAACACGCGTCCCCTGGCCGTCTCAAGGTCCAGCCCATGCTTCTCGGCGTATCTATTCGGGATGTCTGTGCCCCATATATGCTCCGAGAAGCTGTGGTCTATGAGGGTGCCCTCCATGTCGAAGGAGACGACCCTCAGATGCTTAAGAGAGTCAGCTTTCATCTTGTTACCCACCGGCGTCATCATCCTTACAGTGATGCTATTTGACCCTACTGAAAAGACCTTTATACATTCACCTAAATGAATCCTGAGGGCTTCTTACCGGTTAGTGGAACAGGAACTTAAATCTTTGTGCCCGCATTGTACACCGGTGTCATTTTTGGCGCGTGTTTTCCCTGAAGGGTTCCTGTGGGGCACAGCCATCTCCTCGTTCCAGTCGGAGATGGGGCTGGGAGCCCCCAGCGACAGGACTGACTGGTGGAAGTGGGTACACGACGAGGCAAACGTAGAGGCGAAACGCGTCAGCGGGGACACGCCGCTGGAAGGCCCCGGCTTCTGGGAGCTCTACGACGAGGACTTCAGGCTGGCTAGGGAGGAGCTCGGTAACAACGCCATACGCCTCGCCGTGGACTGGGGCAGGGTTTTCCCCGAGTCCACCGAGGAGGTAGAAGTGGATGTTAAGAGAGATCTGTGGAACAACGTCTGGAAGGTCGACGTAAGCGAGGAAGACATCCATACCCTGGATCGGGCGGCTGACGGCGACTCGGTTCTCCGGTACAGGGAGATGCTCAAGTCGGCGAGGAGGCACGGGTTGACGCCCATGCTGTCGCTCTACCACTGGCCGATCCCCCTCTGGCTCCACGACCCCATCGCCTGCAGGGACGACATGGCTTCGACGGATAAACGGGGCTGGATAACCCAGAGAACCATAGTCGAGTTCGCCAAGCTGTCCGCGTACCTCTCCCACAGGCTCGGAGACCTCGTGGACCTCTACTGCACCGTGAACGAGCCGCGGATCATCAGCGAGCACAGCTACCTCTCCAAGAGAGGCGAGTTCCCGCCTGGCCTCAACGACCCGTCCCTGTTCCTCACCTGCCTCAAGCACACGTGCATCGCCCACGGCGTCGCCTACGAGCAGGTGAAGAAGTGGGACAGGGCGGAGGCGTCGACCCTGGGGCCCTCGACGGTGGGCGTCGTCGCCGTACTCCAGAGCTATATGCCCAGCGACCCCTCTGACGCAGGCGACGTCTGGGCCTCCCGTTTCATCGACTACGCGTACAACGAGTGGAACCTGAACGCCATTTTCCACGGCGACTACGATATGAACCTCGACATGGTGGTGCAGCCTTGGGAGCAGCTGCCCCACCAGGTTAAGGGATGCGACTACATCGGCGTCAACTACTACTGCAACTGGCGAGTCAAGAAGAAGGGAGTCAACCGTGACCCGCTGCTGGACTTCGAGTTCACGCCCTGCACCGGTGACTGCAGCGACTACGGCTGGGAGACGTACCCCGAGGGGCTGCGTAACCTAGTATCGTGGGCTTACAGGCGCTACAGGCGCCCCATCTACATCACCGAGAACGGAATAGCCGACGAGAAAGACGTGCATCGAACCAGTTACCTAAAGAGTCACCTCGCCGAGACCCATAAGGCAATCACCCTGGACGGCGTCCCCGTGAAGGGATACTTCCACTGGACCCTCACAGACAGCTTCGAGTGGAGCGACGGCTACAGGATACACTTCGGCCTCTACAACGTAGACAGGAAAACAAAGAAGCGCACACCAACGAAGGCCGTTCAAGCCTACCGCGAGATAGCCGAGAACAACAGCCTAGATGAATAAATTTTTTCCTAAAATTTACTGCCACTGATACCTGTAGCCGGTAAACAAGCTGTACGAGTCTCTAGCGGATCTCCATCTCGATGTAGACCTCGTTGGGGACCCTGATCCTCATGATGCTGCGCATCACCCGGTCCCTCGCGTCTATCTCGATGAGCCTCTTATGCACACGCATCTCGTAGCGGTCCCACGTGTTACTCCCGTCCCCGCACGGAGTCCGCCTCGTCGGCACGACCAGCTTCTTCGTAGGCAGCGGAATAGGCCCTACAAGCTTTACGCCTATCCTCTTGGCGATGTCCTTGATCTCGTCGCAGACGTCCTCTAGTTTCTCGGTGTCTGTGCTTGTTAGCTTGATTCTTGCGCGTCGCGCCATGGTGTTCCCCGTTGATACGTGAGGGTTAGAACTTAAATCTTACTAAAAAAGGTGGGAGGAGTCTTACTCCTCGATCTCCAAGACGATGCCGGCGCCTATGGTGGTGCCCATGTCACGGAGAGCGAAACGGCCTAGCTGCGGGAAGTCCTTGAAAGCCTCCATCGCCGTAGGCATCAATGG
>JAFGTA010000147.1 GCA_016934355.1 Candidatus Bathyarchaeota archaeon | reverse complement strand
GGGGAGAGGAAAGAATCGCTAATTCTCGCATTCAAAGAAGGCTACAAAACCAGTGTTTCCATTGAACCATTCCTAGATAAAGATCCGATGAACCTCATCACAGAACTAGAACCATATGTCACCGAGTCAATATGGGTAGGTCCCATGAACTATATTCCACGAAAAAACATCCCTGAAGAAGATGAACCCTACTACACTAGAATAAGAGAAAACATCGAGGCTCAAAATCTAAAAAAGATATATGACGAATTGAAAGACATGGAAAAAATCAGGTTTAAAGACAGCTTACTAAATAAACTTAATCTTTAAACTTGTTTCTCCAGCATCGATTCAATTCTTAATTTAACGTATCCCCGATGACATCGTTTTTCGTCTTTTTCCGCACATAGTAAAACAATCGAAGAACAGTCTTGACACAGTTCCATTAATATCTGTAGACCTTTTTCCTCATCTACAAGAGTTGGAGGTAATGCACGAGATTTATTCCCAAGCTCTTTTATCCAAATATATTTTTCACCAAGTTTTTTCTCTAAATATGATTTAGTATAACAACCAAGATAAGCCCTAAATGGATTCTCCCTAACGTCAATTACTTTATCTGGAGAAAGGAGATCAAGTTCAATAAAAAAGTCGTTAGGCTTTTTTCCGCCATAACCAATTGTAGATATTCTGGTCATTAACCGCTTTCCCTCATTTACTAGTAAGAAATGTATCATCGGCATATTATGTACTCTGAAAAAGTTTGATAGGTTTTATACGGGCGTCTCGTTTTATCTTCACCTGACCTTTATGAAAGTCTTAGTACTAGGCGTCGGTAAGATGGGGTACGGACTCCTCAAAGACCTTGACGCCCAGCCCCACGTAGACGAGATAGTGGCGGCGGACATGAACACCGAGCAGGCCAAAGCCTACGCGGAACGAGTCGGAGGCGAAAAGACCACGGTGGTCAAGCTGGACGCCACAGACAAGAAGGAGACAGTCAAGCTCATGAAGAAGGGCTTCGACGTCGTCGCCTCGGCCCTACCGCGGCCCTTCTGCGACGCAGCCGCTGACGCCGCCATCGAGGCGGGTGTAGGCTACGCGGACGTCGCAGCCGGCTTCGGCACCATCTTCAGCCTCGACGGTAAAGCCAGGAAGGCGGGCGTCTCAGTGGTGCCCCACATCGGCCTCGACATAGGCATCGACAGGGTCCTCTGCGGCGTCGGCGCCCGGAAGCTCGACCACACCGAGGGGCTCCGCGTGTGGTGCGGAGGCTTCCCCCAGAAGGGCACCCCCGGCTACTATAATCCTCTAAGCTACAAGATAGCGTGGTACTGGCCCTACGCCGTAGACAGCAACCTCAGGACCAGCACAGTCCTCATAGACGGCGAGACCCGCACCATCCAGAACCTAAGCGACCCCGAGGAGATAGACTTCCCCGAGCCCATCGGCAGATGCGAAGCCTACACCACGGGCGGCCTCAAGGACGTCGCCAGCCACCTCGGCCTAGAAGGCGTCACTACCGCCGTCGCCAAGACGGTCAGGTGGCCAGGCCACACCGAGATCTGGAAGAAGCTCAAGGAGCTTCACTTGCTCGACGAGGACGAGATCAATGTACGCGGCCAGATGGTGAAGCCCTACGACGTCTTCATGGCCCTCGGCTTCAAGCATCTCCAGTACCTGCCAGACGAGGGTGACGCCATCTGCCAGCGGGTCGAGGTATCGGGCACCCTCGACGATGAGCCTACCAGCTGTATCTACGAGTTCATCGACCTTCACGACTTCGAGAACGACATCAGCGCCATGGCGCGCACCACGGCGTTCCCGTGCAGCGTCGTCGCCCAGATGATCGGCCGAGGCGAGTTCGACAAGACGGGCGTCGTCCACCCAGCCTGGATAGGGTACGACGAGAGGCTGTCGGACAGGTTCTTCGACGAGCTAGCTGCCCGGAACATCAAAATAACGGAGTACCGGAAGGCCCCGTTCAACTAACCCTTTTTCCCCTATTTTCTGACTCTAACCACCGTGCCGCCGTTGACCCTGACGAGCTCACGGGGCGACATCCTGACTAGCGCGCACTCTCCTCCGCCTCCAAGGTAGACCTGCTCCTTCTCCAGGACCCTGGGGTCCACTAGGAACGTAGCTTCGAAGCCGAAGCCAGGCGTCCCGCCCACCGGGAAACCCGTGAGAGCCATTATCTCCTTCGGGGTGGCCACCCGCGGCCTCTCCACGCCCAGCGCCTTGGCGACTCGGCTAGTGCTCGCCCGGTCCTCGCCCTTAACGATGGCCACGATCACCGATTCGTCGGCGCCCACCATGCATATGCTCTTGATGAAGTCCTCGGGCTCCGCGCCCACAGTCTCCGCGGCTTCCGCGACGCTGTGGCAGCTAGTGTCGAACGAGAGGTGCTCGGCGTCGATGCCCTTCTCCTCTATTATGGCCTTAAGCCTGTCCTCGTGCTCCCGCATACAAATCCATGGGGCGTATCACCAATAAACCGTTTACCCACGCCGCACGCTCCGTGAAGGCGCCCAGCGGCGCACGCGTGCCATGTACCCCCGGTACTCGCCGCCGATCCTTGCTAGCAGGCTCCTCTCCTCGTACTCCGCGAACCTGTCGTAGGCGTAGAAGAACGCCGCCCAGAGAGCCATGGAGGCCGCCGACAACGTTGACAAGCCGAGGCCGAGGTACATCACCAGCATCCCAAGGTACATGGGGTGCCGCACCAGCGCGTAGACCCCCCAGTCGACGAGCCCCGGCGTCTCCGCTTCGATCACAAGCTTATGGGACTCGCTCACAAGGTAACCGCCGAACCCGAGCAGCATCAGACCGGCCGCCACCCTCAGCGCCCACGGGCACATGTAGCCGCAAGCCGTGTAACCGTAGTAGCTGTCGAGCCCCCACACCGCGATGAACAGCAGGAACATGAACGCCTGGGCTCTGTCGCACCAGGGGTGCTCCTCCCCCACTCTCTCACGCACCATTACTGTCATACATGACTAAATGCGGTGATCAACCGATATAGGCGATCTGGGAAAAACTGATCAGATACTGACCAGCTCAGCCGACGCCCAACACGAAGCTCACGACCAGTATGAGGAGAACCGTGATGTTCAGCAAGGCGAACACGAAGTCCCGCTCGACCAGGTGAGCCGTGGCGGACGCAACGATCCTGAGTAACGGCGTCCCGATGAGTATGAAGAACCCCAGGAAAAGCACGTGGCTCGGCTCCAGAAACGGGTCGCCGAACAGCACCCAGTCGACGCTCAGCACGCCGCTCGGGCACGACACGTCCCCCGTGGCCAACAGCAGCCCGAGGCCCACGACCATCAGGAAGCCGCTCACCACGACGCCCGTCCTGAGGAGCCTCGACACCATAAGCTCCAGGACGCGTACATGATCCATCAGAAGCCCACCCCCGACGCGATCATCCGCAGGCCAAGAAGCAGCAGCACTGCGATGAACACCCGCTTGAGGAACACTCCCCTGAGGCGCCCCGTCACCCTCGCCCCTATGTAGGAGCCCACAAGGGTCCCCAGCACCACCGGGGCCGTGATGAAGCCGTCGCAGAACCCGTGCCTGATGTACACCAGTGCGCTGGCTGCCGCCGTGACGCCTATCATGAAGTTGCTGGTGGCAACAGCCACCTTCATCGGTACGCTGCTCACCACGTTCATGGCGGGCACCTTGATTCCGCCTCCGCCGATGCCGAGAAGCCCCGAGATGATGCCCGCGACGTAGCTGATGCCGAAGGTGTTCATGGTCCTCGTGACGCCGTAGTTGATCTCTTCTCCCCGTGCCTCGTCATAGTATGAGCCGTCGAGGCTCAGCTTCTCCGCCAGCCAGTCGTTTGGCTTGTTCACCCAGCTGCGCCTGTTGTTCCTCAACTGATACCACATCACCGTGGACGCGTAGATGAGGCTCAACCCGAATATGGTCTTCAGCAGCGACTCCGCCGCTATGGCGACGAAGCTCGCCCCGGTCAACGCCCCGAGCGTCGTCGCCAGCTCAAGGAACATTCCCAGCCTCATGTTGGTGACCTCGTCCCTGACGTAGACCGAGGCGGCTGCGCTGCTCGTGGCGACTACGGCGACGATGCTGGCCCCCGCGGCGATGTGTATCGGTATGTCAAGGAGGAAAACCATGAGCGGCACCATTATCACGCCTCCGCCGAGTCCAAGCAGTGCTCCTAGGAAGCCGGACCCCAGTGCTATCACGAGGGCGTAGAACGTGAACAGGAGCTGCATAGCCTCCTGAGCGACTTGAAAACATATAACTCTTTGTAAAAGGGGCTTAAAGACGGCTTATTTCAGGGAAAAAACCGAGAAAACAGCTTATCCACCAAAAACCACCCAAAAATAATCCAATAAACACCCAATACACCACCAAAACCACCCGCGGCAGCCACTACCCCTAAAAGCACACGGGCGCAATAAACAGAGGCGCGGAGCAGCCATGAAGCTAATATGCAGAGAATGCGGGGCAACCCACCCACCTGATACACCGATTTGGAGGTGCCCATGCGGTGGTTTACTCGACCTGGAGTTCAAGCCAAGGATAGACAAAGAGAAGATCGTGAGCCGACCTCCAAACATGTGGCGGTACAGGGAATCCATCCCCATCATACACGACGAGAACATAGTCTCCTTCAACGAGGGGTACACGCCCATGGTCAGGGCCGAAGTAGGCGGCGCGGAGGTGCTCCTCAAGCTGGAGTACGTGTTCCCAAGCGGCAGCTACAAGGACAGGGGCGCCACCGTCATGATGAGCAAGATCAAGGAGCTAGGGGTGACGAGGGTCGTCGAGGACTCGTCTGGGAACGCAGGCTCCGCCGTCGCCGCCTACTGCGCCAGGGCAGGCATAGAGTGCAGCATCTACGTGCCGGGTTACGCCAGCCAGGGGAAGCTCACCCAGATAGAGATGTACGGCGCCACACTCAACAGGGTGCAGGGGACCCGTGAGGACACCGCCGCGGCGGCGTATGAGGCGGCGGAGGAGACCTACTACGCGAGCCACCTGTGGAGCCCTTTCTTCGTGCAGGGCACCAAGACATTCGTCTACGAGGTCGTGGAGCAACTGGGCTGGGAGCCCCCGGACAACGTGGTGATGCCCCTCGGGCACGGAGGGATGCTCCTCGGCATCTACATCGGCTTGACCGAGCTGAAGGACAACGGCCTGATCGACCGTTTCCCGAGGCTGATCGGTATCCAGTCCGAGAGCTGTGACCCCATCGCTGAGGCGTACCGGAGGGGTCTGGACGACTTCGCGGAGATCGATAAGAAGGAGACCATTGCTGAGGGCGTGGCGGTCGCCGAGCCCCTCAGGGCGCCGCAGATACTTGAGGCCGTGCGGGAGACGGGTGGCGAGGTGCTGAGCGTCTCAGAGCGGCAGGTGAGGGAAGCGTTGAAGGCGACGGCGAGGCGTGGGTTCTACATCGAGCCGACGTCGGCGACCGCCGTGGCTGGACTCGGGTCACTAGACCTTGACGGGGTTACCGTGGTTCCTCTCACGGGGCATGGGCTCAAGGCGACAGATAAGCTGATGGAGCTATTCTAGTCTCCCTTTTTCTTTATAAGGAGCAGGGACGAGGCAGCCGTTACGGTCATTGCTGTCATCAGCAACAGCATCGACGCAGAGGCGCCGCTGCCGTCATATATGTAGCCTAAAACAGGGTTGGCTACGATGCCTCCTAGGTTCTCGCTTTCAGAGTATAGCCCCATCGCCATCCCTGAGCGCCCCTCAGGCATCACAGCCATCACCTGCATCATCATCGCCATGTCCGCGGCGGCGATGAGAAGCCCCTGGATGGCGCCCACAGCGTACAGCAGGCCGAGGCCCTCACCGTAAATCAGGCCAAGGTACGAGAGGCCGAGGAGTCCTACGCTTACGAATACGATCTTCTTCTCGCCGTGCCTGTCGATGAGGCTGCCGAGGGCGGCCTGGCTAACGGCTACCGCCAGCTTCACCAGCGTCATGTAGGTGCCTATCTGGGTCTCGGAGGCGGCGAACCTGGGGCTCTCGTTGAGGTATATGGGGAGGAAGCTGGTCCTGAACATGGGGTTGAAGAAGTATAGGCACCGGACCGTGTAGACGCCAAGCAGCGGCGCCGTGAACAGCTCTCTCCAGCCTCCTCCGATGTTGTTTTCATGGCCGTCGGGTTTGTCGTCGTAGCTCATCAGCAGGACGGCGGCGAGCCCAACAACGCCTATGGCTGCTGCCGCGTAGAAGGGCACCGCGTACCCCATGTTTTCTGTCATCCAGCCGCCTATGAGGGGGGAGACGACGCCGCCGAAGCTAATTACCGATAGGTACCTGCCGAAGGTTTTTCCCCTGTCCTGGCTGGGCAGCAGCTCAGCCTGCAGTGCCTTCATCGCTATCGAGTAGGCGCTCATCACGGAGGTCGTGACGAAGTAGAGGATCAGGAAGTGGGTGAAGCTGTTGGCGGAAGGATAAAAGGCGTAGACTGCGGTTGACGCTACTATGGCGAACGCCAGCATCCACTTCTTTTGCAGCCTGTCCGCAACCACGCCGCCGATGGGCTCGAAGATGAACCAGCCAAGCACGCTGACGGTGCCAAGCAACCCCACCTGCGTGATGCTCATCCCCTGCCGACGTATGTAAAGCGACAGGATGGGGCTGAGAATCCCAGAACGAAAGCTTAGGGCTAGCTGTGCTGCCGTTAAAAGCAGAAGGGACCGCTCCTTAGAGCTCTGCCCGAGCATGAAGATAAGGAAAACGGCTTAGTGAAAAGATTATCGGACTACTGGACGGCCGCCACGGAGGCGGGCTGGTCCAGGGTCGGCATATCGTTGTCCAGCACAGCCTTCAGGCCCCTGTACCTGTTACGAAGGGTCACCTCTGTGGTGCCCGCGGCCTCGGCTATAACCCTCTGGACGCGCCTGTCGTCGTTCTCCTGGCAGGCCATGTAGAGAGCCGCCGCGGCGAGGCCCCTAGGGTCCTTACCCATGAGGCCCTTCCTCTCGTCGACCTTCCTCAGTATCTCGACTGCCAGCCTCTCGGTAGGCTGCCTTATCTTGAGCTTGGACGCGATGCTGGGCACGAACTTGTAGGGCCCGTCGATGGGCGGCTTGATGTTCAGCTCCTTGAGCAGCAGCCTGTACGTCATAGCTACCTCGCTGTGCTCACGGGTGCTCGCCTTGCTTATCATCTTCAGCGGCCTAGGCACCTTGAGGAGCCTGCACGCCGCGTATAGGCTCGCGGCGACGAAGGCGTCTATGCTGCGGCCCCTGATGAGGTCCTCCTTGAGGCTGCGCCTGTAGATGTGGGCAGCCTCCTCCTTGACGTTTTTAGGGAGATGGAGGTCGCTGCTCATCCTGTCAAGCTCCGCCATGGCGATGCTCAGGTTACGGGTGTGGGTCTCGTTCACCTTGCTCCTGTTGTCCTGTCGCTGGAGGCGCCTCATGCGGCGCTGGGTCTCCTGGTCTAGCCTGTTGCCCTGGGCGTCCCTGTCGCCCTTGATGACTGTGCTGAGGCCCTTGTCGTATATACTGAGGCGGTACCCGGTTCCGGTGCGCCTCCTGTCGTTTGCCTCCTGCAGGTTGAATACCCTGTACTCAGGGCCAGTGTCCATCACGGTGTCGTTTAGCACCATACCGCACTCGCCGCAAACCCTCTCTCCAGTAACGTTGTCGCTGATTATCCTCGTGCCGCCACAGACTGTGCAGCTGGACTCTTCTTGAGCGTCTATTCTTTCTTTCATTTTGTTCACCTTTTAAAAACACGAAACTATGGGTATTTTACCCATATCACGGGTTGATCATCAACGCGGCCCCTTATAAAGGTTACTTTTAATACCCTAAATCACCCTGCGGAGATACTCCCCTATACTATACCCGCACTACCAGAAAAAGAGTAGGACATCACTATGACCAAGCCTTAAAATCAGAGTGAAACAATGTTCAGGTGAGCCGTTTTGAAGCACATCAAGGAGACAGCGGACAGGATAAAGAAGCTGGAGATACAGGGAGCCACCAACATAGCCATCCAAGCCATAATGTCCATGAGGGACGACCTGCTGGAGGCCGACAGCCAGAGCACGGCCCAGAGCATACTGGAGGACGGAGTCAAAGCCCTCGTGGAGACGAGGGAGACCGAGCCCATGATGAGGAACGGCTTGAAGTACCTGCAGAGCCACGTCCAGGGGAGGTGGACTTCGTTCGACATATTCACCGCGCAGGTCGAGAAGGCTTCCAGCGAGGTCCTGAACTTCTTCAAGCAGGCCCGCAGCAACATCGTGGAGATCGGCTCGAAACGCATCTGCGACGGCGACACCATACTGACCCACTGCCACAGCAGCGCAACGACGGCGACGCTGATCAGAGCCCACGAGCTGGGGAAACGGTTTAGCGTCATCCAGACTGAGACCAGGCCCAAGTACCAGGGCCGGATCACTGCCCGGGAGCTGGTGGAGGCGGGCATCGACACCACGATGATCGTGGACAGCGCGGCCAGGCACTTCATGAAGGAGATCGACTTCGCAATGGTGGGCAGCGACGCCATAACCAGCGAGGGCAACGTCATCAACAAGATCGGTACGAGCCAGGTGGCGATGGCGGCCCAGGAGGCGAGGATTCCGTTCTACGTGGTGAGCACCCTGCTCAAGTTCGACGCCGAGACCATCCTCGGCGAGTTCGAGGTCATCGAGGAGCGGGGAACGGACGAGGTATGGGGGTCTCCGCCGTCGGGGCTGAAGATCAGAAACCCTGCGTTCGACGTGACGCGCCGCGACTACATCCACGGGATAATCACGGAGGAGGGCATCATAAGCCCCCACAGCATACTGGAAGCCATCCACAGGCACTACCCGTGGATACTGGAATAGCGCCACGAGATGACAAGCCCATCCAACTGATTTTTTTTAGTGCTCTAACTAGTGGTAAGACACTTAGAAAAAACGGGGTTAGACCTCGGGCCACTTGGTGAGGGCCTTCGCCAGCTCCACGTGGTCCTTAGCGTACTCCGCGAGGGTGACGCCCTTCAACGCCGCCTCCACCGCCTGCCTTAGCGCCGTGGCTCCCTTCACCGTGCCGTCGGGGTGGCCGTGGATGCCTCCACCCGCCTGTATCACGACGTCCTTTCCGAAGTACTCGACCAGCTTGGGCACCATCCCGGGGTGGAGCCCGCCGGAGGCGACCGGCAGCACCGGCTTCACGCCGTGCATGGGCTCGACGCATGCCTCCTTGTTGTCAAGCACCTCCTCCCTGGTCTCGGACATCTTGCCCACGGCTGTGCCTACGTGTAGCTGATCGACGCCTAGGAGCCTCGCAGCCCTCGCGATGACCTTCATGTTGACTCCGTGCACCGTGCTCCGGGTGAACGCCGCGTGCCCCGCCCTGTGGGCGTGTATGGCGAGCCTGAAACCAGCCTCGCGCATGGTGTGCAGGGCGCTCCAGCCGCAGGTTATGATGTCGATCATCATGTACCTGCCGCCGTGGTCCTCGACGAACTGGGCGCGGCGCTTCATCTCCTCAAGCTCATCTGAGACGTTGATGAGGTAGACCTTCTTCTCCCCGGTCTCATCCTCGGCGCGGTCCCTGAGCTCAAGGGTCTTGACTACCCTGTCCTCGAAGGGGTTGAACCCCTGGCTGCTCAGGTTCTCGTCGTCCTTCACCACGTCGCATCCTCCCACCCAGGCGTCGTACGCGACCTGGGCGTGGTCCGCGGTTATCAGCCCGAGCTTCGGCTTCACGATGGTTCCCACGAGGGGCCTGTCCCTGATGCCGGTTATCTTCCTTACGCCTTCGATGCCGTACCTTGGCCCGGGGAAGCTCTTGTCGAGCTTCGCGGGGAAGTGGATGTCGTTGAGGCGGAGGTGTTTGATGTCCTCCAGGCCGAAGACGTTTCCGGCTACGCTGCTCAGTATATTGGGCATGTTGCCGGCCTCGAACAGCTCTATGGGGTAGGCTATCTTCACTTCGTTCCCCTCCATGCTGAACACCTTGGCGGCCAGTTTACGCATGTAGGGTTTCTCGGTGGACAGCTCAGTCCAGGTGCCCACGCTGCTCTCGGCCGCGACGCCGCCGGCTATGATGTCCAGCGGCTGGCTCAGTGGCTCGACGTGGAAATCGCATATCAGGTCAGTCTCCCTCGGCTTGTACTTGAGGTCGACAAAGTCTATGTACCGCATCCAGAATCCTCTATAATGTGTTTATGTTCCAGTATGCTTTTACCTTTACTCGTACAATACTCCATATTCTGAGGCTATAAAATGCAGTTGAAGGCGGCACCACTCGAGATCGAGGCAGGCGGACCACTGGTTGTGGTCATGAACCGTGAGGACGCGGCGAACCTAGGCGTCATAAGCAGCGACCGAATCTTCCTACGGCACAAATCCGGCCACATCATCTGTATACTGAACATAAGCACCGAGGGCTCCGCAGGGGAGCTCGGCATCTACAGGGAGGTCACACAGAGGCTCGGCATATGCAAGGGTGACGCCGTTAACGTGGAGCCGGCGCGCCGCCCCGAGAGCCTCGACTACATCCGTGAGAAGGTGAACGGTGAGCGCCTCGCTTCCTGGAAGATCGAGCAGATTGTCGGGGACACCGTGGAGCGGCACCTCAGCGACATCGAGCTCGCGGCCTTCGTGACGGCGCTCCACATACACGGTATTAGCATGGAGGAGGTCGAGGCGCTGAGTCGCACCATGATCTGGAGCGGCAAGACCATCGACTTCGGGCGCAGCCCCATACTGGACAAGCACAGCATCGGCGGCGTCCCAGGCGACAAGACGACTCTCATAGTCACGCCGATAATCGCCTCCGCAGGCTACACCATACCTAAGAGCAGCAGCAGGGCCATCACGAGCCCGGCTGGCACCGCTGACCGGATGGAGGCGTTGGCCCCGGTGAGCCTCCCCTTCGAGGACATACAGGAGATAGTGGAGAGGGTGGGCGCCTGTATCGTCTGGGGCGGCAGCATAGACCTGGCACCTGCGGACGACCTTTTCATCAGGATCGAGTACCCGCTGAGCATAGACCCGCTGCTATTGCCGAGCATAATGAGCAAGAAGAAGGCCATGGGCAGCACCCACGTCGTCATAGACATCCCCGTCGGCGTCAGCGCCAAGATAAAGACGGTGAACGAGGCAGAGCAGCTGGCCAGCGACTTCATCGAGCTCGGCAGCCGTTTCGACATGCACATCGAGTGCGCCGTCACCGAGGGCAGCCAGCCAATCGGCAACAACGTCGGCCCCATACTGGAGGCCAAGGAGGCTCTGGAGACCCTCTACGGCAGAGGCTCCCACGAGCTGGTGGACAAGGCTACGACCCTCGCCGGCATCCTGCTAGAGATGGTGGGTCACGAGAACGGCAAGCAGATGGCCCACGACCTCATCTATAAGGGCAAGGCGCTGGAGAAGATGAGGGAGATCATTGAGGCCCAGGGCGGAGACCCCGAGATCAAGCCCGAGGACCTGGTGCCGGGGAAGTACACCTACGACGTGCCGGCGCCGAGGGATGGCAGGGTGCTCTGGTATAACAACAGGGACCTCGTGAGGATCGCCCGCACCGCGGGCACGCCGGGCGGCATGGGCGCAGGCGTCAAGCTGTTCGCCAAGACGGGCGACAAGGTCGAGAAGGGGAAGCCCATGTACAGGATCTACAGCGAGTCGGCGACGAAGCTGGATAACGCTGTGAATCAGCTGGACACGCTGTTCCCGATGGAGATAGGGAGCAAGGTCGGTGAGACCATGCTGAAGAAGAGGATAGGGAAGCCCATGGCGCCCAGCAGGGAGTTCATAATGGAGCGCTGAGCCCCAACCTCTCTTAATTTTTATAAAAGTGTGTTTAGCTGCTGACGCGTTTTATGAACGCCTTCACCAGCCGCACCGTGTTCTCTATGTCCTCCTCTGTGGTTATCCCGCAGGGCCCATGTATGTAGCGGCACGGGTTGGCGACGGTGCCGCTGGGGATGCCCGCCTTGGTGAGGTGTATGCTCCCCGCGTCGGTGCCGCCGCTGGGTATCTTCTTGAACTGGTAGGGTATCCCCTCGGCTTCCGCCGCCTCCATGATGCTGCCCAGCACCTTGGGGTGCGTGATTATGCTGCGGTCCGCGATGGTCACCACGGGCCCCTTCTTCAGGCCGGCGCTCTGCTTGTGCGGAGGCACCCCGGGCATGTCCATGGCGAAAGTGTTCTCCAGCGCCAGCCCGTAGTCTGGGTCGGCCTGCCACGCCGCGGTCTTGCTGCCCCTGAGCCCGACCTCCTCCTGCACGGTGCCCACGGCGACGACGCTGTAGTTTGTGTCCTTGACCCACTTGAAGACCTCTGCCATGACGTAGCAGCCGACGCGGTCGTCGAAGGCTTTACCCCAGATGTAGCCGTCGCCGAGGTCCTTGAACTCGACGTCGAAGACGCCCGTCATCCCTATGTAGGCGCCCTTACTCTCAGCCTCCTCAAGGGTCATGGCGCCGATGTCGAGGAACAGCTCGTCCCTCGGTATGGCCTTCTTCTGCTCCTCCTCTGTGAGGACGTGCGGCGGCTTGGTGCCTAGCACCCCGTAGAGGGGCCCGTTCCTGCCCTTGAGCAAGACGCGCTGCCCGGGCAGCACGTTGTCGACGATGCCCCACGTGTGGAACCTGAGGAACCCGGTGTCCTCGATGTGGGTGACGAGGAAGGCGACCTCGTCCATGTGGGCGGCGAGCATCACGAGAGGCGCCTCCTCGTCGCCCCTGTGCCAGAAGAATATGTTGCCCAGTTTGTCGACGGAGACCTCGTCGGCGTAGTCCTCAAGCTCCTCGCGGAGGATCATCCTGGGCTCAGCCTCGGCGCCGGGTGGGCCGAAGGCGTTTGAGAGCTTCCTAAGCAGCTCTGTGTTCATGTCTATCGGTTGATACACGCCGCCCGCGGATATATGGGTGATGGGAAAACGTTTTACCTTCCACCGTCTCTGAACCCTCATGCCTTCCATAGTTGACGAGTCCCTCGGCTACCTGGGACAGCAGACTGTAAGCTACGTCGCCACCTGCGACGAGGGCCAGCCCCATGTACGCGCCATGATGCTGCTGTACATCGACGGCGCCTTCTACTACGCGACGGGGACACGGGACGCCAAGCTCGAGCAGCTAACGAGGAACAGCCGCGTGGAGGTCTGCGTGCCCATCGGGGAGGGAGATGACGGCGGCAGCCTGCGGCTCACGGGCTCGATGGAGTTCGTCACGGACACCGAGGTGAGGCGCAGGGTCTACGAGTGCGTCGGCTTCACCCAGAGCTTCTGGGACGACCCTTAGCACCCCGACTTCACATTGCTGGCGTTCAAACCCGTCCACCTGCAGCTCATGAGGCCCGGCACCGTCGAGATAGTGACCTCTGACATTTCTATATAGGTTAAACTCAAAAACGTGTCCGCTATTCTTCAAGTATCTTGTCTGGGCTTGAGCGGGACATCAAGGAGGTGAACGAGAAGCTGGAGACGATGATGCGGCGCCTCGACTACCTCGAAGCCGTCCTCACAGAGAGCCGCCAGTACCCGGAGCTAGCTCAGGTCATGGGTGACCTGCGCGTCGGGGCCGCCCTCTACAGCGAGCCGCTGAAGCTCATCCAGCGGCTGGTGAACGTCCGCAGGCACCTCAGCAGGGACGAGGAGCACAGGGACGAGGTGAGCAGGATCATACTGAGCGTGCTGGCGATGAAGGGCCCGCAGAACATCAGCGCGTTGACCCGGGAGGTACAGAGGGAGCGGGGCTCCGGCAGCCGCGTCACCGTACGTAAGAAGGTGCTGGAGCTCATCGAGGAGGGCATCGTCGAGAAGGG
>JAFGTA010000146.1 GCA_016934355.1 Candidatus Bathyarchaeota archaeon | reverse complement strand
GTGGCGCCGCTGCGTCGAGCCATCTTCTGGACGTTGTATGCTACGATCTTGGCTGTCGTCCTGTCGAGGGTGCTGCAGAACTCGTCGCACAGCCAGTACGGCTTACCAAGGTCCAGCAGTTGCGCTATCTTGAACCTGTAGCGTTGGCCGTCGCTGAGGTGGGTTGGGCGCCGGAGGAAGAGGAAGGCGTCGTTTAGGCCAACCTTGCTGAGTAACTGCAGGGCGCTCTGGAAGCTGTCGCCCACGAGGTCTATGAGGGGCTTGTCGTCGGGTGCCTCCAGCTCTTCCATGAACGCGGCCTCTTCGCCGAGGTCGTCTCTTAGGGCCCGCAGTAGCACCGATTTACCGCTTCCGCTGTCTCCTGTCATGTAGATCACGTCTCCCATGGCTAGGTTTACCTCGAAGTCGTCGTAGAGTACGTGTTCCTGTTCCCCGTCGACGCCGAGCCCGAAGGCTTCCGCCACCTCGATGGTGCGCTCGGTGAGGGGTGTCTGGGTCTTGAAGTTGATGTCGTAGACGTAGCAGCCCCGCTCCTTGTCGTAGCGTCTGACCCTCCTACTTATTACCCGTGACACCTTCACTCAGCGCCTTCCTCTCAAGATGCCGCCTGTACCGTCGTCTGATTCCCCTTCGTGCGCCTCTCTCGCTGTACCAGTACCCGGCGATGGGGATGGGGCCGTCCACGACCTTGTAGGTGGGTGCCGAGGAGCCTATCTCCTGCCCCGCGGCCAGCTTCTTTATGGTCAAAGTCTTACCCTTGACCACGATCTCCTCGGTCTCACCTACGTTCATTCCGTGGACTTCCCCCAGACGGCTCCGACGATTGTGCCTACCACCAGCATGATGCCGTTAAAGATGACATCGTTCCAAGTCCCCATCCATATCATGTGCACGACCTCCAGGAACACGAGTCCGGCGAAGAATATGATCATCAAACCTACGATGAGCACGAACCTGTCGCTCGGCGGTTCCTCATTGATGCGGACCCTGCGGCTCTTGCCGCTGGTCTCCATCACCGTCTTCTTGGTGGTGCCCCCTATGATGAGGCGCTTAAGCCACGACCACACGTATCCTCTCCTCCCTTCGTTTATACTTCCTGAGGGTCACCCTGCGACCCATTATCTGGACCTCCCTGATGACCTTCATCGTCTCGACACGGGGCAGGATCAGGATCACCTCCTCTACTAGTTCGAGTGGTATCCTTGTGGCGCCCCACTCGTTGTGGATCTCCACCACGTCCTTCCCGATTATGAGCAGCCTCTTTTTTCGGCCGCTACAGCCGAGATATAGCCCCCAGTCCTTGCAGTAGGTCTCGGGGCTCGCCTCGTGCTCGCTGAGCTGGGCCTTGCTGTCCGAGGCGTCGAGCCACCTAACCATTATTAGGCAGCCCCTCTCAAGCTCCCCTCTTTCGATCTCCTCCAAGTCGACGCGCCTCATTCCGCTGTTCCTCCTCTCAAATCCACACACTCCTCAGGCTGTTGAGCCCGCTCTCGCCAAGTTGACGACGATGAAGCTACCCTTGGTGAAGCTCCCCTTCATGCTGTTCTCGACGGGTGCGCGCCTGAGGTCTAGACTTGTCGCCATGCGTTCACCTCATGAGAGGGGTACTCATTTTACTTCATCTTGAATACCATACATCCATTATCGATATAATTATTCGTCATATATATACTATTTTTTGGACTAGCATTATATCATATGCATTATATTATGTGAATTATATCATAGTGGTTATAGTGTATGCATTATGTTCTGGTGATTATATCGCCACGATGTATGTGTAGCGCACCATAAGAGGGCCATAGAGGAGCATCGGACCTCGTTACGCCGAGAAGAGCCGTTCCTTCGGCCGGTTCTTTGAAAAATTTTGAAATTATAGACAAAATAATTTTTTCTTTTGTCGATAAATACAAAATTTTTATATTATTTGCTGTTCTAGACGGCGAAGGGGTTGACGTTTTCATAGAGATAGTCTCAGGAAAGATAACTGAGAGGAAGTCCGGCCGGATACTGAACTATTACTCCATTCTAGCTAACCTTGATCCCCCTCTGAAGGAGTTCAGGTTCATAGTGCTCGGTGAGGATATCACCGTTCTCCAGAGGCTCGGATTACTCCAGCCGCCGAGCGAAGGAAGGTCTACCTCGGAAGGGTGGGCCGATTCTCGGAGGATCTTGACTTCACGTTGAAAGGGTATGATCTCGGCATGATCCCTAACCTAATCAATACCTTCTCTTAAATTTAAATATTTAATTGAATATTCTATTATAAAATGGTAGTACAATTTATTCATGGAATAGATGAAGCAGGTAAAATCGGAGATGAAATTTATTTCTCAGAAGTATCCGTCCCAATTTATAATGAGAATTATTTAATGATCCGGAATTTAGAGGTCTTTAATAAAATAATTTTAAATAAATATGACATTAAAGGATTTGATGCAGGGAATCTCTTTAAATTTGCACGTGATGCATGTGACGATCCGATAATTGAAGTTAGATTATTTTTAATTGGTCATCAAATGCAAAATAAAATATTATCTTTTATGTTTAGAGATTTAAGTAAGAGATTGTTTTCATCTAGAGGAGAACTAATTCAATTTTTTAATGATAACAATATGAGATACATCCAAAGAACTTTAAATGTATTAAATGCTTTTAAAAGGAAAAACATCTACGCTGAATCTTTTATTAAAAGTCTCGCCATCAAAAAAATCGTAGAAAAAATGGGGAATATCTACATTGGGAGATACGGAATTGATGTGTTAAATGGAGATGATTCGCCTAGATCTTATGTTCAAGTAGATGGTGGATATCCTTTCTCTTTCTGGTGGTATGATCTTCTTACTCACGAAAATAATGGTTTGAATATGGGTAAATGTACTATAATAGGGCTTACAAATGCAGATAACCATTATCCTGTAGTATCTTTAGCGGGCACGTTAGCAGGGATTTTAGAAAAATTCCCAGATAAACGATATTATTATCCAGTTACTCCACTTGAATTTACCCTAGAACATCATGAAATGGCTATACATAGCCAAGAACACCATAAATCTCTATCTAGACCTGTATATCAAAATAGGCTCTTAATCCTAGGAAATTTAGATCCAACAACACGTTCTTTGCTACCTTATGTATCTCATCTTAATGAAGCACGATCAAAAACCTTTGAGGCATTTAATATCAATACTGGTATCGAGAATTTTATGAAAGATTTTGGATATGGGGATTCAACAAATACTCAAATTATCAAAGGAAATTTAACTACTACACAAGAACGTGAAAGTATATCTTTTTGTGAAGATCGCGGTTATGAAATTAAAGAATGTATTGACTTAGCGGATGCATTTGAGTCTATGTTTACCGCCTTATCTGACGAAATAGATATTGGTTCCACTAGACGAAGAGCTGAACTCCAAGCTAAATTAACTCGAATAAAATCAGCTTGTGAGACCGATTTACAATAGAAAAGGATATTATGGGAAGTGTTACCGACAGAGACGACATGGCATTTCTACCATGGCACCTTACCATCGTCAAATAACCCGACCCATTCATGCTTTAAAAACTTTTGTTGAGTTTTAATATATACTTTATATATCATATTTTTAATAAATCTAACTCCTAATTCTACAAAGTTTTTACCATAATCTAGTGGTTGGGTGTGATTCTGAGAGTAAAGACACATATTGGTGAGGACCACGCCGTCTACCTGCTAAGAGCCGTGGTTAAGCCGTAGGTCTTTGGGAGGGCGATTGTGTCCTGCTTAGGGTTGTGGATGGTTTGGTTATTGTAGAGGCTTTTGACCCGCTTGAGCTTGCGTTACATGGTGATAAGTACGCGACAATTGATCCAGAACAGGTTGAGGGTATCAGTGTCGGCGAGCAGGAACCCCGTGTTTAAGGTTCTTCTTGACACTCCTCCCGTATTCTATAGCTTGAGTTAGGCGACGAGGGCTCGTAGCAGTCTTCGGCCTTTCTCGGTGATCTTGTAGATGCCTCTTTCGGGTCTCTCTATGTAGCGCTCTTTGAGGAGCCACTTGATGACCGACTGGGCGACCCATGGCGTGGAGTCTCTTATGGCGGTTACAATGAGGGTCGTGTACCGGGCGGGGTGGTCCTCGATGCAGAGCAGCATGGTTTTGATGGTCTCAACGCGTTTCTCGAAGCCTTTATGGGGTCTTATATCCAGACGCTCCTAAGGGCGTTGAGGCTGCCCTCGCTGAGCATCCTCATTTTAACGGCGAGGCTTATACCGACGTCGCCCACCGCCGGCGCGATCCTCGGCTCATAGGAGCCGTCACTCTGCCTCGCAGCAACGAGGTCCAGCACGCACGTGTAGCCTGAGCCCGGCGTGTACCTGTGGACGGCCCGGACTATCTGGAAGCTCTCCCCGTCTACTCCGTCCTTCAGGCTAGTCAGCGTAACCAGCATCGGCGGCCTGTAACCGAGCTGGCCGCGGCCCGGCACGTTCACCTGAGCCGTGACGAGAGGATCCTTCCTGTGGGCGACTATGTTGCCGGCCACGTATCCGGCGTAGTCAACGTCAGTTATTGTTTTGTCTACCAGCCTCAGCGTCCGCTTCCCGTAGGCTGTCTGGCTTGTGGAGTCGCTGTCTGCGCCTGACTTCTCGTCGCGGATGAACCTGAGCTTGTCGACGAGTGCTCCGCCGGTGCCGATGCCCGACGAGTGGTTGACCTTGATCTGCACGGTGTCGATGATGGGCCCAGGGTTCCCCGTCTTCGTGAAGTCCGAGATGTCTACGGTGTACTCGACCCAGGTGGCCGCGGCGCCCGGCGAAACGCCGGTCTTCTCGTAGTAGTCGGTGACCCAGATGCTGTTCCTCCACAGCTTCACACTGAAGTCGTCGACGTTCACGGTGGCCCCGTGCTTCAGGTAGAAGACAATGCGGTCGAACCCGGTGAGGTCCATGTCCGAGAAGTTAAGTCTCATCCGGTACACCGTGCCGGCGCCGGTGAACTGGTACTTTATGCTCGCCGTGCCAGCCACCTTGTCCCCCGAATCGCTCTGCGGGTACCCCGAGTCCGTGGGGTCGGGGCTGCTCCAAGCCTCGGCCGACTCCGTCAACGCGTCCTGGTCCGCCGGGCTGTACTCGGCCTCGAAGACGATCACTTTGACGTCGTTCACCAGCCGCGGGCTACCCTTGATGCTCTCCTTCACCTGTATATCCAGTATGTTCGCCGCGTTACCGTCGCCGCCGTCGCTCACGGCCTCGCCGCAGCTGAAGGCCCCGTACCGTTTGAAGCGGAGTGCGCCGCCGGGGTCCACGTAGAAGTTGGCGCCGGTCTCGCCGGAGGCGAAGGTCGCCGCCTCGGCCAGCTTCTCCAGCAGCGCCCAGACTCCCTCCGCGTTGAACTTGTTGACTATCGATCTGTTTGTCGTGTCCTTGTCCTGGTAGAACTCGGCGCCGGACTGGTCCATGACGTCGTCGACAATGCCGCTGATCTGCGTCGCCGACACGTACTCCTTGGTGAATGTGCGCTCGTGAAGTATCTCGCCCAGGTCCTCGCATATCAGCTGGACCACTGGTCTATCTGGCTCCCCAAGGGTTACCCTGTCGATGACCCGGGCCGTGATCAGCTTAGTGACGAGGGCTTCAGACTCGGCGCCCAGGTACGCCATGACGATGTTCCCAGCCCCGACACGGGCGGCGCCGCTGAGAGGATTCTCCACGCTGAGTCTGTAAGCCTCCTCAGCCGTGAGCGCCCGCGATGCCACGAGGGGCTCGTCGACGTAGCATGTGGTGTAGCTGCTGTACCCTCCGCCTGTGTGGACGCAGCCGAAGGTGAGGTCGTGGGCATCCAGCGTGATAGCGCCGAGGGTGCCCGAGGCTCCGCCGTCGAGCGTGCCGTCGACGTAGAGCTCCGTCTCGTCGTTCGCCGGATTTATGACGCCGATGACGTGGTGCCAGTCTCCGTCCGCCACGGTCTTTGAGGAAGTGTACTGCCTGACGTTGGCGGCGTCGTCCTTCACGTAGAGGCGGAGCTTGTCGCTGCTCCAGTTGAACTGTATCCTGTTCCAGTCGGCGCCGATGGTCTTCCCGAAGCCGCAGACGACGCCAGACGCCCCGGGCGAGGCCTTCACCCAGAACGCGATGCTGAGCGCCGCCGTCGCCGCCACTGTGGCCGTGTACCCGGTGTCGAGACGGCAGCTGCTCGCCGCCAGGAAGTAGAGGCAGTACCCGTACACGCCACCGCTGTTCCACGTCGCGTTCACGATGCCGCTCCGGTGCCTGTTACGGCTCAGGTCATACGCCTTGGTGCCCAGGTTCTCGTCCAGGCTGTACCTCCGCTCCGTGACTCCGAGCAGCGGGTCGTTGAGCATGGCGAGCCTGAGGCCGCTCACCGCCGAGGTCGTCACAAGGTCGGCTACGAACTCCAGCATCTCCCCGGGGATCAGGGGCGGGTTCCTGAGGACCGCCGCGTAATCGTAGTCGATCATGGCCGTCTGATTCGGCGTGTCGCTGCGGGCGTAGAGCTTCACGTACTTGACCGTCTTGCCGGCGGCCAGCTGCAGCATCTTCGGCTCGAAGCCGCTGGGCGCGTCCGTCCACCCCGACGTCGTCGACGATGCGTCGGTGTACTCGACCTCAACCTTGTACTGAGGCGTCGTTCCTCGGCCCCTGAGGCGAGTCCTGATCAGCGGGTACTCGTCGGTATCCAAGGAGAGACCGCTTATGTCACGCATC
This sequence comes from Candidatus Bathyarchaeota archaeon, assembly GCA_016934355.1. Next base: position 2,346 of record JAFGTA010000146.1, on the reverse strand, counting down.
CAGCCGGCGCCGTTCACCGCGCCACCCTCGGTGACCGTCATCACCGCGTAGTCTCCCGAGACGTCGCCGGCGTTCACGAAGCTCTCCGACGCCGCCGACTGGAACTTGGTCCACAGGCTGCTCCTGAAGCAGTCGTCGAGGAACCCGGGCTCCTCGTATATCTCGACGTGGCATTGGGCCCAACTTGGTGTCGGCGTCAGCCTCCCCTCCTCATGGTCTCTGTGAGGCGTGGCCCCAGCTCCCTCAGCCACGCGTCCGTCTCCAGCGGAGTCGACGGCTGCCTGTCGAACGTGATGAATATGGGGCCGAGCCTCGTCTGTTGGGCGGGTAACACGTGCTCGCCCCTGTGAAGCAGGTATAGCCCGGTCCGCTCCACCTCGCCGCCGGACTGCATGCTCTTGATCCTTGAGTAGACGAGGGCGCCGGCGGCCAGCGCCAGCGGTATCACCCACCAGTTCCCCGTAAGCGCCGCGAGTATGCTCTGGGCCGCCGCGGCGGCGCCCGTCGACTCCCGCAGCATCTTGGTGAGCTGGGTGAGGTTTCGGACCACCTGTATCATGTTCAGGAACCCGTACATCAGCGCCGTGGGGTTCAGGTCGGTGATGGCCCTGCTCGTCTGCTGCACTGCGAGCCTCATCGCGTTGACGGAACGCACCGTCATCAACATGGTGGGAAGGCTGCTGGAGCTCATGGCCTGGGCGTTCTGCAGGGACGCCGCCGCCTGGTCTGCGCTCTCACTCGCGGAGTTGGCTGACGCCTGCGCCTCCTCTAGGCCTGTCACCTGAACGCTGTACTCGAGGTCGACGCGGTCTGACACTAGATCACCCCCGCCGCCCTGTAGAGTATCTCGCGGCCCGTGGCCAGCCTCTCGGCGAGTATCGCCTGCAGCAGGAACGGCCTCCCAGGTATCCTGCTGGTCCCGTCGTGGACGTGGCGGGCGTAGTCCACCTCTCGCCCGGTCAGCGGGTTGACGTGGCCTCCGCCGCCGGCGACCAGCTTGGCTGCGAGGAGGCTCGGCCGCTCGACCCTGACCGAGTCCCTGAGGGCGCCTGTATATACGGGGCAGAACGCCCTGGCGAAGGTCAGCATGCGGGGCAGCTCTAGGCACAGGTCCGCGGCCTCCTGGAGTGTCTGGGGTATCATCTGCAGCTCCATCCCCAGGTCCTCCAGCCGCACCGGCTTACTCACCCTCACTTTTTCTATCTCCTTCTCGTTAGGCTGCGAAGCTCGTCCTCGAGCCGCCGCTCCTCCCTGTCCCGGGCGTCGGCCAATGTCTCAAGGTAGACGCCGAGCCTCTCCACGAACCTGGCCGGCTGGGCGACTAGCTCCTCGTACGTCCACCCCATTGACACGCAGAGGGCGACGTCGTCCAGGAGTGGGCTCGGCTTCCCTCGCTTCACAGCCTCTACGATTTTTTTCGCTCCTCCACCGTCACCCCGTTTATCCTCTGTGTGAACGCTATCATCTCCTCCACCAGCTCAGGCGGCTCCACCTCGTGGATGCTCTCAAGCGTGATGGGGAGCGGCTGCCCCGCCTCGTCGACCATGTCCCACTCGACGAGTGTCTGCACGAGCATCAGGTCGTTGAGCTTCCATGGGTCGACGTCGGGCTGCAGCTCCTGCCCCGTCCTCCTCCAGCTTGTGGACTCGCGGAGCGCCTTCTGTTTCATGCCGTAGGTCCATGTCCTGAAGACCACGCGGTGTCCCTTGATCAGAGTGTCATGTTTCATGGCGATCACGTGAAGCTGTGCTCTAGGTATCCCCCGGTGAACTCGACTCTGCAGGCGATGAGGTCCTCGGGCTTCACCAGCGGGTCGACTAGCCGTAGCTTTCCCTTGCTGAACTGGATGTGCTGGCTGTTCGGTAGCACCACCTTGAGCCAGAGCTCCGTCTGGTCCAGTAGGTGGCTCAGGTACGTGTCGTCCATTAGATTCATGGTGAGGCGGGCGTCGCAGAGCTGCTCCATTTCCTCGAGGCTCGACAGCTGTTTGGAGCCGCTGGCGTTGAACACGTAGTTGGGTTTGAGCTGGTTGTCGACGCGGAACTCCCAGTCGGTGACGCCGTCCACCGTCGTCCAGGAGCTGCCGTTCTCGCTCACCTGCACGTAGCAGTCGTCCCACTCCCAGGGCACCCCCGGCGAGGCGCCGTAGCTGTGGATGGTGCTGACCTTGACGCCGTACAGCTTGCCTATGAGATCGGCGGTCCACACCACAGGCTCGCCGACGCTGCACTGGACGGACAGCGTGTCCATCTTCAACCCCGTCCAGTACAGATACAGCTGGTCTGTGGCGTCCCGGTATAGCTTGGCCTCCGCGAAGAAGTTGTATCCCCCGAGGAGGTACTTCTG
>JAFGTA010000145.1 GCA_016934355.1 Candidatus Bathyarchaeota archaeon | reverse complement strand
TCTTCAGCGCCTTCTCTATGGCGTCCAGCGCCCTGTCGATGCCCCTGTCTCCGACGCCGTCGAGGCCCACCCTGATGCCTGCGCTGTGCGCCTCCCATACCCGTCTCTCGATGTCGCCCTGTTCGTAGAGCAGTATCCCGGTGTTCCCTGGCTCACCTACGTAGGGCTCGTAGTAGGCGGCGGTGCGCCCGCTGGTGCTTGTGTCGAACACCCACTCGGCCTCCGTTATCTTGAGCCACTCGTCGCCGAACGGCGTCTCCAGGCCCAGCGCTATGGCGCCCTCCACCATCCCCTCGTCCCTGCCGCTGATGTGGACAGCCGTCCTCACCTTGAGCTTGCCTTCCCGTTTGAGCCGCTGCATCGCCTTCAGCTCCGCCGGGCACACCATGCTTGCGTGGATGCTGGTTAACCCCAGCCGTAGGCACTCGTCGTACACGATCTGCAGGCCGCGGTAGAACTCGTCCTCGCTGTACGGCGGCATCCTGTGGTAGACCAGATCCTTCGCCGCCTCCCTGAGCAGCCCGTTGGGCTCACCGTCCCTGTCCTTCTCGATCCTGCCGTGGGGCGGGTCGGGCGTGTCCCGGGTTATACCTGCTATCTTCAGGGCGAGGCTGTTGGCGACGCCGTTGTGGCCGTCCCTCCTCTGGATGTAGAGGGGGTTCTCGGGTGCAGCTGCGTCAAGCTCCTGCAGTGTGGGGTACCTGCCCATCTTGACGTCGTCCATGCGGAACCCGAGTATCCAGTCACCCGAAGGAGTCTCCACCACTTTTCTCTTCACGGCCTCCAGCATCTCCTCCACGCTGCCGAAGTCGGGGCCGCATGCGACGCCCCGGATCAGGTAGGCTCCCCAGCTGCCGCAGGGGTGCATGTGGCTGTCGATGAGCCCAGGGAGCAGCGTCCTGCCCTTCAGGTCGATGACCTCTGTTCTCTCCCCGGCTGCCTCCAGCACGTGTCTCGTCGAGCCGACGCGCAGTATCTTGCCGCCCTTGACCGCGACCGCCTCCGCGAGGGCTCCAACGCGGTCGGCCGTGATCACCTTGCCGTCTATGAACGCCGTGTCGGCGCATAGGTCGTCTGGTACACCCATGAGAATCGGTGAATATGGGGCTCCACGGTACTTGAAGCCTACTGGTCTTCGCCCAGCAGGTTCTGCAGCTTTATGATGAGGCTCCTGTTCAGCTCAAGCATGGTCTTGAGGTAGAGCCAGCTGTCGATCACCTGGTCGCCGCCGTCCTGCGGGATGTCCCCGCTCAGCCCGTCGCTGTCCATCTCGTTGATGGCTATGTCCTCCTGCACCAGCCCGAGGACGTGCCTCACCTCCTCGTCCGTGAGGATCAGGGCGTACCTGTCGAGCTGGCTTCTCCAGTCTCCCTGGGTCTCGTGCTCCAAGACCCGTAGCAACTGCTCGGCCAGCGATTCGAGGAGCTTTACTTCCTCCTCGGTGAAGGGGCCTCTGTGGCTCTCCGGCTTCTCCTCGAGGTAGTGGACCTCTATCGCGCCCATGCCCCTGCCGTAGACCTTGAGGGGGGTCTCTAGCATCCACCGGGTCTCTCTGAACCCCTCGGTGGTGAACTCTTTGTCCTCGACGACGACGCGGGCGACCGCGGACTCCGGGTACTGCATCCCGGAGGGGATCAAGTCGGTGACTCCCTGCAGCGTCTCCTCCAGTGTGAGGTCGGGCTTGTCCAGCAGCTCGGAGACACTAAAAAGGATGTTGAGCTCTCTGAGCCTTAGCTCGTACTGTTTGAGCAGTCTCTCCCGCTCCTTCTCCGCTTCCCTGCGGCGCTCCGCTTCCTCTAGGTGGGCGAGGGCGATGCCGATGCCATCCCCGAGCCCCTCGAGGAAGTGTATCATCTCGTCGGTGTACATGTCCGTATTCTCATCGTTGAGCTGCAGAAGCCCGATGATACTGTCCTTGCTGCGTAAAGGGATGAGCGCCACCGACTCGTATCCCTCGGTGTTACATACGTTCCTTGTCTTGATCTTCCTGTCGCCTTTGGGCGCGGTCTTTATGAGTCTCGTTGTGTTGTTCGAGACGAAGCTGCCTCGCTCGGTGAAGAAGGGTTTGCCGGGGTCAGTCTCGCCTCTAAGTATGACGCCGCACATGCAATCGAGGACTGGGCGTCCCTCGCTGTCCGTTATGAGGTTTCCCTCTTCGTCGTACCCGTATAGGCTGTGCTCTTTCTTCATATGTACGTCGGAGAAGCCGTCGAAGTAGAAGTAGGGGTAGTCGTGGTCTTCTCTAAGCCTGATCCCAACAGCCGAGACCCCAGTGAACTTCTTCACGGTCCTGAGAATCTGCTCGATGGCCTCGTTCGGCGTCTCCGCTCTATTCAGTGACTGTAGAACCTCTAAAGCCAGCTTCTGCATTCTTGACACGTCTCACACACCATGTCGCCGATACCCGCCGAGGCAGGTATGTTGTATATAGTAAAATGTGTCAGGTTATGTTAATATTTTTTGAGTAAGCCTAGCCCTCAACCCTGAGGACAGGCGTGTCACTTGCCGTAAGTGCCATCGATCCAGCTGTGAGGCGGTATGAGTAGTCACCGGGCTCAGGCGGGGTGTACAGGAACACGTAGACGCCGTCGGTCCCGGGGGCGAGCCTCACCTCCTTGGTAACCATGTCGGCGAGATTGCCGTCTCTCAGTATCGTGCATGTGACGTTCTCGGTGAGGCTGTGGACACGGGTCGGGTTCCTAAACCTAGCCGAAACCATAGTCGGTTGGCCGGTCTCGTGGCTGGCGATGCTTACGCCCTCGAAGCTACGCCACTCCGAGGAATCGTATACAATGTGCGGGGCGTCCACCAGCGGGTACCGTGTAGTGGAGAAAGGCAGCCAGGTCTCAAGGAACCAGAGGTGGGCCCTGACGCGGCCTCTGACCTCAACCTTCACCTCCCCCGAGTACTCTCCAACGGCCTCCGATATCCTCGACCTCAGCTGGGGAACATCACCAATACTCAGCTCTATTCCCCTGTCGACGAGGCCCAGGTAAGGCACCTTCTGCTTGGGGAACGTGAAGGTCTCGGAGACTATGGTTTCGTCCTCGACCAGCAGCTCGAACTCCACGTCTGAGACGGAGGGCTGCCTGACAACCACGGGGCTCAGAGTGACGCTGATGAGCCACCGCCTCACGTAGTCCGGGGTCTCCGTGACCAGCTTGGTCTCGGTCTCCACCGCCGGCAACGTGATTGTCAAACCGAAGCCGAGCTCTGGGCTACCCCCCTGCAGCACGTCACGCAGGTAGCCTGACATCTCCTCCTCGGTGACCTTGAAGAGGACCTTGAGGCTCTTCATCTCGTCGTAGCTGGCGTAGAAGTTCCCTACCTCCCGCCCCGCCATGACCGAGAAGAAAAGCATCACAAGCGTCAACGCTCCGATGATCTCGTCCCTCTTGAAGGGCTTGGACTTGGCTCCCATTCCCAAAGAAGTGTAAATCCGCGGAATATAGTGGTTATCCACCCTCGCCGCGGCTGAACGAGCACAGGTCACACGGGTATCCACTCATATAATACAGGGTGACACTAAACATTCAGAGGAGACACCATGGATCAGTTGGGCACGGTAACCCTGGACAGGGTCAAGACAGCGTCAGAGCTCAGGAGAAGCCTCAAAGACCGTCTCCCAGTGACCGAGACCGTCATAGTCAAGCCGAACTGGTTCAGTCCCCACCCGGCGAACTACACGGACGCCGAAGCCCTCGGGATGCTCATGGAGGCCGTGGACGCCGAGTTCATCGTCGCCGAGGGGTATAGCCTCAGCAGGCAGGATGGGTCTCTTAGCTTCACAGTCGAGGGTGAGAAGGTGGACTGGGGGTGGCTGATGAGCCACCCGGACTGGAGCTGGGTCAGGCAGGGGGGACGCTGGGACCGGATAAGGGCTCAGGACAGGTGGTTCAGGGACACGCATGGGTTCACGGACCTCTTCGAGGAGCACGGCGCCGAGTATGTCAACGTCACAGAGGAGATATGGAGTGGGCGCGTGGTGGACAGCCGTGAAGTAAGGAAGCGAGTAGAGGACAGCTATTCTCCGGCATTCACCGACAGGTTATACGGGTTCATGCCCAGGCGCCTCGCCGCCCACATGGGCTCCACTTTGGTGAGTCTGGCCCGGGTCAAGGGCTACGGCGGCACGTACCCGAGCCTCTCCCTCAAGAACATGTTCGGCTTCGTCCCCGACCCCCACAGACCTTGGTGGCACGGCCCCGGAAACGAGAGGCTAGACGCCAGCATCGTGGACATCGCCAAGCTCTACGCCACCTACTTCAGCCTCTACGGACTCAACGAGGCCTTCAAGAACCTCGTAGCACCGGACCCCGAGGGAGAGGTAAACGTGTCATGGGGAAGGTACAGCGTTAAGCCGGGCAACGGGCTCGTCGCCCACGGCCAGAGCCTCGTCGAGCTGGACGCCGTCACCTGCAGCCTCATGGAGGTGGACCCGGGAAAAGTAGGCTATCTGGAGAAGGGAGGGGAGGCGTTCGGAGCCTACAACACGGATCATGTGAAGCAGGCTAGGGCCCTTAAACCCAAGTATCTACAGCTATAGCCGCGGGACTTTAACAAAAAACGAGACAAACTTTAAAAAACTGTGTTGGTTATGCTCCCTAATTCGGGGAGCCCAACGATGGAGCAGCTAGTCCACAACGGAGTGATGGTGCCGCCTCGCTACGAGGCGCAGGGACTGACGGTCAGGATAAGGGGTGAGGCGCATGTGCTCACGCCCGCGGAGGAGGAGAGGGCCGTGGCCTGGGCGAAGAAGATAGGCACCCCCTACGTGGAGGACCCGGTTTTCGCGGAGAACTTCCACGCGGACTTCAGCGAGCTTCTGGGCTTCAAGGTTCTCCCAGGCGACGTCGACTATAGCGAAATCTACCTTCTGGTTGAGGCTGAACGCGAGCGTAGGAAGAACCTGTCGACGGAGGAGAAGAAGCTGCTCCGTGACGAGCGGAAGGCCGAGAGGGAGGCAAACAAGGAGAGGTACGGCTACGCGGTCATCGATGGGGAGCGCTGCGAGCTGGGCAACTACATGGTTGAGCCCAGCAGCATATTCATGGGCCGCGGCGAGCACCCGTTCCGCGGCAAGTGGAAGGAGGGGCCCCGCCACGAGGACGTTGAGCTCAACCTGAGCCCCGACGCCCCGAGGCCGCCGGGGGACTGGAAGGAGATCCACTGGGACAGCGAGAGCATGTGGATCGCCCGGTGGAAGGACAAGCTCACAGACAAGATGAAGTACGTGTGGCCCCACGACAGCAGCCCCATCAAGCAGAAGAAGGAGATAGAGAAGTTCGACAAGGCCATCGAGCTCCGCAGGAACCTGGACAGGGTGAAGAGGCACATCGCTGAGAACCTGTCAAGCGGCGACGTTAAGCGCCGGAAGACGGCGACGGTCTGTTACCTCATCGACGAGCTCAAGTTCAGAGTAGGCGACGAGAAGGACGAAGACGAGGAAGCCGACACAGTGGGCGCCAGCAGCCTACGCGCCGAGCACCTCTGCTTCAACGGCGACGGCACAGTCACATTCGACTTCCTGGGAAAGGACAGCGTGAGGCTCACCACTACCGCGAGGCTCGACGAACAGGTGATAAGGAACCTGAAGGGCTTCGCCGAGAAGAACCGGGACAGCACCCTGTTCGACGAGGTGAACAGCAGCGTCGTCAGCGAGTTCCTAGACGAGGTGATGAAGGGCATCACCGCCAAGGTGTTCAGGACATGCTACGCCACCGAGGCCGTCAAGTCCAGGCTCGGGGAGCTGCCCATAGAGAGGGAGACCCCTGAGTACCGCAAGAAACACGTCGCCACCCTCGCCAACCTGGAGGCAGCGATAACCTGCAACCATAAGCGCACCATACCGAAGACGTGGGAGCAGAGCCTAATGAAGCAGAAGGAGAGGCTCGCCGCACGGAAGCAGAAGGCCCGCGAGAACCTCCGCAAGTACCGTGAACGCATCAGGGACGCCACCGCGAAGTACGGGGAGAGGATGGCCAAGTACGAGGCGAAGCTGGAGGAGGACAAGGCCAAGCTCGAAGAGTACAGGAATACGCTAAAGGAGAAGGAGGAGGCGGGGAAATCCACTAAGGGCGCTAAGAAGCGTGTGCAGTCCAAACGCGCTGGCGTCAAGAAGACGCGGGAGCGTATCAAATCCACGAGGGACAAGCACAGGGAGCGCGTCGCCAAGCTGCAGGAGCGCATGGAGACCCGTAAGCAGAAGGACCAGGAGATGATCGAGAAGATAACCCTCCAGCTGGAGGCGAAGGAGCTGACCCGCGACTACAACCTTGGCACTAGCCTCAAGAGCTACGTCGACCCCCGCGTCTACTATGAGTGGGGGCGCGAGGTGGACTACGACTGGCGGAACTACTACTCGTCGACCCTTGAGAAGAAGTTCAGCTGGGTGGACCCCGAGCCGCCGGAGCAGGGAGCCCAGAAGAGCCGGTGACGCCTTGGACCCGAAAGCCCTCTTCATACGCGTCCTGCCCTACTGGACGCTTCTGAACCTAGGGCTAACCGGGGTTTCAGTGGTCTCCGCCGTCATACTGCTGGTCACCGAGACCCTGCTACCCGTCACGGAGAGCATCCTGCAGCTGACGGTCGTCTCGCTGATCAACATGGTTTTCCTGCTCTACTGGAGCCTGTGGTTCGTCACGGCGGCGCCCCCCATACTGGGCAGCCTGTACCTGTCGAGGGAGAACCCTGACTACTACAGGTACGCCGTCCAGAACACCGCGGCGGTCCTCGTGCTCTACGCCCTGAAGATCGTGTTCAGGTTCGTCATATTCACCGTGGTCGGTTAGCCGCCGCCGATGGGAGGCATCACGAAGACCCTGTCGCCGTCACTCAGCGCGGTGTCGAACCCGTTAAGACCCATGATGTCGACCTCGTTCACGGACCACATGAGGTAGTCCCGCGGCTTTCCCCCGCCCTCGTAGACGTATCCCTTGAACTGGGCGCCGTGAAATTCGATCAGCTTGTCGGCTAGGTCACGTACCGTTGAGTCTTCAGGCAGCTCCACTGTCTCGTCTCGCCTCCCGGCTGCGTCCATCGCCACACCGTAGAACCTGACATCCACCCTCACATCTCTGACCCCGCGATATCGTTATCCCTGCGGCTTACGCCGTGTATGATGAGTTTCATGGCGGTAAAAGGATACGCCGGAAAATATCTGAGAGTCAACATGACGGACGGGAACCTTGCGGACGAGGTGTACGGTGAGGACGCCCTAAGGAGGCACCTCGGCGGCACCGGGATCGGCGCCAAGGTCCTCTACGAGGAGGTTCCCCGCGGCATCGAGTTCAGCGACCCCCGGAACATAGTCTCCATAGCTAGCGGCCCCCTCGGAGGCACCAGCGTAGGCGGCTCAGGCACCATAAGCATAGTGACCAAGGGAGCCCTCACAGGAGGCGCCACCTCGGTCCAAGCGAACGGCCTATTCGGCGCCTACATGAAGTTCAGCGGATACGACGGGCTCATAATCACGGGGGCCTCGCAGAGCTGGAAGTACCTTGTACTCAAAGATGGAAAGGCTGAGCTCCGTGACGCGTCCAGGTTCGTAGGGATGGACACCTACGAGGTTACCGATGCCATCCGTAAGGAGCATGGCGTAGCGGGACGAAGCGCCAGCGTTCTCTCCATCGGCCCAGCGGGTGAGAAGCTTGTGCGCTGGGCGGGCGTCTTCGTGGACCACGGCCACAGCGCCAGCCACAACGGCCCGGGCGCTGTGCTGGGCTCCAAGAGACTCAAGGCCGTCATCGCGTTCAGGGGAGACGCCCGGCTCGCCGTTCACGACCGCGAGGCGCTGCTCGCCGTCTCTCAGGAGATGTACGAGGACGTCGAGTACTTCAAGGGAACCATAGGCGGCGTCGAGCGGATGTACAGGAGCGGGTTAGGCGACCTGCCCATCAAGAACTACAGCGCCTACGACTGGGGCATAAAGCCGGAGGAGCTTGAGAGGTTCAACGCCAAGAGCGTCCGCGAGAAATACCAGGCGGAGAGGATGCAGTGCTGGGCATGCAGGCTCCTCCACAGCACCATGTTCAAGGTCAAGGGAGGCAAGTACGCGGGGGAGGTAGAGGAGCCCGAGTACGAGCAGATGGCGGCTTGGGGCCCCGTCATAGGGAACACAGACGTGGAGGCCGCGTTCATGCTCAGCGGCCTAACGGACAGGCTGGGCCTGGAGAACAACGAGGCCGGGTGGACGGTGGGGTGGGTGATGGAGTGCATGGAGAAGGGGTACCTCCCCGCTGAACAGGTAGGGTTCAGGACTGGATTCGGGGACGCCGAGGGAGCCGCGAGGATACTCAGGATGGTCGCCAGCCGTGAGGGCTTCGGGGACGTACTCGCCGAGGGCGTGAAGCGGGCATCCACGAGGATCGGCGGCAAGGCCGCCGAGTCAGCAATCTACACGTTGAAGGGAAACACGCCGCGGGGCCACGACCACAGGTACAGGTGGGCAGAGATGTTTGACACATGCGTAAGCAACACCAGCACCATCGAGACCCACATGAGCGTCATGAGCCCAGACGCCCAGGGCCCCAAGAACCCCGCGGAGGTCAGCAGCGAGGTCGCCCGCACCAAGGGCCTCATGCAGTTAGAGGACAGCGTCGGCACATGCCGGTTCAACACCCGGATGAACGCCGAAAGGATCGCCAGGGCAGTCTCGTCGGCCACCGGGTGGGACATGGGTACAGAGGAGGCGTGGGACGTGGGCCGCAGAGCCGTGAACACGCTGCGGGCCTTCAACCTCCAGACGGGGCTGACCGCGGAGAATGATAGGCCGTCGACACGCTACGGCTCCACACCTGTGGACGGCCCCATAAAGGGGCTAGGCATCAT
>JAFGTA010000144.1 GCA_016934355.1 Candidatus Bathyarchaeota archaeon | reverse complement strand
GAGGGTGTAGCCCGTCCAGTCGTCGCTGGTCAGTTCCACGTTCCGGCCGTTAGGCGCCACGACGCGAGCCTTACTTATCTGCTGGCAAACATACGGCGGGACAGCCTTCAGCCCGCCGTCCTCGATGCCCCCGACGCTCAGTCCCTCGGCGCAGTAAACAGGTGTGCCGGCTACGGGGTGCTCCTCTATAAAAATTACATCGACGCCATGTTTTGCCGCTGTCTTCGCGGTCATGCTACCGCCTGGGCCTGCTCCTACAACAAGTACGTCGCAATGGATGGTCTGCATCTCTAGCCAGAAAGATGCCCACGGGAGAAATATATTATCCTATCGCTCAAGGACCTTCTTAGCCGCGATCTCGATGTCCCTGGCCTTCACTGTCTTACGGCCAGCGTGCCTGGCGTAGTCGATGGCCTCACGGGCCACCTTGACGCCTATTTCCTCTAAAGCAATGCCGAGGGCTACTGCGCTCTCCTCGCTCACCCTCTCTGCGCCGGCTTTTTTAATGAGCTTGTGCATGGGCGCTACCTTAATTTCGTCAGGCATCCTGTTCCCTTCTATTTCCTCTTTTCGTTTCGAAGAATATTTAATACTTGCGAACCTTTCCGGAACTAGGGCATAATTCTTGCTTTTTTCATTTTTTAACTCTATATCATGCATTTTCGCCGGATACACGGTTTTATGGATGAAACTCTTTGTGTTCGAGGCGTCACGGGTTACACGAATTTTAAATCGACTCTCCCTGAGAAACCCAACTGAATGGATTCTATCGAGAACACGATAATAAATCGGGTCCAGACGCTTGTAGCGGCGGCGATAATAACATACACCATTCTATTATCGTTTTACACATTTCAGAAACATATCTCGTTCACAACTTACGCGTGGGACCTCGGCATATTCGACCAGGCTTTCTGGACGACGGTGAATGAAGGCAAACTGTTCTACTACACCTGTGAGATGCATATGGTTAAGTCGGGAAGCTTCTTCGGCGTCCACTTCAGCCCCATCCTATTCCTGCTGTTGCCCATCTACTACCTGTTTCAGTCGCCAGTGACCCTGCTTGTGCTTCAGTCGGCTATCCTAGGTCTCTCCGCCTACCCTGTTTACCTGATCGCACGGGACCGGTTCTCGGGGTGGATGGCACTTTTCCTCGTGACCCTGTACCTATTGAACCCGTCTCTCCACGGAGTGAACGCATACGATTTCCATGTCCAGTGCTTCCTCCCCCTCATCTTCAACTTCATGCTTCTCTTCACGCAGCGCGGGAACTGGAAAGCCCTCGCCGCGTCAACCTTCCTAGCACTGACGGTGCAGGAGCAGGTCGTCTACTTCGTCCTCGCCTACATACTGCTGCTGGCTGGTCAGCACATCCTTGAGCGCCGCTCCAAGAGTCAGGGGAGAAGCGGGGCGCGGCGCGGCGTATACGTCCTACTCCTAGGGCTAGCAATGGCGTGGGGCATTTTCTCCGCGGGCATCATCCACTACCTCAACCCCGTGGTGCCAGACCACCTCAAGGCAGGCCAGAACTTCGCCGTGCTGGGCGTCAAACAGCCCAGCGAGATACCTTACACGGTGGTGACCGAGCCATCGAACGTCTTCAGGGCGCTCTCCTTCGACTGGTTCGACAAGATAGTCTACGTCCTCATCCTGACCACGCCGTACCTCTTCATATGCTACATGAGCCCCGTGACGCTGATCCCGGCGCTGCTCTGGCTCACACTGTCCTTCCTCTCCAACTACCCGCCCTACTACCGGATAGGGTTCCAGTACCCTTCCTACGTCATCCCCTTCATATTCTACTCGTTCATCCTGGGACTTGAGAGGCTCAAAGACTCCATGAAGGCAGAGGACAACGCCACCTTCAAGAACGTCTTGAAGCTTCTCCTAGCCCTGAACGTAGCCGCCTGCGTGGCGTTCAGCCCCCTCAGCCCCTTCACAGACGGCTTCTACCTCAGCCCCGCCTACATCAAGCCCTACAGCGCCACGAGAAACACGAAGCTACACGAGATGCTGGCGCTCATAGAGCCTGACGCCTCCGTCCTAACCCAGGACAACATCTTCCCACACGTGTCGGGGCGAGCACAAGCCTACGTGATAATACCCGAGATCGCGGAAGACCCCGAGACGTGGCGTAAAGCCGACGAGCTGACGATGAGCCTCAGAACCGACTATATACTCATCGACCTGAAGACCGACCCCCACAACACGGCGAAGACGGCCTTCGCCCTCGTCGAGAGGCACGGCTACAACCTGCTCGCCTTCTACGACAACATATACATGTACAGCCTCCTCGGAGCAGCCACACCCGTCATATACGAACCCATGGACGTCACCTACACACACCTAGACCTGATAACCCTCAACGCCGAGGTCGTGGAAGACGCGTCAAGCACGTGCAGCCAGGTCATCGCGTACAGGGACATAAACGCCAAATCCCGGACAATATGGTACGGGCCCTACAGCATCATGCCAGAGGGAGACTACCAGGCGGTGTTCACGTTGAAGACGCAGAGCCACGGCGACACCGGGGTGATCCTGCTGGACGCCAGAACCAACGGGGAGACGCTGTGCGAGGCAGTAGTCGACGCCGCGGCTCTCCCCGCCGAGAACACGTGGACCAGCGTAGCCCTCAACTTCACGCTTACACGCATCTCCACCGACCTTGAGCTCCGGGGGATACTGCTGACCGACAGCACAGACGTGAGGCTCGACTGCATCCGCGTGACGCAGAGCCCATAGGGTAAATGTTTAAAAGCTCGGCTAGGCTGATTAACAGCGCACAGGTGCAGTCATTTGGGTAAGGTACGCACAGAGATGGTGAAGCGGATAAGCCTCGAGCTGATAGACAGGTACCCCTACAGCTTCCAGCCCGAGTTCGAGCCCAACAAACAGTTTCTCAAAGAGATAGGGCTCGACGTATCCAAGAAGCTACGCAACTGGATCGCCGGCTACATCACCACCATAGTGAAGAGCGACATGCTCGCAGAGGCCGAGGAGGCCGCCGCCGAGGCGCTGGAAGAGATCCAGTAGGCGCGCGCCCGACAAGATTTTTACCCATGCACACATAGTTCAGTGGATGTCTAGTCAGCCAGTCGCTTATACAATAGACCACCAGGGACTAAGGCTCGATATAGCGCTCGCACCCACCGACCGGCTTCTGATACACGAGGAGACGATCCCGGAGCGTCTCCGCAGCCTCGAGGCGAGCATAGAGCGCGACGGCGTGCAGTCAGCCCCCATAATAGTCGACCGCGGCACCTACGTCGTGTTGGACGGAATGCACAGGACCGCGATAATGAAGCGCCTAGGATGCAGGTTCACATGTGTCTGCCTAGTCGACTACTTCGACCCAACCATCAAGGTGCAGCGGTGGTGCCGCGTCATCCCAGCGTCCTTCGACGCTAGGAAGGCCGAGGAGGTATTAGCCAGCCTCGACCTCAGACTGGAGCCCTTCGAGCTCGTGAAGAGTCCAGACGAGGAGGGTGGGCTCCTCCTCATATACAGGGACCAGGCATACCGCGTCGTCTCCAGCGGCGAGGACCTAGTGAACGCCTTCAAACGGAGCTACGAGCTCGAGAGCCTGCTGCGGACGTGGGGATACGAGGTCACGCACTGCACCGAGGCCGAGGCCCAGAGAAGGGTGAAGTCAGGCAGCGGCGAGGCCGCCCTCTACCTGCCCAAGGTGGAGAAGAGGCAGGTCGTGGAGGTAGCCGAGCACAGGCAGGTGTTCACCCCCAAGGCGACAAGGCACAGGCTCCCGGCTAGGCCGGTGCAGGTCAACGTTCCCCTCACGCTACTGAGGGACGAGAAGCTCTCGCTGGAGGAGACGAACAGGCGCCTAGCCGAGATGCTTGCCGGGAAAACGGTGACACGGTACGACGCGGGAACCGAGTGGATGGGCAGAAAGTACGACGAGGTTCTATACGTCTTCGAGCCCTAGGAACCTGTGCACCTGGTGGCTCGTGAACCCTATCTCTAAGAGCCTCTCAGCGATCATGCTCCTCGGGACTCCTTCGGAAAGCAGTTTACCGCCGATGTCAGTGATGCTCTCCCTCGGCTCCCAGGGGTAGATGATCCACTTGTCGGCGGTCTCGGCGAAGTAGTCCGGCTTGAAGCTGCTCCAGGGCTTGTGGTGAAGGGTCGCCACCCGGGCTTCCAGAGAGCCCAGCCCCGTCACGTACTCCTTGACAACCTTGAGGCTGTTCCCCGAGTCGGCGACATCATCAACGACGAGGACCTTGAGCCCTCTGACGTCCGCGTTCAGCGGGTGCTTCACCTCGGGCACGTCGTTCTTCTCGTTGACCCCCTTATAGTAGACCACCTGCAGGCTGGCCAGGTTCTTACAGTCGAGCTGGTCGCTGATGATCCTCGCGGGGTCGAAGCCGCCCCTACCCACAGCCACTATGATGTCAGGCTTGAAGCCGCTGTCGGTGACCTTGTCGGCGAGCTCCTCGCACAGGCGCTGAACGTCACCCCATTGCAGGAAAAGATACTCTTCGTTGGTCAACGGCGGTTCCCCGGAGGCTTGTAGACTTCATGAAGCCATTTTTTAAATAAAGCGCTTCCGGTTGAGGGTGTGATGAATCCGTCTGACGCGGCAACAATGATCGAGAAAACGATCAATGGCTTCATGGCTGGCCCCGGCAACACGATGGGCAAGTGGGGGGACGAGCCGGCGTGGGGGACGCCCCTGGTCGGCTACAGCAGCGGCGCCGACCCCCTCTACGATTTCTACAAGCGGGACATCGGGGGCTTCTACCGTTCACCGCTGGAGCTTCTGAGCCACGATTACCCGGGCAAGGAGTTCAACGCCGAGGAGCTCACGGTTGTAAGCTGGATACTACCCCAGACAGACGCAACGAAGCGGGACCATAGAGGAGAGACACATTTCCCGAGCGAGCGGTGGGCGCGCTCAAGGATATTCGGCGAGGAGGTCAACGTGAGGCTCAGGGAGCACGTCGTCGAGGCCCTCAGGGAGGCGGGGATAGAGGCGGTGGCGCCAATGCTGTCGCCGCTGTGGAAGCGCGAGACCTCCGATAAATACCTGTACGCCTCGACATGGTCCGAGAGGCACGCCGCATACGCCGCGGGGCTCGGCACCTTCGGGCTCAGCGACGGATTGATAACGCCCTTGGGGAAGGCGATGAGGGCGGGCAGCGTCGTCGCCAACGTGTACGTGGAGCCCTCGCCAAGGCCATACACCGACCACCACGCATACTGCCTCTTCTACGCCGACGGGTCGTGCCGGAAATGCATCGAGAGGTGCCCAATAGGCGCCATCACAGAGCAGGGGCACGACAAGCTGCTGTGCAGCAGATACGTGAACGTGACGCGACAGTATGTGTCACGGCACTACGGGTTCGAAGGCTACGGCTGCGGGTTCTGCCAGACAGGGGTGCCATGCGAGTCACGTATACCTCCAGAACTGGAAAAATAAAAAAAGATAAGAGGTTTACTGGGCTAGCTCGGTCACAGCCCCAGACAGGTCGACTGAGCCCTCCCAGGAGATGCTGGGTTCGCCGCTGTAATTCACGACCACCGTGTAAGTGGGCTTCAGGACGACCGGGTAGCCGACCCGGACGGTCCAGCCGAGGCCGCTGTACTCGAAAGTCGAGGCGCCCAGCAGCCCCTCGGGGGTCAAGTCCGTGACCGACCACTCTTCGGAGGCGGGCAGGTCCCCTGCCTCAGGGTACTTCGCCTTGACATAAGCTAAGGCGTGGTCTCTAGCCTCCTCAGGCGTAAAGAACTCGGAGACCGCCGAGTCCATCTGGTTCAGCTCGTCCCACTTACCGTCTATTACGGCGCTCCTCACCTCTCCGCTGCTCACCACTATCTTGATGGTATGGGGCGTGATGACCTGAGCGAGCACCTGTCCGGTCCTGTCGCCGTAGCCCGCGTGGCTGCACTCGAAGACTACGCTGATGAAGTATTGGACGGGGTAGCTCTCAGCTACCGCGACGTCGAGGACCCGGATGGACCCGGGAACCCCGTCGAAGCTGAACGTCGGGGAATTCCTCAGGAACACTATGGCTATCTCCTCCGCCTCCTCGGCGGTGGTGTCCTCAGTCGGGAACTCAACCTCGTTTACCTCGTCGTAGACTTCGTCTGTGACTGCCCTGATTACGCGTCCCTCACTCACGACTATTCTGGTGGTGTGGGGCGTGAGGACGGTTATCACGAAGACTCCCGTCCTGTCGCCGTAGCCGCCGTTCCTAGACGTGAACTCTATGGTGACCTCCCAGGTGTTTGGCATCCTGAGGGGCTCGACCTTCACCACCTCCACCGTGTCGGGCATGCCGTCGAAGGCGTAGGTGGGCATGCCATCAAGGTACTGTGTGGCCACCTGGACGGCGTGTTCCTCGGTGAACCGGGGGGCTCCGCTCCCTGCTAGTAGGCTCAGCGCCGGGAAGACGCTTACGAGTATGATCGCTAGCACTGTGCTTACAGTTTTACTCATGTTTCTTCACATGATATTCATAACCAAGTGTTTAGTATAATCCCAGCGTTTAGAACAACTGTTTTAGTCACCAGAACACAGGGGAAAACACATAAACCGCGTCCCCTCACCATTCAACAAAAGGGAGAGAAGCAAGTGACCCGCGCATTATTCGTAGGCAGGTTCCAGCCCTTCCACTACGGGCACCTCCACGCCATCAAGACTATACTGGAAGGCTGCGACGAGCTTGTCCTCGTGGTAGGCAGCGCCCAGATGAGCCACGAGCACGACAACCCGTTCACCGCCGGGGAGCGCATCGAGATGATCCGCGCGGCGCTAGACGCCGCTGAGGTGCCCACTGAGCGGTACATGATCATACCCATCCCGGACGCCCCCGCCCACCGCGTCTGGGTCAGCGCCGTGGAGAGCCAGACACCGAGGTTCGACCTCGTCTACAGCAACCAGCCCCTCACCAGGAGGCTGCTCATAGAGGCGGGGTACGAGGTGAAGTACATCAGGATGTTTGAGCGGGGAAAGTTCGAGGCGTCCGAGATAAGGCGCAGGATACTGGAGTCAGAGGACTGGAGCGACCTTGTGCCCCCCGAGGTCTACCAGATAGTCGAGGACATCGACGGCGAGAACAGGATAAGGGACCTAGCCAAGACCGACTCCTTGAACAACAGGAGGCACTAAAAGTGCCCGAGTACCTAAAGTTAAGCCCTGAGCTGCAGGCGAGGTTCCCGGGGCTCGCCGCCCAGATAATACGGTTCAGCGGCGTCTCGGTTGCGCGGGAGAGCCGTGAGCTCGAAGACTACAAGCTGGAGGTCTCCGCGGAGATCAAGGAGCGGTGGGAGGTAGAGCAGCTCCGCGAGCACCCTACCTTCCGCGCCTACAGGGACTTCTTCTGGAAGCTGGGCATAGACCCGACCAAGAACAGGCCCGCCGCCGAGGCTCTCATAAGGAGGGTGCTCAGGGACAATCCCATCCCCAAGATCAACACGTGGGTCGACGCCTACAACCTGGTGTCCATGGACTCCGCCATCCCAATAGCTAGCTTCGACAGCAGCCTGCTGGAGGGTAGGCTACTAATGAGGGAGGCTCGGGAGGGAGAGGAGTTCCTGGGCATCGCCATGAAGAAGCCCGTGACGCTGAGCGGAGGCGAGGCAGTGATCGAGGACGCGGAGCGCCTCGTAGCCATATACCCGTACCGTGACGCAGACCACAGCAAGGTCACGATGAAGACCAAGAACGTTCTCATGCTTATGTGCGGCGCCCCGGGGATAACCCTCGATGAGCTTGAGAAGGGCTCGGCGCACGCGAGACGAGTGCTGCCACGTTTTTGCGGAGGCACAGCCTCCTAGGAAGACGCCATGATAACCGTGGACGGCGGCATGATGGAGGGCGGAGGACAGCTCCTCCGCATGGCCACCGCCTACAGCGCCATCCTCGGCGAGCCCTTCAGGATATACGGCATCAGGGCGAAGCGTACGCAGCCAGGCCTCAAGCCGCAGCACCTGACCACACTCAAGGCGGCGGCGTCGCTCACGGGAGCCGAGCTACGGGGAGCCACGCTGGGTTCAACGGAGGCCGTGTTTACACCCGGGAAGATCAAGGGAGGCAGGTACAGCTTCGACATTGGCACCGCGGGCAGCGGCACTCTCCTGCTTCAGTGCCTCACGCCGATAGCCGCCTACGCCGACGCGGAGATTGAGCTCCGCGTGAGGGGAGGCACCGCTGTGAGGTGGTCTCCTACGACGCCGTTCATCACTAACATCGTCTGGCGAGCCTTCGGCTCCATGAGGATGAGGTGCAGCCTCGACGTCCTGCGGCACGGGTTCTACCCGAAGGGCGGCGGAGAGGTGAAGGCGGTAATCCAGCCCACAGACACACTGCTCGCCTTTAAACCTGATAAACAGGGGATCGGCGAAGTAAAGGGGGTCTCAATCTGCGGGAAGTTACCCCCACACGTGGCTGAGCGACAAGCAAGCTCCGCTTCGAGTCGTCTCCGCGAATCAGGCTTCAAGCCGCGTATCGTATCACATACACTGGAGGGAGACTATGCGCCGTTCTCGCCTGGGAGCCTGATATGCCTCTGGGCTGACTCCATGTACCTAGGCTCAGACTCGATAGGTGAGAGGGGTAAACCCGCCGAGAAGGTTGGGTTAGAGGCGGCGGAGAGCCTCGTCCAACAGATCGCGACGGGCGCCACGGTGGACTACCACACCGCAGACCACATGGTGCTGCCGTGTTCGCTGGCGGAGGGGGAGTCCAGCTTCAAGACAAGCAGGTTGACGCTCCACACCCTCACCGCGATAGAGCTCGCGAAGACTTTCACCGGCGCCAAGTTCAACGTCAAGGGCTCCATGGACAAACCCGCCACAGTCATGTGTAAGGGATTCGGCTACTCGAGGAGAATTGGATAGTGCTTATCCATGACCCTTACGCAGTTGATGTGACAAACGCACCATGATAACCCTCCGCTACGAGAGAGGCAGAGTCAAGGTAGAGGGCGGCAGCGTGTACCTCGACGGCGTCGAGCCGCTGGAAGAGTGCCCCGCCTACAGGTACCACGAAGTGATAAGGCGCCTCGACTCCACCGAGACACCATATGCAGACAAGGCGATGGACGCCCCTGAGCCGCCCAAACTACGCTCAGAAATAGCCCTCAGGGACTACCAGAGGGAGGCGCTAACTAGGTGGACTGTGAACAGGGGCAGAGGAATAGTCGTGCTCCCGACTGGGGCCGGAAAGACTTTTCTCGCCGTCAAGGCGATCGAGGCTCTTCAGTGCGCCACGCTTGTCACGGTTCCCACAATCGTCCTAGTCGAGCAGTGGAGGGAGGTGCTTGGGCAGGCGTTCGGCGTCGATATAGGCGCCCTCGGGGGAGGCGAGGACGACGTTCAGCCTGTGACCGTCGCCACCTACGACTCCGCCAGCATCAGGGCGAGGAGCCTGGGGAACAGGTTCAGGCTGCTGGTCTTCGACGAGGTGCACCACCTGGCCGCGCCCACGTACAGGAAGATAGCGACCCGGTACCTCGCACCCTACAGGCTCGGCCTCACAGCTACCCTGCAGAGTGATGAGGCGACACAGGAGCTGTACGATAAGCTGGTCGGGGAAACCGTATACCGGCGGGGGGTGGATAGCCTCGCGGGCACACATCTCTCCGAGTTCACGGTGAAGACTGTTAAGCTGCCCCTCACTGCAGCCGAGAGGGCGGAGTATGACAGGCAGTACGAGAACTACAGGGGGTTCCTGAGACACAGAAACATTAGGATCAGAGGCGCCAAGGACTACCTCAGCTTCGTCAAGCGCAGCGGACGCGACCCGGAGGCTAGGCGGGCGCTGCTAGCGAGGAACCGCGCCATGGACCTTGCGCTGAACAGCGGCTCCAAGATCGCGTATCTGAAGAGCCTGCTCAAGGCGAACCCAGAGGAGAAGACCCTCATATTCACCAGCTACAACAAGCTCGTCTACAGGCTCAGCAGGGAGCTGCTCATACCCGCGATAACCCACCAGACGCCCCGCGAGGAGCGTGAGGAGATACTCGGCGGCTTCAGGGACGGCTCCTACAGGCGCATAGTCGCCAGCAGGGTCCTCGACGAGGGTGTGGACGTGCCGGACGCCAGCGTCGCCGTCATCATAAGCGGGTCCGGTAGCAACAGGCAGTTCGTTCAGAGGCTTGGCCGCATACTCAGGAAGAGGCCGGGCAAACAGGCTGTTCTCTATGAGCTCGTCTCAGAGGGTACCGCCGAGACCTACATCAGCGCCAGGAGGCGGAGAAGCTGACGCTGCCCCTCGAGCACATAAGGGTGTACAGGCGTAAGGAGGTGATACGCCCGGTCTTCGTGAAGGGGGACACAAGCCTAGCCAAGACCCTCATCGCCGTGTATGGAGACCACGTGGGCAGGAGGCGAGGCGCCCTGGACGAGGCGCTTCAGGACTGCGAGCAGCTCGGGTACGACTACAGGCTGGTCAGGGGCCTCGCGTCGGTCCTAGAGTCCCGATGCGTCTTCGAGTCTAGGGCGTCGGTGCCTCCTCTTCAGGCGAGGAGTATGGTGTTCAGGGAAGCCGCGGGGAGGGTCGTGGCGACCGAACGGGAGCGGATGGAGGTGCTCGCCACAGTGGCTGGGAGGCTCGGCGTCTCCGTACCTGAGCTGGACGAGAGCCTGTACGGCGACCTTGAGGATGAGCAGGTTCTCGCCGAGTTCGGGGAGCCTGGGGCCGAGGAGCTTCTCCGGTTCTACAACTTCGCCAACACCGTCGCCCTTCTCTCCTACGCGAGGGGCATCGAGGCTGCGGTCGATGGCTCGGACGATTACCTGATCCGTCTGGCGGAGGCCGTCGGAGACGTTGAGCAGCGGGTAAACGGTACGGGTCCTACCCTCGTGATCTCCCTGAAACCCACTAACCGTCTCCACCAGAGGGCGTCGAGGGTCGACGAGTTTCTAGGGCGGCTTCTGAAGGCGGGCCGTTGGATGCTGAAAGCCACGATTGTGTACCCGGCGAGGAGGAAGCAGCCCGCGGTCATGGAGATGAGCAGCGGCGTCCACGGCGACCTGCTCACTAGGGACCCGCATGGCGCGGAACTGATCATCGAGATAGCCCAAAGGGAGCCCAGGAAACCCGGCCACGGGGAGCTTATCGTGCTGGAGGAGCTCGCCCGGAGGCGAGGGGTGACGGAGGCTGAGGTAATCAAGGAGATACGCGGCGAGGGCTTCGAGTACAGGGACCTCGGCGGCGTCCTCGTCACGCCCGTGAAGCTCGCTGAGATCAACGAGGCGCTGGAGGGCGTGGAGACCCTCGGGGAGGCGAGGGCGTTGCTGAAGAGCAGCGGTGTCCGCAACTTCATGCCTGTGCTGGAGGCGTTGGGGTACCAGGTGGAGCCCCGGCGGCCAAGGGACCAGAGCCGCGTCTACAGGCTGTAGAAGCAACGTATATATCGCGCCTGCCGTACTGAACACTGGAAAGTGAGGAAGAGATGGGGTACCAGGCGATACAGGGAGCCACGACTGTTGGCCTAATATGCAGCGACGGAGTAGTCCTCGCAAGCGAGAAACGCGTCAGCTGGGGGCGCCTAGTGTCCAGCAGGCACGGCAAGAAGGTCTTCAAGCTCACCGATAACATAGGCCTCGCCTTCGCGGGCCTCATGAGTGACATGCAGGCCCTTATGCGGGAGGCTTCGGCGTACGCCAACCTGTTCAGGCTGGACAAGGGTAGGCCCATCACCACAAAGTCCATGAGCAAGCTCATCAGCAACATGCTGTTCAACAGGCGGATGATGCCCCTCCTCATGGAGACCCTCGTCGGCGGCTATGACGCGGATGGCCCGTCCCTGTACAGCATGGACCTGGCTGGCAGCCTGATTCCTGACGAATTCATATCCGCTGGCTCTGGCGCCCCCATCGCCATGGGTGTGCTGGAGGCACAGTACAGCAAGGGGCTGGACTGCGAGGCGGGTGTCGAGTTGGTCACCAAGGCGATAAAGGCTGCGGTTGCGAGGGACGCTGTGAGCGGAGACGGCATCGACATCCTCATCATCAAGGCTGGCGGCAGCGAGGAGCGGTCGCTGAGCCTCCGCGGCTAAGCTGTATATATTTTATATATTGACGCACCCCTTGATACGGTGTGACGTTATGGCGAAAGGTACAGAATGCAAGGTAAGAGACTGCAGCCACAACACGGATAACGCCTGCACCATAGACTCCGCGTGCGAGCCGCTGCTTGACTGGATGAGCTTCACAGGCTACTGCCCTGACTATGACGGCGAAAAGTTCCCGGGGGTCAGGGACGAGAGCAGGAAGGGTAAGAGCATTTTCAAGTAAAAGGTTAATTGTTTAGCGACCTCTGTATTCTCATTTATCGTTTGTTTATTTTTCGTAGGCTTTGTTGGTGAGTGGTTTTTCTGTCTCTGGGGTGGTTTTTAGGCTAAACTTTTTTATCGTTGGCGTTTGTTTGTGTGTGGTTAGGGCTGGTAGTTCAGGGGTATGAATGCCTGGTTCGCAACCAGGAGGTCGGGGGTTCAAATCCCCCCCAGTCCACTAATTTGGTATTTATCTCATTACTAGAGAAGACTGTGGTTTGCATTCTCTATGAATCATGATAGGATTACGATGAAGCGATGATAAAATCTTCTACATTATGGTTTGAGTTCAAGGTGCTTTTTAAAATATTTTTTACTTTATCGTGGGCGCGCATAGATGAATATTTTGAACTCATACAAATACATTCAGGTGGACCCGCCTCGCTCAGAAATGAACGAAGTGATAGAAAAAAAATCAAACCTGAAATGTTAATCCCTGTTCATACAGGGTTTCCGGGGCGTGCGAAAATATGTCAAACTGTGGAGCTCTATGCAATCGCGCGGAGGGATCCATGCTTACTCCTGAATCTCCACGCCTAGGAGTGAGGAGATCGCGAGGATGGTTAAAATCCTCAAGGTCCATGTAAAAACTAT
>JAFGTA010000143.1 GCA_016934355.1 Candidatus Bathyarchaeota archaeon | reverse complement strand
CTCGCATAGGATGGCTATTACGGGGCCGCCTTTCTTGCCCTTGTAGACGGCCTTGAAGGCGGTGTGCATCTCGAAGAACGGGTGCTCGACCTTGAAGCCGTGTTTCCTCAGCTCCTCGACGAGGAGCCTGCTGGACTCCTCTTCCTCGCTCCCCAGCTCGGGGTTGCGTCCGATCCTGTCCTTAAGCTCCTTCAGGCTAGGTAAGATCGCGTCCACTTCTCTCTGGACGGTTTCCTTGAATGAATCTGTGTCGACCATTAGAGGTAATGGGCGGCAACATCGATATGAATGTTTATTTAGCTAACTCCAGTCACCTGCTCAGGCTCCTCAGCGGCGACGCCTCTCCCGACGATCAACGGGCCGGCGAGGGCGCTAAATATCGACGTAGCCACCACGATGGGGACCGCCAGGTTCTGGTAGATCACCGGGTTACTGAACGCATCCGCTGAATCCACCATCACCGGGAGCTGGGAGATTACCAGCGCTGTTAAACCGTTACTGAACACGAGCATGGCCGCCGTCGCCTCGTCCTTGGTCAGGGAGATGAAGCTGGCGGCGACGTTGACGGACGCCACCCTGAGCACGCCCAAGGCAGCCGCCACGCCCAAGCCGATGAGCATGTATTCCTGGCTGATGTGGGCCTCCAGCCCGACGAAGACGAAGAGAAACGACCTTATTAGAAACGTGATCTCCTCGTGGAACGAGCGGAGCCTCCTCTTGTCGACCCTCACGTTCTCCCTGAGGCCGAACCTCCTCGCCAGCAGGGGGTAGTTGGTAAGGGTTACGCCGAAGGACAGCGCCGCCACGGAGCCCGAGCCGGGTCCCCCGACCCGCTCACCCAGTATATAGGCGATGAACAACACCGCCAACGTCATGATGTAGTTGAACTGCCTGTTACGGATCAGGTCCAGCAGCTGAACCCAGAGGACCCCAACAAAGAAGCCTATGACCAACGCGGCGCTGAACACGAACACGATGTCCTTGATGCCCTCGTTCATCGGGACCCCCGGCATCTGAATCAGCCGTAGCAGCGTCATCGCCGTCACTATGCTGAGGCTATCCGTGACGATGGACTCCAGGACGAGGAATCTACGGGTCTCCCCGATGCTGCCCCTCACACGCTGTATGCTGCCTATGACGCCGTTCACCGTGGACGCGCTTGTGCCTCCTATCATGGCGCCGAAGAGCAAGCCCTGTGTCAGCGTGAACGTCTCTGGCATGATGTAGCGCATGAGGTAGCCGACGCCTAGGGTGGTCAACGCGAAGGTGATCATTCCGATGTACAGCGACTTGGCCATGGACTCCCTGAATGTGCTCAGGTCAACGTTGAGTCCGCCCTCGAACATGAGGAGGTTCAAAGCCATGACCACCAGGAGAGGCGTGGTCGGCCTCAAAGCGACCGGGTCGAAGAGCTTGAGTACCGGCCCTAAGAGGACGCCGAAGGCGATGAGCCAGACCGTGTCCGGTATCCCCGTGTGGGTGTAGATGATGCCGCTGATGTAGGCGAGGAACAGTGCTAGCGAGATAAGGATCACGATAATGTTTGCGTCCAAATGAACCCACATCAAACGGTTGACTGTGTACTGCTCGTCTGGTTTTCGCTTAAAACCGTGTCATTGAGCCTTTAAAGGTTCTGGGCGAGCAGCGTGAATAGACTAGAAATAGTATGTTAAACTTGTCTGTTACTAAAAAAACGTGTTTAAGCCTTCACTCGCCTCTATATGCGCATAGGAGAATACCAAAAAGGGTCACCGCCCCACCGAGAAGCACAGCAGGGCCCGGCACCTCGTTCAGGAGCAGGAACGCCAGGATGGACGCCCCCACCGGCTCACCTAGGAGGCTGATCGAGACGAGGGGCGCCGAGACGTACCTCAACGCCCAGTTGTACACGGTGTGGCCGAATATCATGGGGACAAGCGCTATCGCGAAGAACAGGGTGTACTCCCCAGAAGGGTAACCCGCCAGAGGCGTCCCAGTGAACAGCGACATCAGCGCGAGGACCACGGCCGCCGCCGCGTAGACCGGGGTCACGTAGCTCGTCAGGTCCAGGTTTCTCCTGAAGACCCTGCCTCCGAGGATGTAGATGCCCAGCATTACTCCCCCCACCAGCGCTAGCAGGTCGCCGTAGAGGCTCAGCTCGCCCAGGCCCGCGTCCCCGACCGCTATCAGAGTAGCCCCTATAAGAGCAACCGCAATCCCAACCACTGTTCTCCTCGTCACGCGTTCCCTGAGGAGGAAGTGGCTCACAACGGCGACGAATATCGGGTCGATGTGGACGAAGATGACGCTGCTCGCCACCGATGTGAAGCTGAGGCTTGTGATCCATGAGGCGAAGTGGACGGCCAGCACGACCCCTATCCCCATGAGCCTGAGCAGTCCACCGGCGCCAATCTCGCTGACCTTTGAGAGCCCTCCGAAGTACAGGAAGAGCGGAAGCAGCATGAGGGTCGAGAGCACCATCCTGTAAGTCGCTATGGCTAGTGGAGGGGCGTCGCTCATTCTGATCAGGATGGATGCCGTCGATACCGCGACTATGCTCACGAGCAGAGCAAGGCTCGGCGGGAACGACGGGCGTTCACTCATGCCTTCGTCTATGGTTGACGGGTATAAAATATAAAGCGGTGAACAGTGTCGATTGTTGCATGGCCCCGGATAGAAGAGTAAGGATAGTCGAGTACGACTCCTCCTGGCCACGGCGCTTCGAAGAGGAGAAGCGGCGTCTACTTGAGGCGCTCGGCGACGTGGTCGTCGAGCACATCGGCAGCACGTCGGTGCCCGGGCTCGGAGCCAAACCCATTATCGACATCATGGTCGGGGTGGACGGCAGAGAGGCGGCGGACAGGTACCAGAAGACTCTTGAGGGGATTGGGTACGACGACGTCACGCCGCAGCCCGGCGAGGAAGAGTGGTTCTACTGTCTAGGCAGGGGCAGCCGGGAGCTGTACTACCACGTCCACCTCGTGATCCACGGTAGCAGCGACTGGGCGCGGCACATTAGGTTCAGGGACTACCTGAGGGGACACCCGGAGCGGGCGAACCTGTACAACGAGCTCAAGAAGAGGCTTGCCGAGGACTACGGCGCCGACCGCACTGGTTACACCGAGGCGAAGACCAAGTTCATCAACGAGACTCTGTCACTCGAAAAAGAGTAGAAAAAGTTGGGCGCTTATCCTGACGCCGCTTTGAAGAGAAGCTCGACGTCAATCTCCAGCGCAGCGACGGGCATCTCCATGTACCAGCTCTCAAGCACCTCGGGCCTAACCTCTCCGGCCCAGCACAGCGGCTTGCCTTCGATGGTGGCTGTGAACCTTCTCCCCTCGATGAAGCAGTCCCATCCTCCCTCCTCCACCTCGGCCTCCAGCTCTAGGTTCTCCAGCACGCCGTTCATCATGGCCTTGATCTCGCTGAAGTTGGCGCGGGCGTGGCACATCAGTATCGCAAGCCTCCTCTCGCTTCGGGCCCCGGTCTCGGCGGAGGGGTCGATGAGTATCACGTCGTCCACCTCGTAGAGGTTCTGGGGGTAGGGGTGATGCTTGTTCAGGCCGAGTATCTCCATGAGGCTCGGCAGCAGCCTGTTCCTGAGGCTGTCATAGGCTTCCATCTTCGGGTTCGAGGTCACTGCTATGGGCTCCTCAGGCAGGTGCATGCGTGTGAACAGCTTGTCCCGGTTGCTCATCATGAATGTCACCACCTCCAGCAGCCCGTAGCCGACGAGGAAGTTCCTGAGGCCCCTGCTGAACACCTCGAGGGGCTCCTCCCCTGCCTCGCTGCTGATGGGGGGGATCACAGGCTCGAAGTTATCGTAGTCGTGGGCGATGGCTACGTCCTCGACTAGGTCTATAGGGTGCATGATGTCGGCGCGGTAGCACGGGATGCTGACCTTGATGGTGTCGCCTTCTACCTCTGCGCCGTGCCCCATCTTCTCCAGCTCCCTCGCAGACTCATCGGGTGTGAAGCTTGAGCCGAGGGTGTGGTTGACGTACCCGTTGTCCAGCTCCATGACCCAGGGCTTCAGGTCTGGCGTGGTGAGGACGGTGCCGTCCGGGTAATGGTTATGCACCTCGTATACCTCGGCGCCTCTATCGGCGAGCGTCGTGCAGATGACGTTCAGCACCTCGGTTATGGCTTTGAGGTCGGTGCCCGTCACGTCGACGAACAGCTCTGTGGTGGCCTCATCTAGCCTTGTGTACTCGCCGTTGATGATGGGAGGCATCGAGAGCACCATGCCCTTGTTGTCGGTGATCATGGGGTACTCCTTGAAGCCCTCCACCGTCCACGCGTACTCCTTGCCGGTCTTCATCTCCGTAAGTATCCAGTTGAGGTCCTTCTCGAACCGCTCCCCTAGGGGCCTGAACTTGTACTCCGGCGGCTTCGTCGTGTAGGTCACAGGGAACTCGACGGGCTCCAGGCTGTGGAGGCCGATGGCCACCTTCCTGCGTTTCCTGCCGTGGGTGATGTGGAGCTTCTCCTGCATCTGGATGATGCTCCTGATGAGGGGGTCGTCGAAGTCCACTTTCTTGATGACAGCTGTAACGAACCAGGGGCGCACGCTCTGCGTCTTCTCGTCCACTATGACCTTGTAGTCTGTCTCGTGTACGGGGTAATCCCTGAGCCCTGTCCTCGCTCCGGTCCAGCTGGCGTAGGCTCTGGCTAGCCCCTCGATGCTGAGGAGGTCGGGCCTGTTGGGGAAAACCTCTAGGTGGAAGCCGTCTTCGGTCTCGCCCTCCCAGCTGGTGCCCATCATGGGCAACCTGTCCTGCAGCTCCTCGACCGTGACGTCCCTGCCCAGCAGCTCACTGAAGTCTCCCAGGTATACCTCTATCACTGGCATCCTTGGTCACTCCATCCACAGCTTGGCACGCCTGAGCAGGCCGATGTCGTTGCTGTACAGCTCCTTTATGTTTTTAACCTTGTAGCTCTGCATGACGAGCCTGTCGAAGCCCGGTCCCCAAGCCAGCACGGGGACGTCTATCCCTATGAGTGGCTTGACCACCTCGGGCCTGAACATGCCCGCGCCGAAGAGCTCCATCCAGGCGCCGCGCTCCTCGATCCAGACTTCGGCCTCCATACTCATCTCGGTGTACGGGAAGTAGCCGGGGCGGAACCTGAACCGCTTCAGCCCGAGGCCCTCCAAGTAAGCCTTGAGGTAGCCTTTCATGTCGCGGAAGGTGACTCCCTCCCCGACGACGATTCCGTCCGTCTGGTAGAACTCGGCGAGGTGGTTCCAGTCGATTGTCTCGTTCCTGAATACTCTGCCCACGCTGAAGAACTTGGCTGGTAGATCGTCCGGCGTGAGCTTCGCTATCTGTTTGACACTCAGACTCGTGGTGTGGGTCCTGAGGCAGTTTTGGGCAGAGACCTCGGGATTCCACCTGTACCTCCACCCGAGGCTCCCCGTGGTCCACCCGTTCTCGTGGGTCTCCCTCACCTGCTCCACCATCTTGGGGTCGGGGAGGCGCCCGCTGTACGGGGTCTTCATGTAGAACGTGTCCGCCAGGTCACGGGCGGGGTGGTCCTGCGGCTGGTAGAGGGCGTCGAAGTTCCAGAAGCTAAGCTCCAGGTACTCACCCTTCATCTCCTTGAAGCCCAGCTCCACCCAGAACCGGCGTATATAGTCGATGACCTGGCTGATGAAGTGACGTTTCCCGGGGCTCAGGCTCGGCGCAGGCAGCTTCACGTCGTACCTCTGGAACGACGCGCCCTGCCATGTCTTGTTCGCCAGCATCTCTGGGGTGAGCTGGGTGATGATTCTGGCGCTCTCCGTGGACTCCAGCTCGGGGAGCACCTCCTTGCCGAAGCCGGTGATCGCGACGAAGCGCTGCGTCTCCTCGTCCCGCTCCACGAGTTTACGCTTGAACAGCTGGTCGAGGACCCGGTGCTCCTCCTCGCTGAAGGACGAGCCGGGCTGCGGCCCAGGCCGGTCCAGCGCCTCTAGGAGCCGCTGTTCAGTCGTCTCGTTTGCCTTTCGCCCCTCGTCGGTTAACATGATGACGCCCCTCTGAATGTCTGCCCAGCCGTTACGCCGTATCCACGCTAGTGCGATGTTCAGGTTCTCGAACGTCTGTTTGAGACCTGCTATTTCTTGAGGCCCGTGGACCAGTAGCTTTCTGAGTTTCTGCTCGGGTAGACCGTTCCTCGCGTAGGCGTTTCCCTCGTCTGTGAGACTAAAGAACTGTGAGACCTCCTCCTTAAACGAGACAACGCCCTTCGTCATGGCCCAGTCGGACGCCTTCTCCACGGCGTCCCTCTCCAGCCCTGTGAGCTGGCTTAGTTCCTGTGTGGTCGCGGTGCCCCTGCCGCGTAGCGCGTGGAGCACCTTCCTCTCGTTCTCATGTAGCTGTTGAGCTACTTCTCTGGGATTCATAGGTCTCACTAACCTAACATAAGGGGCAATGTAAGATGTTTAAAAGTTAACCCAATAGGTTGATAGTTTTTAATAAAAGAATCAATAATATTGAAATATGTCGCATTCCCCTATGCAATTGACTAAGAAAAAGGCATTTTGGCCTGTTCCAGGAGGAATAGATAATTATCTTAATACTGTTTATGAAGCATTAAATTTCATTAATCAAGCAAAGCCAAGTAATGCACAATTTATTGATTGGTTTCTCGACAATTTTAATAGAGTTAAGTCACGTCAAAATGCAAAGGGTTATGTAAATAACGTTTTCAAGAGTAGCGGTTTAGTCTCATTTAAGAATCGCAATGAACTTACTTTAACGCAAGATGGTTTAGTCTATCTCAAAAACAGAGATACGAAACACTTGTTTGAAGTGATTGATAAAAATATTATTGGTTTTTCTGAAATTCTTACAGCGTTAAAGTTAGGTAATTACAGACTTGATGAAATTCATAAAAAAACTCAAGCACTTCTTAAGGGATATGTAAATTGGACTTCAGTATATCCTGTTCAATATAGATTAGATTGGTTGAGAGCTTTTGGACTTGTTAATCTATCAAAAGGATACTATACTTTAACTAATGCAGAAAAAGGTAATATCGAACCAGTAGAGGAGATTGTAATTAAATCATCAGAAGTAAATGACACGGGTGAATTACATAAAACTCCAGTTTTGGAATTAAACAATATAATTAACTCCCTTAGAAAAACTGAGCATGATAGTAAAAACCCTTCAAAATTTGAAGAAACAATAGCAAAAGCCTTTCAATTTCTCGGTTTCTCTACAGAACATCTGGGTAACTCTGGAGATACAGATGTTTGGGTTATCGCCAAAGCTGGAAAAGAACGTTACTCGATGATTGTTGATGGAAAAACATCAAAACATGAAAAAATATCTGAAAGGCAAATTTCATGGCCAACAATAAAAGATCATAAAAATTTACATTTTTCGGATTTAGCATTGATAGTGGCTCCAGATTTTGCAGGAGGCGATATGATAAAAAGAGCTTCTGAATTTGAAGTCTCTTTGATGCGAACTAATGAGTTAATAGAATTATTAAAAATACATGAAGAAACACCATTAAATCTGATAGATTTAAAATCCATTTTTTCTTCATATGGTATAATCAACATTATAGATAACGAAGATTTTATGAATAGAGTCAATGACTATTTAACTCTTAAAAATTTATTACCAAAGTTAATATCACAATTGAGAAAGCTACAATCCTCTGACGAAAAAACAACAATTAGAGATTTATATTGGTCATTAAATAAAGAATTCACAGAATATGAGATAAATCAGACCTTAAATCTATTACAAAGTTTAAGTTTAATACATAAAGATGAGAAAGATAATTACTATTCATTGGTAGAAGATAGAACGATTAAATTCAAATTTGAGTCATTATCTAAATTATTTAATTGAAGAAGTCTGTCAGCTTTCTCTGGGTCAACGTGTGCCTGAGGAGGGGCCCCGACTCCATCCATTTCTCCAGAGGTATACTGAGCCTCCCCATGACATGGCTAATCGCTGACTGGAAGGTGTCGAAGACACTGGGCGCCTGCCTCATGGCGTTCCTGCAGTTCTCGCGGACCTGCCACACCCCCACGGGCAATATATAATCTGGGTACGCCTCCCTGAATATGAAGACCTTGGCCTGCCGTTTCTCCTTCTCAAGATGCTCTAGTACAGCGAGTTTACCCGAGTAGTAGCAGCCTCCCATGCTGGCGTATTTGCTGCGGCCTTTGTAGGGCTCCCAGTCGGTCACTATGGCGACGTGCTCCTCGGACGGGTTCCAGAGGGTCCGGGGGTACCACGCCTCGTAAGCCTCGTAGGCCCATGCGTCTGGCACCAGCAGTATCTCGAAGCGGTTTCCTATGTAGTTGCTCTCGTACACCTCGCACTGGTTCACCAGAGGGTAATCCTTGATCCTCTTTGTGAGGTGCTTCCCGAGGAGGTCGTCCACCGCCGTTATGCTCCAACGTGTGGGCACGAGCCTTCGGTTCTTCTCGACGCCGAAGCTGCCCATGCTGAACGCCTTCATTATGCTGCTTAGGGGCAGCCCCTCATCGAATAGCTTCACAGTTGCGGGGGCCGCCTTGAGGTCTCCGTCGTAGTGGCACCTCTCCATGTACCTGTTCCACCGGATGTAACCGATGTCGATGTTCTCCATGGGTGCCGTGGGCCCTATTGGCTGGACGTCACCGTTCAAATAGAAACGCTTTGTCGGCTTACGGCTGAGCTTCATCTCGGTCTCCACGTAGTGCTCAGCGAGGCTAAGCTCCCGGGTCTTCTCAAGCAGCCTCCCCGCCTTCCACGGCTTCCGCACATTCACGGGTGTCATTCCGCGGATGAGCTGGCTCCTATAGTTGATTATCTCGTCTATGCTCTTACCGAACCACTGCTCTGGTGCGTCCAGTATCTGCGTGTTTCCGTGGAACGTCGGCGTCAAGGGCCCGATCTGGACGTAGGGGTACCCAAATCGCCCCACGAAGACTCCCGGCGGGCTGCTGCCGTCGATGTTGGTGCCCTTCACACTCTGAAACATCTTAGTGAAGGCGCCTAGGCGAGCCATTATGGGGCAGCTCGTCTTGCCGCAGAGCATCTTCCCCCCCTTACATACGCTGCAGAGGCTCTGACTCGGCGCCTGCAGCTTTAAAACGTCCTTCGTCACGTCGAGGGTGGAGGCGATGTTGGGGTCCCCCTGAACCATGTCGCGGACCCACCTGTTTCTGGGCTTAAAGGTGCTGGTGATGCGCTTCCCCATCGCCCTGAAAGTGGGTGACCATGTTAAAAATAATATAGGTCGCGACTCATAGTGGGAGGTGAGTGAAAATGGGTCAGTCAATCATCGTTGAAGACGTCGTCATACCAAGCGACGATGTAAAGCTCCGGGGGAGAGTCTACAGGCCCAGTGAGGAGGGGCGGTACCCCGCCGTCGCGCTGTGCCACGGCTACCCAGGAGACACCAAGAACATGGACCTCGCCGAGGAGGTCGCGCTGAACGGCGTAGCCGTCCTAATATTTTACTACCAGGGTGCTTGGGGCAGCGAGGGAGTTTACGAGTTCACCCGCTTCGCCCCCAGCACGGTGAACGCCCTCAAGTACCTCAGAGCGCTACCCTACGTAGACCCTCAAAGGGTCGGGCTGATAGGGCACAGCATGGGCGCCCTACCGCTGACCAGGTGCATGGCCAACGACTCGACCCTAAAGACAGGGATACTCATGTCACCCGCCTCAGACCTGAAGGTGTGGTCAGAGGGGCCAGCCCTCGACAGCATAGTCCCCGTGTTCCTCACGATGGCGGAGGGCAAGCTGACGGGCTGGAACGAGGCGAGGCTGAGGGAGAGCATCAAGTTCGCAGCATCTGAGTTGAACCCCATAGACGCCGTGAAGCGGGTCTGCGTCCCCCTGCTGGTGATACTGGGGACCAGTGACAACGTGACTCTGCCGAGAGACATCCGCAGGCTCTACGAGGCGGCTAACGAACCGAAGAAGCTCGTAGAGATAGAGGGAGCCGACCACGGGTTCAGCGAGCACAGGATACCACTTCAGAAAGTCGTCGTCGAGTGGCTCGCTTCACACCTCTAATCCCTTTTATAAAAAATAATATGGCTCTGGCTCTCTCAGAAGACGTTTTGACCGTAGTTGCTATCTCGAATGTGACAGCAAGAACAGGTACATCACGTTTTTAATCACATTGATTTAAACCTAAATGAAAGTAATGGGCAGCCCACCGGGAATCCTCCGACAATTCAGAGCGTTAATCATACAGAACTGGAAGCTCAGCGTAGGCGTAGCCACCTCGCTGACCGTCATCGTCTCCATATACCTATACAGCGCCCAAATAACCGACACACAGTACCAGACAAGCGAGTACCTCAAGGAGCACCCCGAAATACCCACGACAGCGATGGGAGGCCCCTTCGACATGATAAAGGCGCTAGGCTACCTCGGGCTAGCGGCGACGATGAGCCTACTAGTCTTCAGGTACCTGATGAACTATCCCTGGTTCCAGACGTTCGTGGAGGCGTTGAAAAGAAGGTTTTAGCGTCTCCTACCGAAACGCTCGGGCGGGCTGTATACGATACGCTTTTTGTAGTTGGACTTGTTCCGCCTCTTGGGCGTGAGGCTCTTCCTCGGGATGCCGTCGATCTTAGGGGTCTGAGCCCTTACCTTACCAGCCTTAGTAAGCGAGCCGTGCGTAGGCATATCGATTCACTGCAAGCCATAAAGAACAGGCTATTTTAAACCTTGCGGAGACGACGGCTCGCCGCGGCCCGGAACCCAGCCGTCGCCTTACTGGTTGTCCATCACCCATACTCCGGGAGAGACAAAAGAGTCCGAGAGCTTGTCCCGGTTTCTTTCAACAAGAGCCCAGGGGTTTGATGAGATCATCTCCACGGCCTCTTTCTCGTCGACGCCGGCGAGGGCCACCAAAGCCGCTAACGCCCTCGGCTCCCGCATCCCATAGCTCGTGCCTGCGCCGCTGGAGAGGACCACCGGTATGTCGTGCTTGTGGGCGTTCTCCAGTTCTCTCCTGATCTGGGTAATGGTGTGACTGAGCCTCGTGGGCTCCCCTGTGAGGAGCGTGCCCGCGTCTACCTCGTAGCAGCAGTTAGTCTCGCCTGCCAGCTTCGCCTGGTGCCTGTCGAGCCACACGTCCCTGCGTCGATGAGGGTCGTCTGGAAACCTGAGGATGTCCACCCTGTGGTCCTTAGCCGCCTGGCGGGCCACCGACTTGGAGAGGCAGAGCACCGAGATAACCTCGTACCTGAACCTGTTCTTCTTGAGGAGGCTTAGGAGCTGCTGCTGGTTCCTCGGGGCGATGTCAAGCCTGGACACGACCTCTACCTTGGGGTCCGGAGGCGGCTTCAAGGTGCACCCGACGGCGCAGTACCCCAGCTCCGCAGCGCTGCCGATCATCTCGTCCACGCATCCCTGCTCCGGTGCCAGGTGCAGGTCGATGTACCGTCTCATCGCGTTCACTCCGTCACGGACTCGATGTATTCGTGCATGTACTCGACGGGGTCAGCCTTGTGGGGGAGGTGGAGCTTAGCCTTGAACCGTATGGCGTCGTGCCCCTCCAGCCTCACCTTGCCTAGATACGCCCCCTGCTTGTCCAGCCTGATGTACAGGTTATTCGTCTCGTCGATCCTCTGCGGCAGCTCGTCCAGAAGGGCCTGAAGGTCAAGAGACGATAGACCCAACACGACGCGGTCGAAGAGATCCGTCGCCGGCCGCCTATGCTTAACCGTCACTTTCAACGTCGTTATAGGTTCGCCGAAATACCCCTTGAGCCCTGTGGCTTCGAAGACCGGTGTCTCGACCTCGGCGGGGAACAGGTTCAGGACGGCCTTCCTGACCTTTGACTCGTCCTCTGTGGCGTGCACCAGCACAGTTATCTCGACGCCCCGCACCGTCCTCTCCTGCCCCATAACAGTCAATCCGTCAGCGGAATCGTAGAGGGGCCGCCCGGTATTATGTTTATCTCGGGGTCCCGGCCCACGACCCGCAGCGCCTCGCCGAAGCCATCCTCAAGGGTAGCCGCCGGTGTAAGATGCATGCTCCGCACAGTCTCGGCGTCGACTCCGCCAGTCACGAAGATCACATCCGCCTTCAGCAGAACCCTGGCGAGGGTCTGAGCCTGCCACTGGTCTATCACGAAGAACCCCGGCTCACGAATAGCCTCCAGTATCTCCTCTGGCGACCCGTTCTCCTCGACAAGCCTCTTAAAGTCCGGGTGCCCGACTCCGTCCCTGCACTCCGAAGCCACGACAATGACGCCGCCCTCCTTGACGGCGGTCTCGCCGACCGTCATGGCCTTCACCGCCTGGTAGAGGTCCCTGTCCAGGGGGTAGCCGCCGTTGGTGGTGAACACGATGTCCGCTGGCCGGGCCTTCACCCCGACATGCCTTTCAAGGTACCTGCATCCTTCTAGGTGGGCTTCCTCGAAGTCGCCTGTGAAGACCCCTGAAACCTGTTTCACGGAGTTTAGGGTCACGTTGACGCTGAAGTCGTACCCCGCCATGCGGGCGCCCTCGACGATATCTCTGTAGATGGGGTTACCATCGAGGACGCCGGCCCGCGCCCCCTGGTGGTCTATCATCTCGGCGCCGTGGTTGGACTTGATCGTCTCTAGCCCCGATACCCCCGGCAGTATGTTCTTTCCGCCGCCGGTGTACCCTGCGAAGAAGTGGGGCTCGATGTAGCCGTCGCCGATGATCAGGTCCGAGTCCATTACCTGCCTGTTCACCCAGAGCGGCGTCCCCCGAGACGTGTCGCCGAGGTAGACGACCGAGCCCCCGTCACGGGCGACGTGGTTAACGACCTTAACCCTACGCAGGAGATCGACTCCCATCATCTCGACGAGCTCCTCATCCGTGCAAGGCCTGTGCAGCCCGGTGGCTATGATCACCTTCACCTTCTCATCCGGGACGCCTGCGGTGTTCAGTGCCTCGAGTGCTGTCTCGGCGATTAGCCTGCTCGGGGTAGGACGCGTCGAGTCTGAGACGATTATGCAGGGGTTCCTCGAGCCTTCTGCTATCTCTGGGAGGCTCCGTGCACCGATGGGATTGGTGACCGAGTCTCTGAGTGCGTCGCGAGGGTCAGGGATTCCTTTCATCTCCCTCGGCTCTAGGACTGAGTAGCTATAGCGATCCGGTATCTTGAGGGGTAGGCTCGTCTCCCCGTACGGTAGCCTGGTCTCGGATTTCACGTGTATCTCGTCATGGTACCTGTATTTAGGTTAAACCCAGTTGGGGCAACGTTTTTCTATTGTGTCCATCTCTTGACCTTGGGCGGTCGTAGCTCAGTGGATAGAGCACGGGTCTTCGGAACCCGGGGTCGCGGGTTCGAATCCTGCCGACCGCGCCACGTTCCCTCGCCTTCAAGCTTAATTACGTAGGCAGACGAATCTTTCTTCATGATCCCGGACAGCCTTGTGATTCGCCCGGTGTGGGCTGAGGTGAACCTTGATAGGCTGGCGCACAACATCCGCGAGGTCAGGCGGGTCACCCCCGGCTCGGCGGAGATAATGGCCGCCGTGAAGGCCGACGGCTACGGGCACGGCGCCGTTGAGTCCGCGAAGGCGTTCCTAGGGGACGGCGCAGACCGCCTCGCTACAGCCACCCTCGGAGAAGCCATGGAGCTTCGCAGGGGCGGCGTGGAGGCGCCGATACTCGTCCTCGGATACGTGCCTGAGTACCTCTACCCCCGGCTTCTAGAATACGGCGTGTCTGCGGCAGTCTACCAGGTGGAGCACGCCGAGGCGCTGAGCAGGGTGGCTGTCGAGACGGGCAGGGAGACGGTCGTTCACGTGAAGGTCGACACGGGGATGGGGCGGCTTGGCTTCAAGGCGGAGGAGGCAGTTAAATCTATCGCGGTTATCTCCGGGCTCCCCGGCGTCAGGGTGGAGGGCGTCTTCACCCACTTCGCGGTGAGCGACGAGGCGGACAAGTCCTACACCCGAGACCAGTTCAGGCGGTTCATGAAGGTCGTCGACAGGCTTGAGGCGAGGGGCGTGGAGGTTCCTCTGAGGCATGTCTCAAACAGCGCGGCGATCATTGATCTCCCCGAGTACAGCCTCGACATGGTGCGCCCCGGAATCATGCTTTACGGCTACTACCCTTCGCCTGACGTAGACCACAGCCGAGTGGACCTGAGGCCGGCTATGGCGTTCAAGGCGAAGGTGTCCCACGTCAAGACCGTTCCGGCTGGGACGGGTCTGAGCTACGGCCTCACCTACCACACGGGCAGAGAGACCGTGGTTGCGACGCTGCCTGTGGGCTACGCGGACGGCTACCGAAGGGGGCTCAGCAACCGCGGCGAGGTATCCATCCGCGGGAGGAGGGCGCCGATTGTCGGCAGAGTCTGTATGGATCAGTGCATGGTCGACGTTACGGACGTCCCGGGAGTCGAAGTGGGTGATGTCGCTACGCTGTTCGGGGGCTCGGGCGCCGCGCCTAGCGTCGAGGAGGTGGCTGGTTGGCTTGGCACCATAGTCCACGAGGTGACTTGCGGCGTGTCTAGAAGGGTACCGAGAGTGTATCTGAGGGACGGGAAGCCTGTCTCGATAAAAGACGGACTATGCTAGTCTCAACGTCTGCGGCGACGGGACCTGTCCCTCGGCCTGTCCTGCATCACGCCTTCGCCT
>JAFGTA010000016.1 GCA_016934355.1 Candidatus Bathyarchaeota archaeon | reverse complement strand
TGGTGCGACATAAGCTGGCCCTACGGCGACGTCAACCACCCGAGCTTCCTCTACATGCTTTGGAGGGACCTCTTGGTGGCGCTGAACCTCGGCGTCATGGACAAGCTGGTGTTCGGCACCGACTACCCGGGGGTCAGGCAGAGGCCCTACGTGGACATGCTAATGAACCTGAACAGGTACGCCACGCACCAGGACCTGTGGATACCCATGGACAGGATATCAGCGATGCTGGACAGGAACGTCCAGCCCCTACTTCCTTAGGCAGCCCTCGACGAAGTATGGCACCACACGCACGAGGTCCTCTGGGAGCAGGTGGTACCCCTTCTCCTCGTACACCCTGTCGCCCGCCGCCCCGTTGATGAACGCCGCTGCGCACGCGGCTTCATAGGGCTTCCCCCCCATGGAGACATATCCAGCGGTGATCCCGGTGAGCACGTCGCCTGTGCCGCCCACCGTCATCCCCGGGTTCCCCGTCCAGTTGTACCTGGTCGTCTCGCCGTCGCTTACCACGTCGACGCGACCCTTAAGCAGAACCACGGCGCCCAGCTTCCTCGCCGCCTTTTCCACGACCGCTCCCTTCTCCCTGTAGTCTCCCTCCGCCTTCTTCCCCGCTAGGAGCTGGAACTCCCTGCTATGAGGCGTGAACACCATGGGCGCCTTGATCTCGGGCCTCGTCTCGGCGTACGCCTTGAGCCCGTCGGCGTCCACCACCATGGGGAGCCCTTTCTCCTGCACGAGCCTGTGAAGAGCCGTGTAAGCCTCGACCGTCTTCTCGTGCAGACCGAGGCCGGGCCCCACAGCCACAGCATCGACTTTATCTAGGAACGGCTTCAACTCGTCCACATTCTTTGTTGTGAGCCTCTTACCACCCAGCTTCACTGTTATCAAGCTGGGGCTGAACCCAGCCACCGCAGGCGCCGCGGTCTCGGGAACAGCGGCATAAACGAGATCACAGCCGGCGGCGTACGCCGCCATCGCGGTAAGCGCAGGCGCGCCCGAGTAGGTCTCGCTGCCCCCGACCACGAGGAGGCTGCCATGCATCCCCTTATGGGACTCAGGGTCCCTGCGGGGGTGAACCAGATAGACGTCGCCCGGCCCGGTGAAGAGCTCAGCCTCGGGGGGTATGCCTATGGGCGCAACCATCACCTCCTTGGCGCACGAGGGCTTGGTCTCGTAGCCCTTCTTGGGCTTGTGGAACGTGACTGCGAGGTCGGCGTTGACGCATGTGCCGTGAGCCTCCCCCGTGTCGGCTACCATCCCCGTCGGGATGTCGACGGAAATCCTGTACGCCTCCGCGTGGTTAATCGCCTCGACCATCTGGAGGAAAGGGGTGCGGAGGCTGCCCCTCATGCTTGTCCCTATCAGACCGTCTATGATGACGTCGGCTTCAATCTTGGGTACTAGGGAAGAGTCTTTTACGATTGTGATGGGGACGCTGGAAGCCATCTTACTGAGGGCCTCGTAGTTGACCCGTGTGTTCTCAAGCGTTATGTTTCGCGGGTCGCCGAGGACGAGCGCCTCTACCCTGTAGCCTCTGCCCGCGAGGTGGCGCGCCGCGACGAATCCGTCGCCGCCGTTGCCGCTTAGCCCGGAGACCACGACGACCCTTGAGCCAGGTTTAAACCGCTTCGCCGTCTCGTCTGCCACGGTCTTCCCCGCGGCCTCCATGAGCATCTGGGTGGAGACGCCGAGGTGCTCACAGTTCATCTCGACTGCGATCATCTCAGACACGGTAAGGTACTCACTCAGTATTGTCATTCACTGTCACATGCCTTACTACTGTTTCAACGATCTGAGATATTATATTTAGTCTCAGACCATAGGTTAATCATGAAGATTCTATTCATAGCCGGAAGATGGGCTCAGAACATCGAGGAATCGAAGAACTACAAGGCGCTTGCAGAGAAAGCGGATGTCTATCTGACGAGCGAAACGGATCAGGATATCCTGGCCGCGAAGGCCGAGGACGTGGATATCATAATCACGGGGGCTCCCGTATCCGCAAAGATAATCAACAGGGCGAAGCGGCTCAAGATGATCCAGACGACGAGCGTCGGGTACGACAGCATAGACATGGACGCCGCAGCCAGCAACGGGGTCATACTCTGCAACGTAGCGGAGGCCAATGCGAACAGCGTGGCTGAGCTGGTTTTCGGGCTTGTACTGGACGTGGCGAGGAGGATATCCGCCCACGACCGTCTCCTCAGGAACGGGGGTTGGGGCAGGTTTCACGTCGAGAGGCAGGTAGAGATCAGAGGAGGCACCCTGGGCATCATTGGCCTCGGAGCAATCGGGAGCCGGGTAGCCCAGATCGGAAAATACGCTTTCAACATGAGGGTACTCGCGTGCGACCCCTACATCATAGCAGATCGAGCCGAACAGTTTGGGGGCAAGCTGGTGGACATGGAGACGCTGCTGAAGGAGTCCGACGTTGTGACGACGCATACACCCCTGAACGATGAGACGAGGCACCTCATAGGCGAACGCGAGCTCAAGCTGATGAAGCCCACAGCTATACTCATCAACACTTCGAGGGGACCGGTGGTGGACGAGAAAGCCCTCATCAAGGCGTTGAAGCAGGAAAGGATAAGCGGCGCCGGCCTCGACGTCTTCGAGACCGAGCCCCTAGAGAAAGACAGCCCCCTCAGGAGCCTCGACAACGCCGTGATCATCCCCCACATAGGCTCGACCCCCGGGGCTCTCAGGTACATGCTTGAGGTCGCCAGCGACAACGTGTTGCGGGTAGTTGAGGGAAAGGAGCCGTTCAGGATCAAGACTCCTGACACCTACTACACCAGCGAGAAATGGAAAAAATAACCCCTCCCTTTTTTAACGAGCTTTTCAGCTTCTCGGGAAGAGGGGCCTATAGCCTGAGGCTTTCATCAGGAGCATCCGCTGTTCCTCCGGCTTCATGGGGCTGAAGTGTTCGGCTGCCTCGATCTGCATCCTCGCTATCTCCATGTCCGACGAGGTGGCGGCTGTAGTCACCGGCTGAGAGAGGGTGAACCTGAGGGCCTCCTCGATCTCATCGCGGGCGGTGAAGGGCT
The DNA here is from genome assembly GCA_016934355.1 of Candidatus Bathyarchaeota archaeon. The sequence continues at coordinate 13 of JAFGTA010000016.1, read as the reverse complement.
GATACCATGTGTT
>JAFGTA010000142.1 GCA_016934355.1 Candidatus Bathyarchaeota archaeon | reverse complement strand
GGGCACACCACTGGAGCCGGAGTAGAGGGACACACAACTGTACGACGTAGTAGTCATCGGAGGCGGCCCCGCAGGGCTGACTGCGGGCCTCTACGCAGGCAGAGCCAGGCTGAAGACCAAGATAGTCGCGGGCCCCACACCGGGAGGCCAGATCAGCTACACGTACAGGGTGGACAACTACCCGGGGCTCCACGAGCCGTTGACAGGGCCGGAGCTGGTGGAGCGGTTCATAACCCATACGTCGAGCTTCGGGGCAGAACTCGATAAGAGGGAGGCCAAGACCGTCGACTTCTCCAAGCGCCCCTACAGGGTCACCGTTGGCGACGAAACTGTGGAGGCGAAGACTGTGATAATATGCACGGGGTCGAAGAACCGTATGCTGGGGCTCGAATCGGAGGCGAGGCTGCTAGGCAGAGGCGTATTCGTCTGCGCCACATGCGACGCCGCCCTGTACGAGGGGCTCAGGGTGGTCGTAGTCGGGGGAGGCGACTCAGCCCTACAGGAGGCCCTCGACATCACCAAGTTCGCAGCCGAGGTCATCATAGTGCATAGGGGAAGCGAGTTCTCGGCGTGTAACTCCCTGAAGGCGCTTGCGGAGGAGAGCCCCAAGATCAGGTTCATGATGAACACCGTCGTCGAGGAAATCGTGGGGCAGATCTACGTCGAGGCCGTGGACCTCCGTGATAACGTGACGGGGAAAGGGCAGAGGATCGAAACCGACGGCGTCCTAATCGCCATCGGCTGGGACCCCAACACCGCCCTCTTCAAGGACCAGCTTGAGCTGGACCCGGAGGGCTACATAGTCGTAGACGGCGTAAAGACGTCTAAGCCCGGGATATTCGTCGGCGGCGACCTGAACGACAGGGTGTACAGGCAGGTTGTGACCGCCGCCGCCAGCGGCTGCATGGCTGCCCTGGAGGCCGAGGGGTTTCTCACTCGCGGCGGGTGACCACTAGAGCTTTTATCGTCTCCGGCGTCTTCTCAAGGAGAACCCAGCATGAAGGTTGTCTTCCTCGGCACAAGCGGCAGCATGCCCACCCCGCGTAGGGGTAGCAGCAGCGTAGCCGTGAAGCTGGGACGAGACTTGGTGATGTTCGACTGCGGCGAGGGCACCCAGCGCCAGATGGTACGAGCAGGCGTGGGGTTCAGGCGGGAGACTAAGATTCTCGTATCCCACCTCCACGGAGACCATACCCTGGGGCTGCCTGGGCTGCTCCAGACCATGAGCCTTCTGAGGCGGGAGAGGCCGCTGGAGGTCTACGGGCCCACAGGGATCATCCAATTCATCAAGGCGTTCAGCGAGAGCCTCGGAGGACCCACCTTCCCAGTGATAATCAACGAGCTCCAGGAGCCCGGCGTCGTCCACAGCGAAGCCAAGCTGGAGATCGTGGCCATCAGATCACGGCACATGGTCGAGAGCTGGAGCTACGGGCTATTCGAGAAGCCGAGGCCGGGCAGGTTCCACCCGGACAAGGCGAGGGCGTTGGGCGTCCCCGAGGGGAAGCTGTGGCACACGCTGCAGCACGGTGAGCCTGTGACCATAGACGGGAGAAACATACAGCCGAGTCAGGTCACGGACCCACCGAGGCCGGGGAGACGAATCGTGTACAGCGGGGACACTCGGCCCTTCGACGGCCTCGTGGAGCTAGCTAGGGGGGCAGACCTGCTAATCCACGAGTCGACGTTCAGCCACGAACTCGCGGAGAGGGCGGAAGAGGACGGGCACTCCACTGCTGTGGAGGCAGCGTCCGTCGCGAGGGACGCCGGGGTGAAGAGGCTCGCCCTCACACACCTGAGCTCAAGGTACAGCGACCCCGCGGTGCTGCTGGATGAGGCGAAGCAGGTCTTTGAGAACGTCTTCGTGGCTGAGGACCTTATGGAGCTTGAGCTTCCTCTTCCTAGATGAGGGGCGACAGCGTATCGAGGCAGCGCTGCATATCGCTGTAGGACTCGACCACGACCCAGCCGGTGAACCCCTTCCCCTTGACGCCGCGCATAACCTTCTCCCAGTCGATGCCGCCGTCGCCGATGGGCAGGTGCTGGTCGGTCTCCCCGTCGTTGTCGCTCACGTGGATGTGCCTGATCCTGTCGCCGAAGCGCTCAAGGAAGAGGCTCACCTCGCCCTGCAGGTTGGCGTGGCCGACGTCCAGAACCATCCCCATGTCGTACTCCATCTCCTCGTAGAACATCTCGAAGTCCTCGACCGAGACCAGCAGGTACGGCGTCGGCTCAGGCACATTCTCGATGAGCATGTCGACGCCGTAGTCTCCGGAGTAGCGTAGGAGCCACTTCAGTGAACGGAGGTTAAGCTCCCACGCCCGCCCCCTCATGAACCTGTCGGTCGCCGTCGTCCACCCGGGGTGAACCACGATGCACTCGGCCTCCAGCTCGTTTGCGAACCTGATGGACGCCCTAATCCGCTTCAATATCCATTCGCGGATGAGGTCGTCGTCCGCCGACAGGTTCGTGTCGGCGTAGGGGGCGTGTACGCTGAAGCTGAGTCCGTAGCTGGCCCTCAGCTCCTGCAGCCTCTCCACTAGCTTGGGGTTCAGCGCGTGGTTGCCGCTGTCGGCTAGCTCGATGTTCCGGGTGCTCAGGCTGAGTATGTCGGGGAACACCTGCTCCAGCGGCTTGTCGAGGAGGTGTAGGGTGGAGGCGGCCAGTTTCATCTATGATCAGACAAGCTATTGGTTACTGGGCTCCACATAAGCCTTTTATCCCGTGCTTCGGATGCTGAAACGATAGGTGGTATTTTGATACAGTTAAAAGATGGAGTGTACTGGGTGGGCGCCGTCGACTGGGACATCAGGAACTTCCACGGCTACGTCACCCACAAGGGATCGAGCTACAACGCGTACATCGTACAAGGGGAGAAGACGGCCCTCGTGGACACCGTGAAGGCGCCGTTCTACGAGACAATGCTCCGCCACGTACGCGAGGTCGTGGACCCCAAGGACATCGACTACATCGTGGCGAACCACGCTGAGCCCGACCACTCTGGGTCCCTCGCCAAGTTCGCGAAGGAGGCGAGCAATGCAACGATCATCTCAAGCGAACGAGGCATCCCCGTGCTCAAGAAGTACTACGGCGACATGGACCTAGTCGGCATAAAGGAGATGCCTCAGGTAGACCTCGGCGGTAAGACCCTCAGCTTCACCCCTGTACCCATGGCGCACTGGCCCGACAGCATGGTGAGCTACATCCCCGAGGACAAACTGCTACTCAGCAACGACGCCTTCGGCCAACACATAGCGTCCACGGCCAGGTTCAACGACGAGGTCGACCAGACCATTCTCTGGCGTGAGGCCACCGCCTACTACGCCAACATACTGATGCCTCTGAGCCGCACGGTCAACAACGCGATAAAGGCTCTGGCTGGGCTGCCAATCGAGATGATAGCGCCGAGCCACGGCGTCATATGGAGGAAGGACATCGGCGACATACTCGCAGCCTACACGAGGTGGGTTGGAGGCGAGACGAAGCCCAGCGCAGTAATCGCGTACGACACCATGTGGAAGAGCACCCAGGAGATGGCGTACGCCATAGCCGAGGGGCTGAGCAGCAAAGGCGTCGAGACACACGTATACAACCTCACCGACACCCACAGGAGCGACGTCATCACAGAGATACTTGAGGCGAGGGCGGTGCTCGTGGGCAGCCCCACGCTGAACAACCACGTCTACCCCACAGTCGCCGAGTTCCTCGCCTACATGCGTGGACTGAAGCCCGCGAAAAAGGTGGGGGCGGCGTTCGGCAGCTACGGGTGGGCTGGCGGAGCCAAGCGGTTCGTTGAGGAGCAGATGAAGCTCGCCGGCGTCGAGCTGGTCGAGAACGACCTGGACTTCAGCTACAAGCCCACTGACGAGGAGTGGCGGAAGGCGTTCCAGTTTGGCGTCGAGATGGCCGACAGAATCGGTTAAAACCCTTTTTTTATATCAGCAGGTAGTTGACGTAGAAGGCCATCTGTATCCACGTCAGCACCGTGCTCAGCAGCGCCCCCGCGGTCACCTGCAGCTTGCTGTGAGCCTTCAGCTCCAGCCTCGCCCACGCCACCGGCAGGAACAGCATGAACAGCGGGAGCATGCGTGTCCCGAGGAGGTAGACGAGTGCCGTGACCGGGCTGGTGACGCCCGAGGCGTGTATGCTTATCTTCCACTTGAACGTGATGACGAGGAGCACCAGGCCGTTCACTATGTAGCTAGCCATCAACGCTGTGATGGGCGCCGGCGCGTTCAGCACCACCAGGACCACGGCGCCCATGACGTACGACGTGATCGTAGCCAGGAACGGCACGGAGCGCTCCTTCCTATCAGACGCGTAGAAGTCGGAGATGACTCCCCTCTTCAGCATCACCACCACCATTATGAGTGGCAGGAAGCAGCCGAAGAAGCTCGTAACGGCGAATAGCTGGCCCGCGTTGCCGTTGCCGTACCTGAGAATGAGCGGGATGAACGTGATCAGTGTTATCAGCGGGGCGTTCATGACGGCGGATACGAATGACGCCAGCTTCTTCTTATCCAAATCATTGACCCCTATAGTGCAATGACTCCACTATACTTGCTTATAACCCTTTTTTCTTTTCAGTATATAGGTGTTCGCAGCAGTAAGCCACTTCTTTACCGTCTTCCTCTATGACTACACGCATTAGCTCGCATCTATCGTCACCAGTATATCCACATATCTTGCACTTCACTGTCTCGCTCATTTCTCTCCCTTCTTCTCCCTGTAGTTCTTTATAGCCTCATGCAACGCGTCTGCCGCCAGGTTACTGCAGTGCATCTTCACCGGGGGCAGGCCGTCCAGCGCGTCCGCCACGTCCTGACGGCTTATCTTCATTGCCTCGTCGAGGGTCTTGCCCTTGGCGAGCTCGGTGGTCATGCTGCTGGTGGCGATGGCGGCGCCGCACCCGAAGGTCTTGAAACTTACGTCGTCGATCCTGTCGTCCTTGACCTTGATGTACATGGTCATCATGTCGCCGCACACAGGGTTCCCGACTGTGCCCTCGGCGTCCGCGTCCTCCAGCTCCCCCACGTTGCGGGGCTTCTTGAAGTGGTCCAACACCTTCTCGCTGTACACTTTACCTCAACTCCTCGGGCGTGAGAGGCGACATCTCCCTAAGCCTCTTTACGACGCCGGGCAGCTCTTTTACCACGTATTCCACGTGGCCCATGTTATTATCTTTTCCCAGAGTGAAAACCAGGCTGCCGTGGGCCTCCTCGTGCTTCAACCCGCACGCCAGCAACGCGTGGCTTGGCTCAAGGGTCTTGGCGGCGCACGCCGAGCCGCTGCTCACCTGTATCCCCCTATCGTCGAGGCTCATTATCAGCGCCTCCCCCTCCACGTAGCTGAACCTTATGTTGGCGTTGTTGGGCAGCCTGTTCACGGGGTGCCCGTTCAGGTAGCTCTCCGGGATGGAGCCCAGCACCCCCTCGATGAGGCGGTCCCGTAGCACCGTGAGCCTCCTAGACTCCTTCGCCATCCCCTTCTTCGCCAGGCTGGCGGCCTCGCCCATTCCGACTATGCCGGGGACGTTCTCCGAACCCGACCTGAGGCCGTTCTCCTGGCCTCCGCCGATCATGTGAGGCTTCACCCTGACCCCTTTCTTGATGTAGAGGGCGCCGACGCCCTTCGGCCCATACATGTCGTTGCTCGACAGGGTCATCAGGTCCACATCAAGCTCAGATACATCGAGCGGTATCATGCCTATCGCGGCCGTGGCGTCCGTGTGAAACAGGGCCCCGTGTCTGTGGGCGAGCTCGGCTGCCTCCCTGATGGGTTGAATGGTGCCTATCTCGCCGTTGGCTGTCATGACGGTGACCATCACAGTCTCGTCGTCGACGAGCCTGCTCAACTCGCCCATGTCCAGGGTGCCTTTTTCGTCGACGGGGCACTCTAGGACCTCGAACCCGTTGTGCTCCAGCTCCTTGCATATGTTGATGACGGAGATATGCTCGACTGCGGACCTAACGACCTTGACTCCCTTCTTCCTGTTGCGGAGGGCGCCGCCAATGAGGGCAAGGTTGTTTGCCTCTGTCGCGCAGGAGGTGAACACGATCTCGGATGGGTCCGCGTCGATCAACGACGCGACCTTGGCCCTCCCATCCCCCACGGCCTTCAACGCCTTGAAGCCCGCCGAGTGAAACGACGCCGGGTTCCCGGCGTTCTCTGTGAAGTAAGGCATCATGGCGTCGAGAACCCTGGGGTCAACGGGGCGTCCGGCGCCGTGATCCATGTAAACATTTTTCGACATGGCTTGGTTCTACTAGAGGAAGCAGGCATTATAAAGGTGAGTCAAGGCGCCTTCTCTATCCTTTTTCTATTTTTTATCGACACTTGACAATTTAACTTATTCTATTAAAATTAAGCCTTTAAAACGCCTAACTTTTCGATAAATTTATAAAAAAGCTCACTACCGGTTCCCTGTGCGTGTGTGCAATGGTAAAATGCAATATATGTGGGGTAGATTCACCCATAATTTACGAATGCGAGGAATGTGGGACAAACTTCTGCTTCTTCTGCGGCTCCATCGCCCAGAAGAGATGCGTCAAATGCATAACCGAGCGTGAAGGCGACGTCTTCGATAAGAGGGACTGGCTGGTCAGGGTAGCCCGGTCGAGATGCTGACACTCACTTCTTTATCAGAAGGGTGACCTCGTCTCCGTCCCTCGTGACTTTGAGCACCTCGTAGCCCATCCTCTCGGCGAGCCTCTTGAGGTCGGCCTCGGCGGCGGGGTCGTCGGCTGACACCATCAGCACCTCGCCCTTCTCCATCTCGTCCAGCGCCATCCGCGTCCTGAATATCGGCTCCGGGCAGTAGAGCCCCGTACAGTCCAGCGTCTTATCCGGCTCCATCTCAATTCAATCCTCGAAGCGGAGTCGACCATCCAGACGGACTGTATGCAGAGACGACACTCCATCGTGGAGGCCCCGCGTCGTTAAGGGTGAAAAGAGACGGGCCGATTTAAGATAAATGGTGAATAGATGAAATAGTGCTCAACAATTACTAAATAATCTACACGAAGCGGTCTGAACACATTAAGGGGACTAGGCATTGAAGTTCAAGACCATAGCCATAGCGGGGTTACTGACTCTCGCGTTAACCGGGTTGATCATCTCGGCCACAGGAAACATCCTTCTGCAGGGAAACATAGCTGAGCTAAGCCAGGAGAGCCAGGGGCAGGCAACAGCCGCTATGAAAGACAAGATAGGTAGAGAGACCGCGGAGAAGGCGGAGAGCGTCGTCGAGTTCATCGACAGCTACATCGACGACCAGGTCGCTGTAGTGAGCACATGGGCGGAGTCTCCGCTCGTCGTCTCGGCCGCGAGGCAAGGCAAGGGGTACTCGCTGGAGGAGCTGATGGAGGCTTGGAGCGCCAGCTCCACGCGGGGCTTCGCATCCGATGGGAGAGCCAACGGAGACGGCGACCCTGAGAACGACATCAGCCCAGAGGCGTCCTACTACCTAGAGCAGCTGAGCAAATCCTCGAAAGGCGCGTTCCCCGAGATATTCTTCACAGACAGCCGCGGATACGTCGTCGCGGCGAACAGCGCGACAGGCGACTTCGACCAGGGTCCAGACGACTACTGCTTCATGAGTAGCGGCCAGTACGAGAGGTTCAGCCCTAGCCCTAACGGGGAAGGCTGGTGGGGCGCCGCCATTTCAAGCATCGTGGATGTCGCTGACCTTGAGCTTGACGAGAGCACCAACCTCTGGGGTATGGACATATCTGTAGCCATTCTCGACCCCCGGACGGGTGAGAAGCTGGGCGTACTCAAGGCGCTTTACATAGTCGAGACGGCGTTCAACCAGGTCGTCGGCTTGACCGCTGAGGGCTACGATGTAAAGATCGTCGACTCGGATGGGTTGATACACTTCACGAGCAGCGACGACAAGACCGTCGTGATGAACGCGGCATACACTGTCGCGGACACCGAGTCCTTCAGAAACGCGGTTAATGGCTCCACGGGCTATATTGTCGAGACCGATGGGCGCGGAGACGAGGTGCTAGCCGGGTTCACAGCGTCTGGTAACGAGTACTGCATAGTGTCCATGAAGACCTCAGAGGCGTTCGCTGACGCCTATAAGCTGGAGACCGAGCTCTCATCCATATACGCGGGTATGACCGCTGCGATAACCGGGAAGAGGAACCTGTTCCTCGGCATACAGTTCGCGGTCTCCGCCGCGGTCGCCGTCGCCATGATGTACGTCATCGACAGGCTGATGATGAAGCCCCTCAACGTCCTCGACGCCGACCTAGACATCATAGCGGCCGGTAACCTGGACCACCAGTGGGTCTCGGAGGAGAAGGACGACGAGGCGGGCGAACTCATCAGGTCCGTTAAGACCATGGTGGAGAGCATGAAGAACCTGCTCGTTGACGTCGAGGCGGCCAGAAAGGTCTCCGAGGAGAAGACGAAAGAGATCGCAAATGTCGTCTCCGTCGCGGCTGAGGTCGCTCAGAGCGTCGAGGGCCTCTCTTCCCAGTTGCTGCAGTCCGCGAGGAACGTCGGCACCATGGGCGAGTCCATGGCGGCCCAGACCGAGAACCTGAGCAGCAGCATGCAGCAGGTTCAGGGCGCAAGCAACAACGTGTCGGAGGGGGCGCAGAGCCTCAGCCAGCTCGTACAGGACACCCTCAAGAACCTTGAGGCCCTCACCGCGTCTATCACCGAGGTAAGCGAGAACACGGGGCAGATGAGCGGCCTGGTGAAGGAGTCCAACAAGCTGGCACAGACCGTCGGAAACAGCGGTAACTCGGCGCTGCAGAGCCTCAACGAGATAAAGAACACCAACACGGAGGTTGGCGCCATCATCGACGAGGTGAACAGCAGCGTCGCCAACGTAGCAAGTCTCGCCAACGACATCAGCGCCATCGCGGACCAGGTGAACATGCTCGCCCTGAACGCCGCAGTCGAGGCCGCGCGGGCCGGCGAGGCTGGGCGGGGGTTCGCCGTCGTGGCTGACGCCGTCAAGCAGCTCGCCGGACAGACCGTGTCCACGGCTAATACCGCCATCAGCAACATAGAGGAGATCACCAAGACAGGCGGAAACGCAACCAACATGGCTAAGCAGTCGAGCGTGGCAGCCGAGAAGGGAAACGAGGTGATCTCCGAGGCTGTCCAGAGCGCAATGGATGTGGTGAAGGCAATGGACCAGATACAGAAGATGACCGAGAGCCTCGCCGCCTCCGTTTCAGACGGCGTCAAGGCCATAGAGGAGGTGAACGGCGCGATACAGCAGGTCGCCAGCTTCAGCGAGGAGGCCGCCAGCGCAGCAGAGGAGTCGGCGGCGAGCGTCGAGGAGCAGACAGCCAGCACAGAGGAGGTCGCTTCGAGCAGCCAGCAGGTCCAGGAGGAGAGCAGGCGCAGCGTCGAGCTCAGCGAACAGATCGTCCAGGAGGTCACTAGGCTCAAGGGAGTCCTTGAGCAGGTGAGCGTCTAGGGGGATGAGAGTTGACAGACGACCTTCAGATAGTGAACTTCACAGTCGGCGAAGTGAACTACGGCGTCCCGGTGCACCAGGTCCGGGAGATACTTGGAATGCAGCCCGTGACGCCGGTGCCCGGCACTGCTCACTTCGTCCTCGGCGTCTCCAACCTACGCGGCCAGATCATCACCGTGATGGACCTCAAGCTCCTACTTGGGCTGCAGGGCGCCGATGACGGGGGCCGAAAGATCATCTGGGTTCAGCACCACCAGTACATGGTGGGCATAATAGTGGACCAGGTGACAGAGGTCTCCACCATCCCGGGAGGTGAGATCGATGCAGCCAACAACGACGGCACGGGGATTAACGAGTATACAATCGGCGTAGGGAAGCAGAGAGACAGGCTGGTGGTCCTCCTCGACTTCTACAAGATCATCGACGGCAACTTCACGCGGCTGCTCATCCAGAGCGACGAGCCCTCCGCGCCAGAGCAGCCCATCCCAGCCTAATCTTCTTAGAGCTCTGGCCGAGATGAAAAAGGGTTAGACCTGTGTCTCGGCTCTGCCGCTGACTTCAAGCTCATACTCGGCGTCGCTAACCGGGTCTCGTGGGGCGCCGCCTCTTGTAGGCAGCTCTATCACGAACTTCGCTCCACCTGTGTAATCCGTGTCGAGGTACATCCTGCCGCCGTGGTCCATCACGATCCTCTTGCAGAAGTGGAGCCCCAGCCCGTGGCCGTTGGCCTTCGTCGTCACGAACCCTGTGAACAGCTTCGAAACGATCTCCTCCCTGACGCCTGTGCCTGTGTCGCTGACCTCTAGCCTGACGCCTGATTCACTCTGTATCAGCTTGATGTTTATTTCTCCGCCTTTTGGCATGGCCTCGACGGAGTTCATGAGCAGGTTGTTGAGCACTCGACGTATCTTTATCGAGTCGATCTCCACGTCACCGGTGTCGCCCTCCTCTGTGATGGTGACCGTTATGTCGTCCGGTATCACCATCTCGTCCGTTGTGACCCTGATGAGTGAGCCGAGGTCGCAGGTGACCGTGGTCACGGGGACGTTCATCGTATAATCTTTCAACTCCTCAAGTATCTTCACGATGAAGTCGACGGAGTTCTCGATCCTATCGACGTTGCCTCCCTCGTCTCTGCCGAGCAGGTACGCGGAGTTCCTGATGGTCTGCAGCGGCCCCCTGAGGTCGTGGGCCACCATAGAAGCTATCTTTCCGTGGGCGGCGAACCTCTCTGCCTCCAGCAGCTTGCTTGTCTTCTCCTCGACCAGCTGCTCCAGCCCTTCGCGTTCCCTTATCCTGCGCAGCGATGAGGCTGAGTGCATCGCAAGGGTCTCGATGAGCTCGGCGTCGTGCCTGGTGAAGGCGTCTAACTCTTTGCTCTCGACGTTGATTACGCCGATGACATTTCCGTTCTCGTTGATTGGGACGGCGAGCTCCGACATCGACTCGGAAACGTCGTCCTCCTCGAGGGGTGGCTCGATGTAGTCGGGGTCGAGCCTTATATTTGGTATTAGCTGCCTCTTCCCCGTCCGGTAGGTGCGTGCGGTGACGCACTTCTCGTCGACGTGGATGGACCAGTTCGCCACGAGGAGATGCCCCACGCTCCTCTTGTATCTCATGAAGTCGCCCTCTCTGATGGCGATGCCCGCGAAGTCGAAGCCCAGCACGGACTTGATGGTGTCGAGTACGATGGCGTATATGCTGTCCGCCGTCTTGGCTTTGCCGAGCTTCACCGCGCAGGCGTGGAGCGCCGAGAGCTTGTTCTCGTACTGGAGCCTCTCCGTCAGGTCCCTGCAGAACGAGAGGGACGCTGGGCGGCCGTCGTACTCTATGAGGCTTGCGTTCGTCTCCACCGTGAGTTCGGTGCCGTCCCTCCTGATGAAGGTTATCTCGTAGCGGCTCGGCGGGTTAAGCCCTCCCTGCCTCTGGCGTATACGTTCAAGAACAAGCTCCCTGTCTCTGGGCGCCGTTATGCTGAGTCCATCCAGCCCCACGAGGTCTTCAGGGGAGTCGTACCCAAGGAGCCCGGCGGCTCTATGATTCGCATACACGATCTCTGGACCCGAGAGAACGAATGCAGCGTCCATCGAGGACCCAAGGATAGTCCTCCACTTGCTCTCGGAGCTCCTGTAGTACTCCACCTGCTTCAGCCTCGAGACGGCTGAGGCGAGGTGGGACGTCAGTATCTCGAGTAGGGCCACATCCTCCACGGGGAAGGCGTCGAGTTTCTTGCTCTCTACGTTGATGACGCCGCTTGGCTCTCCGTTGATCTTGAAGGGCACCGCGGCCTCGGATAGGAGGCGCATCCCCTTCGTCCAGTCGGTGTAGTCAGGGTCCTGCCTGGTGTCTGGGACGACCTGGGTCTTCTCTTTTCGGAAGGCTCTGATGGTCACCCCCTTACCATCAAGCTCTTGGACGAAAGGCTCCGGAAGGTGGGCCCCCATGGTGAATTGCTCGACAAGTTTGCCGTCCATCAGGAAGTGTATGCCTGCGAACGAAATGTCGAGGGTCCTCCTGACAGCCGTGAACAGGTGCTCCGCTATCTCCTCCATGGTCTCGGCGGAGGCTAGGTCGACGGCGTGGGTGTGCAGCGCCTCTAGGCGCTTCTTGTAGACGAAGTGCGCCTCGTCTGCCTTGTATTTCTCGACTATTTGGATTATCCTGTTGGCGAGCACCTGGTAGTGGCTGGGCTCCATCTCCTTCCTTATGTAGTCGTCGACGCCCGACGCGAACGCTTTCTCGGCTACCTCCTCGCTGCCGTGGCCCGTGTATAGTATGAAGGGCTTGTCTGTGCTCTGCTTGAGGATGCGGCAGAGGTGGATGCCGTCGACTTGGGGCATCTTGAAGTCCGAGAGGAAGCAGTTGTAGGGCTCGGGCAGCTGCTGTAGCAGCTCGTCGAAGCTTGAGACCGAGACTATTTTGAGTCTCGGTTCCGCTTTCTCGAGGAATATCTTGGTGAACTTGAGCTGCGACGGATCGTCGTCTATATGTATCACTGTTATCCTCGATGCCTGGGGAGGGGCTTCCGTTGACAAGACGCTGTTACTTATTTATTTGGTTTAAATAGAATATGGTGTTTTACTACACTTTCAATAATTGGTAAATGTATTTAGGCCTTTCACGTCGGCTCCATATGATTGAAGGGGGATGGGCTTCACACAGTTTTATCTACGGGTTGAGGCTTCTAGTAAACATGTCAGACACCCAGAGGATCATACTTTCACTTATCATAGGCTCGGTTCTAGGCCTCCTCCTCGGGGTCGGTGGGGCATACGTTCTGCTGAACAGCCGGATACAGGTTCAGGCGTCGGAGTATGAGGGCAGGCTTGCTGAGGCCGAGAGCGGTTACGAGGTCGTCTTGGCGGGGAAGGAGCAGATCATATTCATTCTGGAGAAGAACGTCATGGCGCTTGAGGAGCGTGTGGCGGAGCTTGAGGAGAGTCAGGAGCCTGTCGTGAACGAGACGGCGCCGTCGCAGGAGGAGATCGATGACCTCATGGGTCAGGTGTCTTCGTTGGAGTCTCAGGTGGAGTCGCTGAACGCAGATGTGCTGCGCCTGGAGGCGGAGGTGGCGGCGTCCATCGACGTCAACGTGACTCAGCAGTTCGACTGGACGTATGATAGCCACGGCAGGTCCTACGTTCACATGTTCCCGCTGTCGGCTTACAGCGATTACAGTGTCAGGGAGAGGCTCTCAGACTGGGCGGACTGGGTGTCGATGTGCGCGGACCCCGGTGACGACGAGGTTATTGAGGGATTGGCTGAGGCGTTCACCGCGACCGCGGAGAGCGAGGAGTTCAACGACTTCGATACTGTGAACCTCGTAGCGGCTTTCGTCCAGAGCCTGCCCTTCACCGAGGGCTCGATCACGGAGCCGTGGGACGGCTACCCGAGGTACCCCTTGGAGACGCTTTTCAGCATGGGCGGCGACAGCGTGGACTCATCGATCTTGGCGGCGTCCATCCTTGACGCCATGGGCTACGACGTGGGGCTTGTAGTCCTTGAGGACGTCAGCCACGTGGGTGTTGTCGTGGCTAAGGGTGACGGCTTCTTCGGTACGTTCTACGAGGTCAACGACGTACGCTACTACTACCTTGAGACTGTGGGCAGTGGCTGGAAGATTGGCGCGAGGTCGCATCTGCTCGCCTCTGAAGATGAGCACGTCTATCTGCTCGGCTAACATGAACACATGTATCGTAGTCTCTAGACAAGCTGCGTGACGCTCAGTTGTTTACTCTACTTCGATTCTGAACTGCATGGTTTTCTCGGGGGTCTTCTCCCATGCTCGTTTGTATGTCATGGTGGTCTCTGTGCTGCCTTTCTTCTTGGTGCGGAACGTGAACAGCTCCTCCACGCCGCCGCCGATGGCGTCTGTTAACCGGGCGGTCTCCTTGGGTTTCGCTAGTTCTAGGATCGTTTCATCGTACTGTGCATCCCAGGTGTAGCCCGCGGAGGGTATGGAGTCTAGGGCTATTGTGAACTCTTTGCCCCGGGTTGTTTTGATAAAAAAATTTGGGGGTTTGTATTTTGTCGACATTTTTGTCCTCAGCGTCTACCTGTATAGGCTGTTCTGTTATTCATCCTCGTTTTCTTCTGTAATAACTTCTACTAGTAGCTCGGCTTCGATGTCGGGCTCCAGTTCTGCCGGTGCCAGCTCCAGCATGAGCTCAGTCACCTCTAGCTGTTCCTCGGTGTCCATGAACATGGCGGGGGAGGCTAGCTCTAGTTCGAGGTCGGAGGCTTCATGCTCCTCTTGTTTCAGCTCGGCTGGCGCCAGCTCCAGCATGAGCTCAGTCACCTCGAGTTCCTCCTCGGCGTCCATGAACATGGTGGGGGAGGCTAGCTCTAGTTCGAGGTCTGAGACTTCGTACTCCTCTTCCTCTAGCTCTGCCGTTGCCAGCTCTAGCTCCAGCTCGTTCATCTCTAGCTCCTGGTCTATCATCTGTAGCACCTCGTCGGTTTCCTCGTCTTGTTCCGGTTTCTTCATCTCTTCTAATCTCCTATGGCTGTCAGTAGCTTGTGCATCTGAGTAGTCGGCAGAATGGTACGCGGTACTTGGGGCATTTCCTGAGGATGAGGTACACCTGTCTGGTTATTATGAGGTCGGTTATTGTGACGCGCGGCCTCCTGCCTGTCCTGCATATGTAGTAGCAGAGGCACGCCTTGAGCCGGGGGTTCTTGTACGCGGCGGCTAGCACCTTCTTGAGGTATGGCACGTACTTCTGGCATGGGTCCGTGGGCGACGGGCATGTCAGCTCTACGTCGTAGAATGCGAAGCTGGTGTCTATTAGGCACTCGCCGTAGCCGATCTTGAACCAGCCGCTGTCTCCCCAGCCGGTGCCCCAGCTGTTCTTGCATATCCAGCACTCCTCCTCGTCGCTGTACCCCACGACGCATATCGCGTGGTACCCCTGTAGGCTTCCGCTGACGTGGCGGTAGACTCCGCCGGTGTAGCCGAAGAAGTCTGAGTAGACCGCCATGCCTGCGACCATGGGGCCCTTGTTGGCGAGTACGTTCTTCCTGTCCGATATGGTGAGGGCCGTGCTGAAGCCTGTGATCTTGATGTAGGGTGTGACGCCTGCCTTGCACGGCTGGTTGCCGGGGGTGTAGGGGAAGCTTGATTCGAGTCCTACGCCCGTGTTCTTGCAGAACGTGAGGGCGGGGCTGAAGTTCCACCCGGTGTTGCAGCAGTTGCCGCAGCCACAGTAGAAGAGGTGTGCCTCTGATAGGTCCTTGTCGAGGCTGGGGTTGTTGCACGCTATGTTTATCCGTGCCTCTAGGGTGGCTACGGTGCCGAAGGCGACGCATGAGCCGCAGCTCTGCTGGTCTCTGATGGGGGTGGTCCAGTCGCCGCCTTTGTTCCGCCAGTCCACCGCGGCGGGTAGTGAGAAGGCTGCCTGGAACGTCTGTAGGCTTGTGGCTGCCTGTATGGCTTTGGCTGTGGCGTCTAGCTCTGCCTTTTCTATCTTGAGTCCGAGCCGGGCCTTTTTCTCGTTGTTGCTTAGGGCTGAGAGTGTGGTTGTTCCGTGTTTCCACTTGTATCCTTTTTCGTCTATTGCGCTCTGAAGGTTTTTCTCATTGCTCATTCAAAAAACCTCTATGAAGGGTGAAGGAAGCTGTGTTAATATGGATATTGATATTTGAAAAAAAGTAAAAATAGCTTTTATTTTAAATAAATAATTGGTGTGTTTATAAGTGAAATGAGTAAGATAACTGAAAATTATTCCTTTTTTCTTATTAATAATTATGGGATTAATGGGCTATGATACTATGAATAAATCTGATAAACAAGGAATATTTCTTATTTGGATAACAGGTCTGGTTGGGTAGGGCTAATCTGGGTACCTATCTCGATTTTATGTTGCCGTCTCGTGATCCCCAAGGCATACTTATCCCTACTAAAACAGTATCTGGAAAGAAGGTGGTGGGCCGGGCAGGGATCGAACCTGCGACCCTCGCCACGTCAAGGCGATGTCATACCACTAGACCACCGGCCCCGTGCGTCCTATAGGGAAGAAAAGAAGGGTTTAAAGTTTATCGGTGGAGCCCCACCAGACCCATCCGCTCAAGGTACCCGTACCACTCCACCAGGTACTCCATATCCGTCTCGCCCCTCTCCATACGCACCATCTCGCTCACCTCGTAGATGCTCCTCACGCCGTCCGTCCAGTAGATGGCGAGGGTGCCCACACCCCTGCCAAGCGGGTGATCCTTCTCCAGCTTCCTGAGGCTCTCCCTCTCCACGGGGTTCAGCTTGTCCACCCAGTACCGCGTGCTTATGGGGCCCCGGTACAGCCTCGACGGCACCACCGCCGCGGCCTCCCGCTCCAGCTTGGTCATCCTCTTCCTCCTGTACGGCTTCGCCTCGACTCCGCCTGCGGCGAGTACCGCCTCCATCGTGTTGACGGCGACCTTAGTCTGGCTACGGGTGGTCTGGTGGATGTCACGCGTGAGGGCCTTCACCGTCTTCCTGAGCCCCTCGTCGTCCGGCGCGAGCCTCGCCGCCGACTCCACTGCCTTGAAAGCCACACGGTCCCAGTACTCGGCCTGCCCCCTGAGCAGACGCACAGCCTTCGGCATCTCCCCAGGCTTGTTGCACGCGTCCTCGACGTAGCCTCTGAGCCTCTCCAGCAGGAGCCGTTTCTCACGTGCGTGGGTCTCCGCCGCTATCCACGTCGCCTCGGCTGGGCCCGCGGACGCTATGAAGTACGCGTACGTGGCCGTGACCAACGCCGCCCTCCTCAGCATCTCGGGGTCCACCTTGTCCAACGTGTCGTAGCTCGTGTGCCAGAACTTGTCTGGCCACTGGATGAGCATTGGGCAGCCGACGCCCACAGACGGGTCGCTGTAGACGTAGTGGTCGCTGCCTCCGCTGAAAGGCGTCTCGGTGTGCCTGAACAGCGCGTAGCTGCTGCTTCCGCCCAGGTTCTTCACCTCGGCGGTGACCTCCTTGAAGACGGATGCCATGACGCTGTTCACGTAGCTTGGGAAAGCCTCGGGGGTCCGCTCCACGATGAAGCTGCCGCTGGTCACGCACTGCTTCTCGCCGACCATGTCCATGTTCACTGCAGCCACCATCCTTGGGATGTCCGCCTCGTTCGCGGCGAGGTACGCGTAGCTCCCGCTCATCTCCGGCACGAGAGTGAACTTTATCGTTCTCCGGGGCTTGGCGAGCTTACCCTCGGCTATGAGCTTGCTCAGGGCGCGGGCCGCCTCCATCGCGGCGGCGCTGCCAGACGCGTTGTCGTTGCAGCTCGGCTGGGGGTGGCAGATGTGGGCGACAACCACTACCTGCTCCTCGGTCTCGCCGGGGATGGTGGCGACGGCGTTGTCCAGCTTCCCCGCGTAGACGCTGCTCACCACCCGGGCGTGAACCTTCACAGGCTTCTTGCTCTCGTTCACGAGGTCCCTGAGCCACCTGCCCCTCCGCGGCGTCAGCACGAAGCCGTATGCGGGCTTCTCGCCGCCGCTCCACCAGAAGCTGGTATACTTGAGGGCGTCGTCCAGCTCCCCCTCAGGCAGCTCCGGCTCCCGCACCCATGTGCCGTAGTAGATGATGCCCACGGCGCCCCGCTCCTCGACTGCGAGCCTGTGGACCCGCATCACGTCGCCGTCCGTCAGCACCATCCTGCCTGCCACGTCCAGCTTCTTGTAGTCGCTCTCCTCCTCGCCCTTGCCGACGTACACCACCTCTGCCTCCACGCCGTCGGGGGGCGTCGGGTGGCTCCTCTGGATGAGGCTTAGCTTCGCCTCGCCCCAGCGAGCCAGGAACACTGCTTTTTCCTCGGGCTCGACCAGCTTGAGCTCAGCGTCGAAGCAGTCCCACTCCTTGAACATGAGGCTGCTCCACGCGAGGCTCCGCCCGTCCGCCGGGTAGCTGTGGATGGAGGCGTCGATTCCCGCCGCCTTCCAAGTCTCCACTGCGAACCGGGCGGCGTCCCTTAGGCCGGGGCTCGCCTGTATCCTGTGGTGCCTGCTGATCTCGGCGACGTAGTTGTAGGTGATGTCGCCCGAGACCTCGGCCCTGAGCTTCTCGTAGGTGTCTTTGAACATGGGATGATATTCCGTCGACGGGAATTTATTGTTTTCACGTGTGAACGCAACCGTCATAAAACCGTGGATGTAAATGTATGTGTTCAGGCGGTCCGCGATGCCGAGGATACACTACCATCCATGCCCACAGGCGCTTGGCGAGTACGACTACATGACGGACACCATCATACTCCACGAGGGGCTCCGACGGTACAGGGAGATACACGACGCCATCCTCAGCCACGAGCGGGAGCACGCCCGCATATTCAGGGAGCACAGCGGCTGGCTGAAGCGGCTGGCGTTGAACGTGAGGCTGGACTACGAGGCGCGGATATCCGGCGCGACGAGGGTGCCAATCGAGCTCCTTCGGGAGCTAAACCCGTCCACGCTGAAGGACGACGCGTACCAGATGCTGTACATACTCGCGTACATCCCCATACTTGTGGCCGAGGGCGTATACTATACAGTCAAGGGCTTCCTCGACTCCGGGTAGAGCGCGGTTACTGTCAGTGAATTATACGAGCCGTTTAACTAGATTTACTGCGTCTGGCGGTGGAAATCAATGTTAAATAATCAAAGAGATTATCAAGACTGAGAATATTGGACGAATACGATTATCTCATAAAAGACGCTAGGATCGTCGATGGAAGCGGAAAACAGCCCTACAAGGGCTCAATAGGCATAATCTCCGACAGAGTGGCCGCAGTAGGCGACGTCAAAGGTGACTCAAAGACGGAGATAGACGCCCAAAAGCTGACCGCTGTTCCGGGCTTCATCGACTGCCACAGCCACGCGGACGTCAACCTCAGATTCTTCCCCAAGTGTGAAAGCTATCTCCTACAGGGCATCACCACCTTCATCGGAGGCAACTGCGGCGTAGCCCCCGCGCCCCTCGGAGACGTGATCACCCTCCCAAGCGACTACGCCCAGATCTACCTGGGCGAGTTGACGCGCTTCAAGTACTACCCCAATCAGACGCGTTTCCCAAGGGAGCAGGTCAACTCCATAATGAAGGAGAAGTTCGGGTGGACCGTCGACTGGCGCTCCATGGCCGAGTTCTTCCAGGCGGTAGAGGACGTCGGCATATCCTGCAACTACGTTCCCCTCGTGGGACACGGCGCGTGCAGGAAGGTCGTCCTCGGGGAGGATTCAAGGAGGCCGTCGAAGCCAGACGAGCTGGAGGAGATCAAGGCGCTGGTACGAGAGTGTATGGATGACGGGTGCCGCGGGGTGACTGTGGGCCTCGACTACGACCCTGGGGTGTTCGCCGACAGGATGGAGCTCGTCGAGTGCGTAGCTATAGCGAAGGATTACGGCGGCGTGTTCTCGCCTCACGCGCGGCGCACCGGGCTGAGGCGCGGCATGGCCGCCGGTCACCGCCTCCCTAAGAGGATCGACGCCATCATTGAGGTCATCGACATCTGCAGGGCGGCGGGCGTAAGGATGAACATCGCGCACCTCTTCACGGGCTGGGACATCTCCCCCGCGGGGGGTCCATCCGTACTGGAGGAGGCTAACCGGAGGGCGACGCTGCAGGTGATAGACGAAGCCAACGAGGAGGGTCTCGACGTGAGCTTCGACGCCATGCCCATGGCTGCGCTGCCCGAGGGGCTGCACGGTTGGAGCTACCTCACAGACCTCCTTGAGCCGTGGGTCAGGGAGCTTGGGTCCAGGGCGAGCTTCGCGGAGTGGCTTAAGGCGCCCGACTTCAGGGAGGACGTCAAGGGCGCCATCAAGGCGGGAAGATGGTTCATCCGCGTCGCGTACAACCCCAACACCAACCCGCGTTGGGCCGAGAACATCACTGTCCTTGAGCACAGGAACCCCGGATGCGTGAACAAGACGATACAGCGGATAGCCGAGGAGAGGAACACAGAGCCCTTCGACACGTGGCTCGACCTCATCGTGGAGGACCCTGACGCCAAGGAGGGGCTGGGCTTCGCTGGCGAGGATAGAGGCGACGCGTCGTACCAGACCATCTTCTTCGAGCACCCGGCGTGCGCCGTTGGGCTCGACGCTTGGGGCGTGGACTATGACTCGATGCATCCGCCTGTCAGGCGTTCGGGGCGGGAGATGATGGACTACGCCGCCTTCGTAGGCTTCTATGAGAAGTGGGTGAAGCAGACGCAGACATTCACTCTGGTCGAAGCAGTCCACAAGACGTCTACGCAGGCGGCGAATCGGTACAACCTCGAGGGGCGGGGGGTCATCAAGGAGGGCGGCTACGCCGACATTCTTCTCATGGACTATGCGAGCCTCAAGGTGAACGGTACTCCGCTTGAGCCTAGGAGGCAGCCCAGCGGTATCGAGTACGTGTTCGTCAACGGGGTGCCGGTCGTCGAGAAAGCTAGACACACAGGCGTCAGACCGGGAAGAATCCTCAAGAGGGCATAGCCTCACCGCCTCCCTTTTTTTGTGGGGGCTCTAACCTTTTCTTCCCGAGTTCTGTGGGGGCTGAGTAAGGCTTTTATTTTCTCCGCTTGGTGTATTGTTGCGTGCCGCCGTAGCTCAGCCTGGGAGAGCGCCCGGCTGAAGACCGGGGTGCCGAGTGTTCAAATCACTCCGGCGGCACCAATCTTATCAAAACATCCGTCCACTACATAGCCGATGGTTTCCGAAAGCGTCCGGCTGGAAAACCTGACATGGATGGAGGCGGAGGAGGCGTTCAACCGCTATGAGGTGGTGATGATCCCCCTCGGCGCGAGGACCAAGGAGCACGGC
>JAFGTA010000141.1 GCA_016934355.1 Candidatus Bathyarchaeota archaeon | reverse complement strand
CTCGGTGTCGACCTCGACCTCGGCTACTGTGGCGGCGAAGGTGTAGACGCTGTAGTTGACGCCCAGCCCCGTCTCGGGGTCGAAGAACCGTTTAGGCGCCTTGAAGTAACCGTAGGCGCCGGGGTCATAGCCGCGGTTATACATCTCCTCCGCGAGCTCCTTTACCGTGATGCTGGTCTCTGGGTCCTTCTTGTCGTAGGCTTTGCCGTTTTCAAGGTTGATCCGGTCAATTGGTACCTCGAAAAGCTCGGAAGCGCAGGCCACCATGTTCTCGCGGAGCTTGAGGGCCGCCTTAGCCGCCGCGGTGCCCCCCAGCATGAGGCCGCGGCTGCCGTGGGTGGGCTTGGCGTTGAGTGTGCTGTCGGTGTCCGGGAGCTCGATCCTGATGCCCTCGGGGGGCACGCCGATGATCTCGCTCACAATCTTGACGTGGCCGAATGGGCTTCCCTGCCCAATCTCGACGATGCCGGTCCTGTAGGTGACGCTGCCGTCCTGGTTCAACAGGAGGCTGGCGGCGCTCCAGTCCGGCGTGCTACGGCTTGTACTGATCCCGTGGTAGGCTAACCCGACGCCGTAGCCCCTGACCTTACTGCCTTCCCAGACAGGCTCCCTGTGCTTGCTCCACTCTGAAGCGTCCCTCACCGCTTTGAGGCACTGCTCGATGCCGACGCTGTGGTCCAGCACCTGGTCGCACGTGGTTCGGCTGCCCACCTTGAGCACGTTCCTGAGCCTCAGCTCGATGGGGTCCATGCCCAGCTCGTACGCGAGCCTGTCCATCTGGTTCTCGGCTGCGAAGTGTAGCGCTAAGTCCCCGAAGCCCCTGAAGCTGCCGCCGTAGACCTTGTTGGTGTAGACGGCCCGCCCGTCTACACTGCAGTTGTCGACCTCGTAGGGGCCTGCGGCGTGGGCGGTCTGCCTCCACAGCCAGAACGGCGCCCTGTTAGCGTAGGCGCCGCATTCGAGGGTGATGTCGACGTCAACCGCCGTTACCTTTCCCTTCTTGTCCGCACCGGACCTGTACTTTATCCTTGCTGGGAACCGCTTGTTGCTGTAGGAGAGGGACTCGGTCCTATCCCAGACGTGAGCCACCGGTTTGCCGAGCTTCGTCGCGGCGAACGCGGCATAGGCGCAGACCAGTGGACCCTGGTCGTCCTTGCCGCCGAAGGCCCCGCCCGTCAACGCCTGTATGATCCTTACCTGGTTGAGGTCCCAGCCGAGGACGTATGCCACCTTCTCCCTTATGAGGAAGGGGCTCTGGCCGTTCCCGATGACAGTCACCTTGCCGGATTCGGGGATGGCGTACGCGGCCTCGGTTTCGAGGTACATGTGGTCCTGGTAGGGGCTCCAGTAGGTCTCCTCGACCTCCACATCCGCCGCCTCGAAGCCCTTCTCCGCGTCGCCCTTCCTTATCTTGGTTGTGAGGGCGATGTTCCCGCCTTCGTGGATGTCCGTGGCGCCGTCGGCTAGAGCCGCGTCGATGTCAAGGGCTGCAGGGAGAGCCTCGTACCTGACGTGTATCTTCTCGAACGCCTTCTCCAGCGCGTACTCGTCCTTGGCGCACACCAGCGCTATCGGGTCACCTATGAAGTGGACCTTCTCGTCGTTGAGGAAAGGCTGATCCGGGAGAGCATACCCGATCTGGTTGTTACCTGTAACATCTGCGCCCGTGTAGATGGCATCCACGCCCGGCACCTTCAGCGCCTCTGCCGTGTCTACGCTCTTTATCAATGCGTGGGGGACTGTGCTGCGGTAGACCTTCAGAAGCGTCGTGCCCTTCGGTATGTAGTCCGCAGTGTACCTGGCTCTGCCGAGCACCTTGTCGAGGGCGTCTGTCCTGATGACGTTCCTGCCGACGACCAGGAACTCCTTCCTACCAAGAACCTCGGATAATATTTTATCGTACTCCATGTGGGACACTTCACGTTGAGATGGGGTGAACTCTGTCTAACGTCTAGATAAAACAGTCGCCGAGGCTCTCCCAGAAGTCGACGCGGTCCGCCTCCAAAGCCATTACACGAGTCGCATCCGGCAGCAAACCAAGCACTGCGTCCACCTTGTCGGTCCTGCAGAGGACTATGAGGCGTCCCCCATGGCTGAGAGACTCCAAGACCCGGGTGAAGCCGGGGTGGATGCCTTGGCCGAGGAGCTCGATGTGCCCGTACTCGTCGGCTACCACCATGGTCTCGTCGTCCATCTCAGTGGCTGCCTCCGTCAGAATCCTGTTCGCCTCGCCGAAGCCCGAGTCACTGAAGGAGAACTTCCATTTCCCGAGCTTCCTCCATTCTTCTCCCTCGGCTAGTGTGCTGAGCATGACCATTGGGAACCTTGAGCCGGTGGATAGGTCAAGCCCCTCGTAGCCTATTGTCTCGTCGCCGTCCATGAGCCTCAGGCTAGCAATCCCGAGTACCCTGACGCCAGCCTCTCTAGCCTTCTCTGCCAGCTCAAGGGCTCTCTGAGTCTTCCCGCACCCTATCGGGCCGTGTATAATCAAGACGCGGGGCTTCTCACTCACCGTGATCGCCTCTGTATCGGCTCCTCAGGATTTGAAGGCTTCCGGGCTGCGAGTCGCTTTTAACCTCAGGGCGTCCACCGATATGTGAGATGAGGATTCCTCCCTTCATACGCAGCAAGATCGTGTGCACGATAGGGCCAGCTTCAGAAGATAAGGAGACGCTCGGGGCGATGGCGCAGGCCGGGATGGACGTCGCTAGGATAAACATGAGCCACGGCACACCTCAGGAGAAGAAGATTGTGTTCAAGAGGCTCAGGTCCATGGGCAACCTCAGCATCATGGTCGACCTCCCCGGCCCGAAGATAAGGCTCGGCGACCTCGACAAGCCGCACCTGTTGGAGGAGGGTGACAGCATCCACTTCACCACGGAGCCCATCCTCGGGAACAGGAGGGAGATGAGCGTCAGCTACGACAGGCTACCCACCGAGATACACGTGGGCGGCCACCTCTACATAAACGACGGCTTGATCGACCTGGAGATCACAGGCGTAGACGGTGACAAGAGGGGTTTCGACACAGTCGTCGCCTCCGGCGGAGAGGTTTCCAGCAGGAAGGGGCTCAACGCGCCGGGGGCGTCGCTCAGCCTGAGGCCCCCCACAGATAAGGACCTGCTGGGCATCAGGTTCGGCGTCGAGATGGACTGCGACTGGTTCGCCGCGAGCTTCATCAGGGACGCGTCGGACGTGCAGGCGGTCCAGAGGGCGATCGCGGACGCGGGCGGCGACCAGCCTGTGATAAGCAAGATCGAGCACGGCGACGCCATCCACAACATCGGGGAGATAATAGGGGCCAGCGACGGCATCATGGTCGCGAGGGGTGACCTCGGCATCGAGATACCTCCATGGGAGGTGCCGCTCCTCCAGAAGAAGATCATAGCCGCCTGCAACCGTCTGGGCAAGCCTGTGATCGTCGCTACCCAGATGCTGGAGTCAATGATGCACACGCCGAGACCCACGAGAGCTGAGGCCAGCGACGTGGCTAACGCTTTGCTGGACGGCGCGGACGCTGTGATGCTCAGCGGGGAGACGGCGGTGGGCAAGTACCCTGTGGAGGCGGTGCGTGCCATGAACAACATAGGCTGGGTGGTCCAGGAGCAGATCACTCACAGGGAGCCGTCGGAGAGGGGCAACCTGCTGCCCAACATTATTGGAGAGCTGGCTACGAGGGCCGTCGAGGCGGTCGAGGCTTCCGCGATAATAGTGGTTACCCGAAGCGGCTTCAGCGCCCTGATGGTGAGCACCCACCGGCCGAAGACAAGGATACTGGCGGTCTCCAAAGACCCTCGGGTGAGCAGGAGGATGCATCTTTACTGGGGCGTGGAGTCACTGAACGTCCCGTGGACAGATGACAGGGACGAGTTGGTCATCCGGGCGGTGAGGACGGGTATAGACGAGGGCTACATCGATGAGGACAACGTCATCGCCCTGGTGTCGGGGTCGACCCTCATCGCCCCCGGCCTCACGACGACGCTGGAGATACTCAGCGTCAGCGACATACTGTACCACGCGGGGCGCCGAGACTAAGTTTTATCACTCCTCACGCCTATTTTTCCTCTATGTCGAGTTATTCAGTCCCTAAGATCAAGGAGCCAGAGCCCCTCGGGTCCAACGAGATAGTTCTTGTGACGAGCGGGGACCTCAGACTCAGCGCCAACCAGGAGTGCTGGCCCGCCCAGAAGGCGATGGAAGCCAAGATCAAGGCAGCCTTCGAGAAAGAGGGCTACCACGTGCTGAGAGGCCACCCCATCGACGAGAAGCTGGGCCACGGCTTCATCTGGAACCAGAGGATGGGCATGGACGTCTTCAAGGACATCCCCAAAGACGCACGCGTCATCGTAGCCGAGGCCGTGTGGCAGTACAGCCACCACGTCCTCGCGGGGCTCCGCGACCACAGGGGGCCGATACTCACCATGGCTAACTGGAGCGGCCAGTGGCCTGGCCTCGTAGGGATGCTGAACCTCAACGCGAGCCTCACCAAGATGGGTGTAGAGTACAGCACCATCTGGAGCGAGAACTTCGACGACGAGTTCTTCCTCAAGGGCATCAGGCAGTGGCTGAAGGAGGGAAAGATCACCCACGAAACTAGGCACGTCAGGGACCTTGACCCGGGGAGGCTGCCTAAAGAAGAATACAAGCTGGGGGCGTCGCTTGCGAGGCAGCTTAGGCACGATAAGGCGGTTATGGGGATATTCGACGAGGGCTGCATGGGCATGTACAACGCCATCATCGACGACGAGCTTCTCAACCCCCTCGGCGTATACAAGGAACGACTCAGCCAGTCGGCGCTGGTAGCCGCCATGAGGGGGGTCAGCGACTCGGAGGCTCAGGCGGTTAGGGGCTGGCTGGACGCCAAGGGGATGACCTTCGTCACAGGAGTTGACGAGGCGACGGAGCTGACCGACCGCCAGATACTTGAGCAGTGCAAGATGTACGTCGCAGCCGTCAGGATCGCAGACGGCTTCGGCTGCGCTCTCATCGGCATACAGTACCAGCAGGGCCTCAAGGACATGGCGCCCGCGAGCGACCTCGCGGAGGGACTGCTCAACAACGTGGATAGGCCCCCCGTCTACCACGCCGAGACCGGCGAGGAGCTGTACAAGGGGGAGGCGCTTCCGCACTTCAACGAGGTCGACGAGTGCGCCGGCCTCGACGGGCTGGTCACTAACAAGGTGTGGAAGGCGATGGACCTCGACCCCGCTAACACGCTTCACGACGTCAGGTGGGGTGACTGGTATGGCGACCAGTACGTGTGGGTGTTCCTCATCAGCGGCTCAGCGCCGCCCAGCCACTTCAAAGGCGGGTATTGGGGGGCGAGCAGCGAGAGGCAGCCGTCTATGTATTTCCCTCTCGGCGGGGGCACACTAAAGGGCGAGAGCAAACCCGGCGAGATAGTGTGGAGCCGCGTCTTCGTTATGGACGGCGGCCTACACGTCGACATGGGGCGCGCCTCCGTCGTGGAGCTGCCCCCGGAGGAGACTCGGCGCAGGTGGGAGGCGACGACTCCGCAGTGGCCTATAATGAGCGCCGTGCTTCACGGCGTTTCGCGGGACCAGTTCATGGCTCGGCATAAGGCTAACCATGTTCAGGTGGTGTACGCGCCGGGCGCCGAGGAGGCCGACAGGGCGCTGGCGGCGAAGGCAGCCATGTTCCACGAGCTCGGTGTAAAAGTCCATATCTGCGGAGACGTAACTGTAGGCTAGGGATGACAGAAGTCATAGCCGTCGACCTGGGGGCCTCCCAGGGGCGGGTGATGAAGGCCGCCTACACTGGCGAAGGCTTCACCCTTGAGGAGGTCCACAGGTTCCCCAACACCCCTGTGACTAGGGGCCGGCACCTGCGCTGGAACGTTCAGCGGCTTTGGGGTGAGGCGGTTAAGGGCATCGAGTGGGCGCGGGGCGGCGCGTCCAGCGTGGGGATCGACTCGTGGGGCGTCGACTTCGGGCTCCTCGACGCCGAGGGCAACCTCATATCTGACCCTGTTCACTACCGTGACCCCCGTACGAGGGGCATGATGGAGTGGGTGTTCAAGAGGATGCCCCAGAGGGAGATCTTTGAGAGGACGGGCGTCCAGTTCCTTGAGCTTAACACACTCTATCAGCTTGCGAGCATGGTTAAGTCGAGGAGTAGTGGCTTGAGGAGGGCTGGGGCGTACCTCGGGTTCCCCGACCTGTTCAACTACTGGCTCACAGGGGAGAGGAGGGCGGAGTTCACTCACGCCTCGACGACTCAGATGTATAACCCGAGGCTGATGAGCTGGGACCACGAGATACTGGAGGCGGTGAACATACCGTCGGAGATTTTCCCTGAGACCGTTCACCCCGGCGAGGTTCTCGGGGAGAGCATGGGGCTGAGGGTCTCCACTCCGGCGTGCCACGACACGGGGAGCGCGGTGGCAGCCGTGCCCGCCCAGAGCAGGGGCTTCTGGTATATCAGCAGCGGCACGTGGAGCCTCCTAGGCACCGAGGTGGAGAAGCCTATGATCACCGACGAGGTGTACCGCTGCAACTTCACCAACGAGGGCGGCGTCGGAGGCACCTTCAGGCTCCTAAGGAACCTGCCGGGGCTGTGGTTCGAGCAGGAGCTCCTGAGGGAGTGGCGGATGAAGGGCTCCGTTCTGGGCTACGACGAGCTCTACGAGACCGCCGAGAAGGCGGCTCCGCTCCGGTCTCTCATCGACCCCAACAACCCGGTTTTCCACGAACCCGGCGAGATGACTTCCCGTATCAACCAGTACTGCAGGGACTCGGGGCAGGCAGCGCCCATGTCCATCGGTGAGAACATCCGCTGCGTCTACGAGAGCCTGGCACTCAACTACAGGCACGCGTTTAACCAGCTTGAGATGATCACGGGGACGAGTCCCGGGGTGATACACGTCGTCGGAGGGGGCTCACTGAACCGGGTTCTGAACCAGATGACTGCGGACGCCACCGGGGCGCAGGTCGTGGCTGGGCCTGTCGAGGCGACTGCGTTGGGCAACGCGGCTGTGCAGCTCGTGTCCCTCGGGGAGCTTGTCGATGTCTGGGAGGCGAGGCGCGTCGTTTCTGAGAGCGTGGAGCTACGGGTGTACGCCCCGTGGGAGACGGAGCCGTGGGACGAAGCTTATCAGCGTTTCCTGCGTCTATTGGGTGGTGGTAAGGCTTGATCGTTGGACT
Organism: Candidatus Bathyarchaeota archaeon; assembly: GCA_016934355.1. Next base: position 5,210 of record JAFGTA010000141.1, on the reverse strand, counting down.
CGTCTCTGATACGCATGACAACATTCACATGATAGACCGCGCCGTGCAGCGGCTCAATGAGGAAAAGGTGGGGCTGGCTCTGCACGCCGGCGACTACATCGCGGTCTTCACTGCTGCGCACTTCAAGCCGCTGGAAGCCAGGCTCATCGGCGTCTACGGGAACAACTGCGCGGAGCGGGAGAACCTAGGCAAGGCTTACTCGGGGATCGGCGCGGAGATCAGGGGCTTCTTCACGGAGGTAGAGGCGGGTGGATTGAGGATCGCGCTGCTTCACGGCCACAGGCAGGAGGACGTTGACAGGGCGTACGGCGGCGGCTACGACGTGATAGTGAGGGGCCACACCCACCGGGCTAGCATAGGGGAAGAGAATGGGGTTTTGGTGGTTAACCCGGGTGAGGTCTGCGGCTACGTGACCGGGAGATGCACCGTCGCCTTCCTCGACACGGATAGGCGGACGGCGTGGCTCAGCGACATCGGCTAGGCGCAGAGCTTCCTTATGACGTATTCGTGTATGATGGCGGTGTTGTAGACGCTGTCGAGGCTGACCCACTCCTCCTTGGCGTGGGCGCCGTATCCGCTTGGCCCGTGGTTCACGCATGGTACGCCTTTGTTCCAGATGATCTCGGTGTCCATCCAGCCGGTGCCGCCGGTGTACTTGGGGGTGTAGCCGAGCAGCTTCTCGGTGGCCCCCTTGATGAGCCGGCATATCTCTGCCTCCGGGCTTATCTCCATGGGGCCCCTGAAGAAGGTTATCATGTGGTCGGCCTTGAAGTCGGGGTCTCCCTCGCCGACGCTTGTCAGCAGGTTCCTTGTCTCCTCTTCGACGGCTTCCTTGGTCTCGCCTGGTATGAGTCTGCGCTCTACCTGTAGCTTGCATCTGTCGGGGTAGGTGCTGAGCTCGCTGCCTCCCTCGATTATGCTGGCGTGGACGCTGCCGGGGCCTACGAGGGGGTGCTCCGTCTCCAGCAGCATGCCCTGGAGGGCTTCGAGGCCGATGAGGACGTGCCCCATCTTGGCGATGGCGTCGACGCCGTCCTTGTACCGGCTGCCGTGGGCGGCGACGCCGTGGGTGGTTACGTCGATCCACGCGAAGCCCTTGTGGGCTATCTGGATGTTGAGGCCGCTTGCCTCGCCGACGATGGCTGCATCCGCTGTCACGTGCTCCATGAGGCGCTCGGTGCCGATGCTTGCGTATTCTTCGTCGCAGACTGCGGCGAGTACGACATCACCCTTGAGAGCTGTCCCTGAGTCCGCTACCGCCTTGACTGCGGCCATGCTCGCGGCGAGGCCGCCCTTCATGTCGAAGCTTCCGCGACCGTAGAGCTTATCGCCGTCAACCCTTGGGTCCCACGGGTCTATGGTCATGTAGTCGACGCCCACGACGTCGATGTGACCGTTGAGGAGCAGGGTCTTGCCTCCGCCGGTGCCCTTGAGGGTGCCTACCACGTTGGGGCGGCCGGGCTGCACGTCGTAGCGGTTGGTTTCTAGGCCGAGGCTGTTCATCCACTGTTCGACGTGGTCTGCGATCTCTGTTTCGCCTGCCGCGCCTTTGACGAGGCTGGGGTTCACGGAGTCTATTTTGATCATTTGTTTGAGGTTTTCTGTGAGGGCTCTCCGGTCTACCGTGGGTTTCATGGGTGTCGATTATGCTGCGTCTTCTCGGGATTTAAGTGGGTGGTGCCTGTTCCGTGTTACCGGGAATCTTGCGAAAAAAAATTCTGGGCTTGATCTGGTTTTATTATGGTAGACCTGTGGTTTGTTCCGGGTTACATGGAATAAGCGTTTTCTGGGGGAGTTGGGTGGGTTTCTTAGGTTGGCTTGGTTTTCGCTGTGGCAGGTAAGTTTAAAAAATTTTTTTTGGTGTATAAAGGGTGGTTTATACCGGGGTTTTAAAAGTTTCAAAGGGTTTTTAAGGAGTTTCCGTTGTGGGTTTCGCGGCTGTAGGGATTTTTTCGCGGTTACATGGAACAAGCAGTTTTTATTGTTCTCTCATCCGCATGGTTTGCGGCTTATTTTTCCTTGTGTCGCCGATGACCGTAGGGGGGGAGGGGGATACCCCTGATAAGCGAGGAAACGGGCTCCAGCCAGAAAATAACCCCGATAATGTTTCCGATCCTGATCTACGTAAAAACGCGCATATTAGCCGGGGAATCAAGACATAATAATGCGTATTCTTACGTCTGTTGGGCTAGATCACACCCTCCTTTCGTAGGGACTCGACCTCTTCTCCAGTGAGCCCCAGGACGCTCCGCAGCACCTCCTCGGTGTGCTCGCCTAGGAGGGGCGCGGGCGTGGTGGCGTCGCCCTTGGTCTCGCTGAACTTGATGGGGAACCCAGGCTCGGTGATCTCGCCGAGGACCGGGTGGTTGACCTTCACGAACATCTCCCGGGCCGCCGCCTGCTCGCACCGTTGGGCTTCGTCGAGGTCGTGGACGGCGCCGACGGGGACGCCGGTCTCCGCCAGCGTGTTGACCACCTCGTCGGTGGTGCGTTGGCTGACCCACTCCTCTATAAGTTCCTCGTTGAGCTCCTCGACTCCGAGCAGCTCCCTGAACCAGTCCGTGATCCTGCCCGCTGGGACGCTGAACATGACGTACCCGTCCCTTGTCTCGTGGAGGCCGGAGACGCCTACGTTGTTTGCTCTGCCGGCGCTGAGGAACGTGGTTCCCGCGAGGTTCCAGAAGCTGAAGCTCTGCATCACCGCCATCATGCTGTCCATCTGGGCCACGTCCACGCGTTGCCCCCGCCCGGTCCTGCCGCGGTGGTGTAGGGCGGCGAGTATCCCGATGAGGCACGTGAAGCCGGGGATGGTGTCCGCGGCTGCGTCGGGCGCCTGGAGGGGCGGGCCCTCGGGATCTATTCCTTCCTTCGTTATCCACATGTAGCCGCTGGTGGCCTGGGCTATGGGGTCGAAGCTGCGGCGGTCAATCCAGGGGCCGGTGTGGCCAAACCCCGAGATGCTGGCGTAGATGATGCCCGGGTTCAGCTCCCTTAGCACGTCCCAGCCGAGTCCGAGGCGGTCCATGGTGCCTGCGCTGAAGTTCTCCATGACGACGTCGCTCTTCTTCACAAGCTCCCTGAAGAGCTGGTTTCCCCGTGGGCTCTTCAGGTCGAGGGTGATACCCTTCTTGCAGCGGTCGAGGAACATGAAGTAGGGGCTCTGCCCCTTGATGAGGGGAGGGAACATTCGGGTCATCTCGCCCCAGCTGGGCTCTATCTTGATGACCTCGGCGCCCATGGCCCCCATGAAGAGGGTGCAGATGGGTCCGGCGTGGGCGTGGGTCAGGTCGAGGACGCGCAGTCCTTCAAGCGCTGTCATGGGTAATACCTGGGGGAGGTCATAATTGAAACTCGCTGTGAGTGAGTTTGGCGATGTTCGTTTGAGGGGGGTTCAGCAGGTTTATGTAACACCAGATTGTATTACATTTCGGTACTACGATGGCGAAGTACGAAACCGTCTCAGCTAGGATACCCCCCGAACTCAAGGAGAAGATCGACAGGTACAACGTCAAGACATCCGAGGTCATCAGGGCCGCCCTTGAGGAGGAAGTAAAGAACAGGGAGCTGGAGGAGCTGAAACAGCAGATCGACGAGGTGAAGCACCTCTTCGACAAGTTCACGACCGAGGAGGTCGTACGCATGATCAGAGAAGACCGTGACAGTAGATGATGCTCCTCGACGCCTCCTCACTGTTCGAGGCAGTGCAAGAGAAGGACGTATACGTGTTGAGGGACGCCTACACCCTAGACCTGACAAGGTATGAACTCGGAAACATCTTGTGGAAGAAGACCAACCTACTCAAGGAAATCAGCAGCGAGGAAGGGCTCAGGCTTCTAAAGGTCCTCGTAAATACGCTGAGAGTAATGAAGACTCTAAGAGTCACAGGAGTAGAGGAGGAAGCCCTGAGGCTCGCTCAGGATGAATCCCTCTCTTTTTATGATGCATCATACATCGCGGTGGCTCGTGCAAAGGGGCTCACCCTGATAACGGAGGATACAAGGATGCGGAAAACATGTGAGAGGCTGGGTCACCCGGTCGCTTCAAGAAAAGGGGATTAGCTACATCTCGCGCAGCCGCTTGATGCGCTCCTCGATGGGGGGGTGGGTTGCGTACAGCGCGTCCAGTGCGCTCCTGTTGGGGTCTGCTATGAAGAGGTGGCTCACAGCCTCGCTTACCTTCATGTTACCGCGGTTGTGCTGGCTGATCTTCTCCAGCGCGTCCGCCAGCCCGTCTGGGTAGCGGGTGAGCTCGGCGCCCGAGGCGTCAGCCATGTACTCCCGCCGCCTGCTGACGGCGAGCTGAACCAGCCTGGTCAAGATGGGGGCGAAGATCGCTAGGACGAACCCGACGGCGACGATGATGAGCTGTATGTTGCCTCCCCTGTCCCTGTCGCGGCTTCCCCTTCTTCCTCCCCACCAGTAGCTGCGCAGGATCATGTGGCTCAGTATGCCTATCAATCCGACGAGTACTGCGACGAGGGTCATGAACTGTACGTCCCTGTTTCGGACGTGGCTGATCTCGTGGGCTATGACGCCCTCCAGCTCCTGCCTGTCCAGGTTCCGTAATAGTCCAGTGGTGACGGCTACAGACGCGTGCTCCGGGTCCTTGCCCGTGGCGAAGGCGTTGAGCTCGTCGCTCTGGACTACGTAGACCTTGGGCTTGGGGATGCCGGCTGCTATGGCGAGCCCCTCCACGGTGTCGTTGAGGTAGATGAACTGGGGTCCCTCCGCGGGGACGGCGCCTGTGCTGCTGAGCACCACCTTGTCGCCGTACTGGTAGCTGCTCCACGTGTAGATGAACACGAAGATGAGCGAGATGGGCACCATCACGAAGACGGCGTCCGGCGCCCAGATGTAGCTGATGCTGACGATGAGCATAAAAAGAACGGCGCTGACTACGACCGCCAGGAGTAGACTGTCCCGCCTGTTGCGGGACTGCTCGTCGTGGAAACTTCTCTGCATCTAGAACTTCACTTGCGGAACCGCGCGTGCCTCATTGGGTATCTCAAGGAACTCGTGCTTCTTCCTGCCGCCCGCGAACCAGATGCCGGGGATCGTCGTGATTATGTTGTTGAAGCTCAACACGCTGTTGTTGTAGTACTGCCTGCTGTACGCTATCTTGTTCTCGATGCCCTCCAGCTGCTCCTGGAGCAGCTTGAAGTTCTCCTGAGCCTTCAGATTCGGATACGCCTCGGCGACTGCGAAGAGCCT
>JAFGTA010000015.1 GCA_016934355.1 Candidatus Bathyarchaeota archaeon | reverse complement strand
TCGAACGGATCATCGGCGGAGGACCACAGACGAAACAGAGATCACCCTCACCAACCCCGGCTTCCCTGAGAAGCGCCTCGTCCACCCTGCCCCTCCTGTACCCACCCCCGCCGCCGCTGACAGTCACGTACAGGCTGATCTCCGGGTTACTCCCCGCTATCTCCGTCAACTCGTCGATGTACGCCAGCTCCTCCACAGAACCGGCGCCGTAGACCACCCTCGCCTCCACGTCCCCAAGCTCGTGAACGTACCTGACGATGCTCATCATCGGCGCGATCCCGATACCAGCGGCGACGACAACGAGCCGACCCCCCATCTCACGGGTAAAGTAAACCTCACCCTGCCCCCCCTCAATGTAGAGAGAGTCACCCGGCTTCGCACCACCGTGGATAAACGCAGTCACCGGGTTATCGCCCTCCCGGACAGCGAGCTCGATACGGTCCTTAACGGTGGGGGACGACGCGATGGAGTAGCCCGCCACGTGCCTGACCCCGTCGATGTCCGCGTAGCAGTCGATCCACTGACCTGCGTGGAAACTGAACTCCTGCCCCAGAAGGTCTAAGGAGAGCACCCTGATCCGCGGCGTCTCCCGTCTGATCCCCGCGATGCTTACTCGGATCACTGCCATGGATACGCTGTGCCGCGCCCACCGTATAAGGGTTCTAAACAACGTTTAACCAGAAAATATAGGTAACAATCATAACCTATACATTGAAAACAAGCAGGAAATATCGAGCAAAAACGATGAAACCACCTTTTTACTAGAAAAAAACGCCGTATCCATCTTAATATGTACGTCTCCCGCGGCAAAAATGACCGGAAAAAGCTCAGATAAGCCTAAACATTCTTTCACTATAAAAGACTTTCACGCCAACCTATATACTAATATATACTAGCCCCGGGGCTGAACGCGGAACCATGAGACTGATTACCCCTTCATAATCACTTTAACCTGACAACCACTGGAACAACCATCAGCCAAAAAGTGTCGTCGATGCAGCCCAACCAAGAAAGGCTACGCCAGCTACAACAATGCATATTCATAGCCATCCTAGTAGCCCTGACAACTACCACACTCCAAGCATCAGCCGCACCCGACTTCGCCTACGACGGCGAATGGATCGACGTCATCAAACCCGGCTACCCCCAGAAGATGGAATTCAACTTCACCCAGCCCGGCGACGTCGTAACCTACAACTACACCCTCGAAGGAGGCCACACCTACCACATCTACCTCATCGGCGAGTACGCCAACCTGACGAGGCACCTCACAGACTACGACATCTTCCTCTACAGGGAGACAGACGCCGACCCAGTCTTCATGTCAAGCCACACGGAGGCAGCCGGCTACCCAGAGCAGGTAAGCAACGACTGGCAAGGCCAGTACTTCACCCCGAGCCAGCCAGGCAACTACTACATCACCGTGAGAAACGACCCCAACGAGAGCCAGGCAGCCGAGAACGCCACACTCATGGTGATAGAGCACATCGAGACAGACCAGCGGTACACAAGATACCTACAGGAACCAATAGAGGACGAGTTCCTCTACGACTCAGACTGGGTATACGAGTTCGAGTCATCCGCCTCGCGGCTCAAGATAGACATAGAGGTCCCTGAAACACTGGACATGTACGAGGCGCGCCTATACGTTATGGCCAACACCGACGAAGACAAGGGCAGAGAGATCATGGGCGTCATAGCGCCATGGGAGTCCGGCCTATACGCAAACCGCAGCGGCATCTACGGCGGCTTCAACAACCACCCACAGGGATTCAGACACCTGAACGCATCCGCAAGCTGCGAGCACAACGGCGACGACATGCTCATCGACTACCACCAGCCCATCAAGGACCCGCTGCTGTACCACCTAGTACTGATGTCCGAGTACGGCAACGGCACCCTGAGGTTCAGAATAAGGACAGACTTCAAGCCCCCCACCCTAACAGACCTAGGCTCACCGCTGGACATAGAAGGAAACACCGACGCCGTCGTCAGCTGCAGAATAATCGACCCCTCACCACTCGGAAAGGTCGACCTCTACTACACGGTGGACGCCGGCAAGACATGGAGCATGGCCCCCTTCACGTCCAAAGATGAAGCCTACAACGGAACCATCCCCGGCCAAGTAGGCGGCACCGTCATCAACTACTACTGGGAAGCCGAGGACACACTAGGTAACTCCGCGAAGCTCGAAGGAAGAATAGGCGTCAGGACAAGCTCCAGCCTCACGGTCACTCTGGACAAGTCCAAGCTACTCGGTGGAGACACCGTCATCCTCACAGGGGAGCTCTACCAGCCTGAGAAGAAGGTCAAGGTTAACTACAGGCTCGGCGAGCAGGTCACAGGCTTCACCCTCACGACAGACGAAGACGGGTCATTCACACACGTCTTCATGCCCAACAAGATCGGGTCATGGGAAGCGTACGCAGAGTTCGCAGGAGACGACTCCTACCGGCCTACAACGTCCAACAAGGAACCCTTCGTAGTCGAGAGAAAGAAGACATCGCTCTCGCTTAACCTGAGCTCACACGAGATAGGACTAGGCGCCAGCGTGAATCTAACTGGCAAGTTCAGCGAGGCGAGGACCGGTTACGAGGTCTACATCTACGCTAAATGCGGCGCAAACCAGACAACCCTGCTAGCCATCACAGACATCAACGGCACGTACCAGACCGTGTTCTCCCCAGAGGTCAAAGGAGACTGGAGCCTACAGGCCGAGGTAAAGGCCGACGGCATATACACGGAAGGCAGCAGAAGCAGCTTCGAGCACCTAGACGTTGGCGGACCCACGATAGCGAAGAGGCTGAACGACCTCCAGACAGCCATGTTCAAGCCCCCCTACGTCTACGGCGTCGGCGCAAGCCTCGGAGGCACCATAGGCGGGGGACTCTACCTGGCGAGGAAACGAGGCTACATAGGCGGCAAGAAAGGGGAGGCAGAAGAAGCCCCCGAAGAGGAAGGCGAGGAAGAAGAAGACTTCGACTTCGACTTTTAACCCGTATAACCCCTGCGCTATGCACCTGTTTTTTAACCTGTTTATATAAAAACCCCTCCGTCGTTTACGATAAGTAACTGTTTGTTCTCTCGTTGAGGACAGAAGATTGTACACATGTAGTTTGAACACGGTTTTAAACTCGACGCCTTCCCATAAGACGACTGAATATGCGTAGAAAATACGTGGTCGCTGTGTTAATACTCCTAGGCTTGGGAGTCGTCTCGACGCTCGCCCTAGCCAACCTAGGCGTTAGAACGGTTTCAGAGAGCATCGAGACCGAGTACATACTAACATACTCAGGGAGCGTTGAGATCGACAGCACAACGACGACGAGCGAAGGCAGTAACCACATCAAGCTAGTAATAGACGTAACCCAGTCCGCGGCTAACCAGGTTCAATTCACAATAGAGCCATGCTCCGACTATTATGGCCAACTAGAGATCACATCATCGGGCGGCGGAGACTACTCAGTAAAGATCGTATACGACGGCTCACAGCCAGACACGACACAGTCAGCGACCGACGTAACTTCAGGAGAAGGACTCGGATTCACCATAACATCAGCGGACACAACTGATCTAATCGACTACATAGAGATCGAGTGGACAGACTCGAACCTCTACACAGCCTACTGGTCTGCAAACATCAACGTACAGGACATCTAAAACCCATAATTTTTTTTATCTATCCCCAATGTTTTTAACAAGTTCATGTAAAGAAAGTAACTCATTTACAGTCAATATACCGGTGTTAACCTTATGTTTAATCGAGATAAACACGCCGTATCCGAGGAAGAACCATATCTAATTGAATGCCCAAGAGTATGACAGCCGATGAACCGAACAAGAACGCTCATCATAGCGATACCTGTAATGCTCGTAATCGGGATAGGCATAATCACTACCCTCTCGCTGCCTCTACAAACCTTGGAGCCAGAGAAGATCAGCGTCTACAGGGTCTCGGCGACGCAGTCAGACTTTACGTTCCAGGAAGTGACCGTAAAATACTACACCGAGAACGAGCTCACGGTTCGCTTCTACCTCTCAGGCGGCGACGGCCAGAAAGACCTGAGATTCGAGTTTATCTGCCTAGACGCAAACGGAGACAAAGTGTATGCATCTTCCAGCCAGGGGACCCTATCGATGCAGGCGGTTGGTTATCAGCCTAACAACAGTACGGCGTTGGATACAGGCGACCTCGTGAAGGGCGTCTTGAAGTGGCCTGATGTTCCGTCAGGGGCTCAGCAGATAAGAGCGGTTATTCAGCTTGAGGACATCGTGCCAGTGACCGAGCAGTTCTTCATCGAGTTAAGAAATCTTTCCTGAGTCCCTCATCATATTAATCGATAAATAATGTATATCGCAGCCCCCATTCTACCGGAGTTTTTGATGTTTTTATGTTAATTTTTTCACCAGTCTACATGTGTTAACGATGCGTATACTTCTGTTTAACCCATGGAGTACGGTTATAATTGACTTAAATTGAAACACGACTACCCGGCACATCATCCTGAGAAGAGATGAAAAGTAAATACATACTCGCAGTACTCGTCATGCTAGGACTGGGCATTATGACCACCATGGCTTTCCAGTTAAACGAGACCACGGCCGAGGCCCCGGAGGCATACACAATATCGACGGAGGGAACCGACGCCACGATCACAAACGTGAAGATCAGGCCAAGCAAAGGAGGCGACAGGCTGATCTTAAAATACACGCTAAGCGGCACCAGCGGCAACTCCTACGACATCGGCCTAGAGTTCGAGGACTCGGACAACGATGACGGCGACGGAGACGGCCTGAAAGACCTATCAGGCGCATCCATCGACCCTACACCCGACGACGCCACACAGGCCTCAAGCGGGTACATCGAGTACTCCGAGACCCTGTCAGGGGCGTCTGCCTCATTCACTGTGACGATTGACCTGGTCGACGTGTACTCTGAAGTAGATGGGCTGATGATACTCGTATCGGACGCCTAGACACACCCTTATTTCACGGTGATGAGATGAACTCCGCGAAGGTATTCAGCGTCGTGAGCCTAGCTAGCGCTACAACGGTAGCCAGCTTCATGGCTCTGATGATCTTCCGCGGAAACCTACCAGTCATGCAGATGGTACCGTTTATCGGGCTCAACGGCGCCATAGTCGGGGGACTGTTCTATCTCGGCATCGACGCAATCACAAGTTTTAGTGAAGCTGCTAAACAGGATCCCAAGCTCGTAATGGTTCGTAACGGTGAAGGCAGGGTCCTGAGCATAGAGAGCCAAGGCCCCCAGATGGACGACTCGTTCGGCTTCTTCGGCGAACGTCGTGAACCCGAGTTCGAGTTGGAGACGCCGACGCCTTTCAGCGAGAGGCTCGGCCTCTCATACGATCAGATGATCGACACCATCAAGACGGTTATGCTGGTCGCCCTTATAGTGGAGACCTATATGGGGGTGGCTTTCATCAGCAACAACTGGACGCCTTTCATGGTGGTGACCACAGGGAGCATGCAGCCGACTCTACACCCCGGCGACCTCATATACGTCAAGGGCGTGGCTGCATCAGACCTCCAAGTGGGTGACGTCATCACGTTCAGGCCTCCCTCGGACTACATCTCGGGTGTGCTGATCACCCACAGAATCGCCGAGAAAAGCTACGACCTGGACGAGACATACTTCAAGACCAAGGGCGACAACAACCCGTCCGTTGACCCATGGACAGTTAAAAGCGGCGACATAGTCGGGAGGCAGACAGCCCTCGTGAAGGGACTGGGCAGCTACTTCATCTGGATGCAGAGCCCAGCCGGCCTCGCGACCCTAAGCGCCGTACTGGTTCTCTACCTGTTCTGGCCAAACATCATGCAGAGCCTCGGAGGAAAAAAGATTGAATAAAGTCAGGAGATGCGCGTTCATAGAGACAAGGCGATGCCCTGTAGACGTAGATGAAATCCCCCTAGACGTCTGCAGACTATGCATAAACGCGTGGAAGACCAGCGCCGAGATACAGGCACTCACAGGCGCCCAGGTTGTCCCGGAGGCGATAACGATCCAGAGGCCGATCCAAACCATCCAGGCATCGGCCCAGACTCAGCAGGGCCAAGCCCCGCCGATCATAGAGCTATCGGCTCCGAGCAGAGCCGTCGACCTCAAGGAGACCTACAGCCGTATTCACCGGCTCGACGCCATGTTCATTAATGACGGCATAGACGCCGAGGAGTACGTCAGGCGCCGGCGGGGTCTTGTGAACCAGATGGCTAAAGATAAGTCGATCAACCTGCCAGAATACGAGATGGAGCTGATCAGCCTAGACGAGAGCCTAGAGATATCGTCCGGCGTGGACTTCAAACCATTCAAGCGTGTGCTCCCGCTCCTGCTTCTGGAGCCGAAACAGGTAGGCGTCAACGTCACCAAGATTTCTGGGAACAGAGAGCTCCCAACAGTTCTCTCCAAGGCAAACATCAGGTCTATTTTGGGAGTCTACGAGGATATGGGAGAGGACAAACGGATGCTCATCCAGTTCAACGGGACGAAACTCGGGCTACTCGGCAGGAAGCGAAACAAGATACTGTGCATGGTGCTGGAGGGCGACGAGAGCGTAGAGGACTACGAGGAAGAGATCAACTACCTCACAGAGCTGCTATCTGAGACCGAGGACTTCAACGAGTTCCTTAGGACCCTATCAGCGGCTTTAAACAAACAAAATATTTCTCAGGAGCTACCCTGAAGAGATGAAAAACTGTGGCCCCAATGACTAATCCCTCAAAAAAAGAAATCTGGATCACCCTGCTCATAACACTCTCAGTGATTGCTATCGCGTCTCCACACGCCGCAATCGCAGATCCCTATTCACCAGTTATTGACCTAGAGATCACGCCGCCCATTATCAACGCGGACGGGGAGACCCACGAGATAATGATAATCCAGCTTGAAACAGGAAACGGCTACCCCTACATAGCGCCCCAAGACATCATCATCCACCTCACGTCATCCAACCTCGACATCGTTCTAGTGGAGAGCGAGGTAATCCTCCTGGCCGGTAAGTCGTTCACTAGAGCCGAGTTCAATACCTCATACAACTCCGGAATATCCGTCGTCACAGCCTCCGCCGCTGGCTTCAAGACAGACGAATCCGTGATTCAGGTCATAAAGTCAGACTATGACGCCCAGCTCATGGTCTACGCCGTACCGGATGAGATGCCAGCAGTCAGAGGCGTCCAGGGACGAGCCGTCATCCAGATACTGGACCTCAACGGTGACCCTTATAACACCCTACAGGACATCGACATAGTCCTCTCCTCATCCAATCACACGGTCCTAACACTCAAAAACTCCGTCACAATCCAGAAGGGCACAAACTACGTCGAGGTACCCTTCACCATCAACAGCGTAACCCCCAGCGAGGCAACGATCTTCGCCCAAGCCCCCAACTTTGAACCAGGGAGCGGAATCGTCACAACGACCAGTGTGACCAGAAAGGCATATGGATTAAGGCTCTACTTTGGGCCAAGCGTGGTCCAGCCAGACCAAGAGACCCACGAGATAGTAACGGTTCAACTGGTAGACTCGGAGGAGAACCCGGCGAAGGCGGACTCCGACACCGTAGTTGCTCTGACATCCTCGAACCTCAACATAGCCACGGTGACCCAGACCCTTATTATCCCTGCCGGGCGATACCACGCCACAGCCTCCGTGAAGACACGCTACGTGAACGGCGTGACAACCATAGCAGCTTCAAGCCCCAGCCTGTACCCACACCAGGGGCTCCTCACAGTGCAGGGAGCCTTACCCAAGATACTTGAGATCTACACGGTGCCCAACAAGATCATCGCCGACAGCTCTACCAGCGACATCATCACAGTCCAGGTGCAGGACGAAGAAGGCTACCCCATCAAGGCGGACCATGACCTGCCGCTGTTCCTGTCAAGCTCCTCGTCCCTCGTCGGAGACGTACCGGCATCAGCCACGATACCCAAGGGACAAAGTTACACGTCTGTCGCATTCACCTCCACCTCTCGGATCGGCGAGACCACTATAGTCGTCGCGACTCAAGGGCTCGAACCATCTGAGACAACTGTGGAGACGCTGAAGCTCCAGATGAACGTGACTCTCACGACCCCCAAGAACTTGCAGGTCAACCAGACCTTCACCGCGCAGGTTAACGTCACGAGTTATGGCCTACCTGTACAGGGAGCTGAGGTGAAGTGGAACGCGCTCGGCGGCGTCGTCAAATCAGAGGTTACCGAGACAGACGAGCATGGTATAGCCACCGCACAGATTGTCCAGACCTATGACCAGATGAATCTGAAGGCCCAGGTAACCAAGCTAGGCTACATGAAGGAGTCTGCTCAGACGAACATCAAGATAACGACGCAAACCGAGAGGCAGGAACTCACTGTGTCCATACTGGGCTTTAAGCTGAATGTGTTCACCATCTTGATAGTCGGGGCGCTGATAATTGCATTAGGGCTCGGCGCGTACGTCTACATCAAGCACCGAAGAAACAAGCGGGACGAGACGGAGAGCCTCGAAATATACCCCTAGATCTTTATGGCGAGCCCTTTCTCGTTTATCGTGTAGAAGTGGGTCTTCCGTGAGTGGTTCGTGCCCCTCATCTTCGTCACTCTGAGGTGCCTGGTTAGGTTTCCCGCGTCGTCGTAGTGGTGCTCCATTAGTATGATGCCGTCTGCGACGAACTCCTCGATGCTCTCGCCTATCCTGTCGCTGTTCCACGGGATGTCCGTGATGGCCACCGTGGTGCAGCCGGTCTTGATTATGAGCCGATACAGGAGCCTAATTAGGTGCCTCTTCTCGAACTCTGTCTCTAGCCCCATCGCCATCGCCGCGATAGAGTCTACTACCAGCCTCTTTGCCTTCAGCGTAGTGATCGACTCGAATATCTGGTTGAGGGCCGACTGCACCTCAGTCTCGCTCCCGATGGAGAGGTCCAGCACCTCGATCTTGTTCCTCCTCATGAGGGGCTCGAAGTCTATCCCGAACTTCTTCATGTCCTGGATGAGCCGCTTCCTAGTCTCGGCGAAACACGCGTAGACGCCGGGCTCATCGTCCATGACGGCTCCGCTGTATATGAAGTTGGATGACAGGATCGTCTTCCCTGCGCCGGGGTTACCTGCGAGGAGAATCATGCAGTTGCGGAGGAACCCGCCGTCCAGTAGAGTATCGAGCTCGCTGTTACCTGTGGATATTCGTTCACTCATCTTCGTCTAGCTCCAGCCTGAAGTTGGGGGCTCGTATTACATTGGGTAGCGCCTCGTTTCTTTTAAGCTCACTGATGATCAGGTTTCTGAGCCACTCCGACACATTCAAGCCTTCCCGGTGAGCCATCTGAACAACTATGTCACGAATCCTGGGCGTGACTCTAGTCGCCAAGAGCACGTTCTTCGGGGTACCTGTTTTCTGTGGCATCGTGATTTTTCCTTCATCCAATTATAGAGCACGTTAATTCTGCTTCTACGTACTCGTCGTGGGTTTTTACAAATATACTGTATAAAAGGATTCTCGTATAGTCTATCATGTTTACTATATAATCTGGCGTCAACACGCTATTCGGATAATAAATGACTCTAAAATAAGTGCATTCATATGTATGATTTCATGGCTTCTTTGACATACTCGGCGAAATTCTTACTTCTATCACGCACGTACTTGATCCTAATCTTCGAGTAAAACTTCTCGATGATAAGATCCTCGATGTCGTTGGCGCTGGCTCCGAACAGGTCCTCCAGCTCACTGGAGAACACTATCGGGTCTTTAACGATCTCACCCCGCCTGAAAGGGGTGTTGAGCTCCAGAAAATTGAGGACGACGCGGCTGAAGTTGAGCACCTCTTCTATAGACTCGACAAGCTTGTCATTAAACTCCGATCTACGGTTACTGTCTTCAAGGGAGTCCTCGTTGCTAAACTGTATTATTTCAGTCGCTACCCTTGAACACCTCACTAAAAGAACTCGGTCTTCTTAGCGTTATCCAGCTGCTGCACTCTCGTCTTGATGTATTCCAGAACCTTTTCCTGAGTGTACTTTAACTCGTCTTTCTGTTGCTTAAGGTTCTCCTCGAGGAGATCCAGCAGCTGCTCAGGGTTGAAAGGCTTCACGAGATAAGCGTCGGCTCTCTGGTTCACTGCCTCTATCGCTGTGGGGGCGTCAGGAAAACCCGTGAGGATGAGCTTCTTCATCTTGGGCTTCGTCTCCCTTATACGCGATAGAAGCTCGATCCCAGTCATGTCCGGTAGCCGTATGTCTATCAGGACCGCGTTGAAGAACTCCTTATCCGTCTTCTCGATCGCCTCTCTGCCTGTTTTCGCGACCTGTGTATCATAGCCCTCGCTATCCAGTATGCTAACCAGAGACTCGAGTATCATCTCGTCGTCGTCCACGATCAGTATACTTTCCGTTTCAGTCACTAAGAATTCTCCCTGTATCCACTGAACTGAGAGTCTCCCCTTGACCGATATTTTAAAGGTTTCTGGTTTTGCAATCGAGGATAGTAATCACTTCACAGCCGGCAACGATGTAAATATAATATATACTAAATTAGCTTCTATTATTGAAAAACTGGATAATGACGAAATCAACCAGCATATTAAAACATATATGAAGTTTGTAACAGCGATATATGTTTAATAAAGTTTAAATTGATCTAGTCGATACGATAACAAGAACCAGATAATATTTTTGGGAGTTTAGCATTTTGTCCGTTGCAAAAGAATGTTACTCGAAATGCCGAAGCTTCAAGTGCACAAAAAGGGCGTTAACCTTCAGGGGAAAGACTTCTTGGTGTAACTGGACGAGTGAGCCATGCGATCCAAAGGGCTGCACGTACGCGGTATGCGTTCAACGCCAGCTACTGGACAGCGGGTTTTGTGGCCTCACCGTCAAACGTAAGACCCGAGACGACTCCAACCCGGAGGACATACTCAAAGACGAGATAAGGCTGAGAGGTAAACTGGCGAGGAAGACAGGCGAGAGATCCATCTTCTAGGTAAAGCTGAGAAGCTTGAGAAACACGATCAAACACCATCTCCGCGGAGTGTTACCAGAGGATCTGTTATCTCAGGTACCGAACTCCTTCGACATCCTCGGCTCAAAGAGCGGCGCCGTAGCCATCATCGAGATACCTGAATCACTCTCCCAGTTCGAAGGCGAGATCGGCGCAGCAATACAGACGGTTCACAAGAACGTGAAGAGCGTCCTAGGCAAGGACTCGGACCGCCACGGCGAGTACAGGCTGCGTTCTCTCCGCCTCATCGTAGGAGACCCAGATACAGAAGTGATCCACAAGGAGTCGGGGTGCAGCTTCAAGCTTGACCCCCGAGTTACCTATTTCTCGACCAGAGAGAGCACCGAGCGTGAAAGGATCGTCGAAAAGGTCGCACCCGGAGAGGAAGTGCTAGTAATGTTCAGCGGGGTGTCACCGTATCCCGTATGCATAGCGAAGAGGCATCCTGATATCATCGTTACCGCGGTGGAGATCAACCCAGAGGCGCACAGGTATGCCCTTGAAAATGTCAGGCTTAACAAGGTCTCTGAACGCGTGAAACCAATCCTCGGAGACGTCCGCGAGGTCTGCCCGTCGCTTGGGCAGAGATTCGACCGCGTCCTTATGCCACTGCCAAAGGGGGCTTACATGTTCCTCGACGTAGCGGTACCCATGGTGAAGCCCGGCGGCATCCTACACTTCTATCACTGGGCAGCCGAGGACGACCCGTACAGCGAGGCACAGAGACTCGTGAGTAAAGCCGCTGGAAAGTTAAACCGGAGCGCCGAATTCATCGACGGGGTGAAGGTGTCTCTTTACAGCCCGCGTGTCTGCAAGGTCAGGGTAGACGCCGTGATCAATTAGTCACTGCGATACGTAGACCTTGGGCTTGGAGAGTATGTTTATCTCTCTGCCGCAGTCCGGGCAGAACTCTCCGATGAAGTGCATCCTGTTACCGCAGTACCTACAATACTTTATCTGCGAGGCTCTAACCCGTCTAAGAGTCGATCCACAGTTTGAGCAGTAGATGGAGTCGAACGGCATTGTGTTACCACATTTTTGGCACTGTTTCTCGTAGCCTGGCCAGTCATCGGGGGTGAACCGGGGCAGCGTCTGCTGCGGGGGCTGCGTCGGCGCTTCCACGATCTCAGGGATGAGGCACGCCACACCGCCGCAGATGGAACCTGTGACGAGTGCAGGCACGATGGTGAGGGTTAGTGAAGACAGCGCGTTCCCTATAAGAGGCATCTGAGCAGTCTCCACGCCTGTAGCTGATGTGCCTTTCAGGAAGCCCTCGGCTAGATAGAATACCAGTGCGCCTACTACGAGAGTGGCCCACATCGTTCTTTGGACGAACTTGGCTCTCCCCCTGCTTAGTTCTGTTATATATGCCGATATCGCGGTTCCTAGAAGGGATGAACTGATGAGCATCATGAGGATCGCTATCCTCGATGGGATGATGTTAAGAAACAGGTTTAGCACTCCGATCAAAGTGAACAGTAACAGGGCCGAGGCAGGCACGACCCAAAGCAGCGGTATATCATCTGGCCACGACGTCTTCAAAAGGGGCTACCCATTACACTACCTGAGCATACGCCGTCTATGGGTTGTGAATATATTATTAAAAGAAAGAAGTCAATATGAATGGATTCTACAACGTTTTTTGCATCGAACCTGAATCAAGGTGATATTTAATGTTTAGCTGAATCAATTAAAACACATATGTCTAGTATGAGATATTTAACAAAAATGTATAAGATCGTAGATCTGTATTTAATATAGAATCGCTAAGATTCGTCCTCTTCTTCTTCTTTTTCGTCGTCAAGGCCAGCTATCTCGTTGTCTAGGTCCAGCGGCGTGTCCAGCGGAACTGGCGGAGGCGTCGTAGCCATGGTGTATCCTATCCATAGGACTATGAACAGGATCATGTAGACAGCGGCAATGACAGGCAGCTTGAATGCCCACTCCTTATAGGGGGCGAGCCAGGCGAAGACTGTCCCGAAGAGCCCCGGGAAAGCCCAAACAAAGTACACAACCATGACAGCGATGGTGGCGATCATAATTGTGTAGCCGAGACTTTTATCGTCCATTTATAATCCTCAGTCTAACATAGCCCGTTATTACACTATTATTCTTTTCTCTAGTATTTGAGTTGAAAAAAATCCATTTTTTTGTATGACTCCGATCTCTCGACTATCTTTACATTATTGAATACGAGACACAGGAGTGCAGCCTATCTAGAAGAGGATGGTTTATGGTATCTCATCTTTACCTAAATAGCCTCATCGCGTGGATTCAGCACATTTTTTTTCGGACTATGGCTTGGATGCTACTAAGGTTTTCAGGTGGGCAGGATTATAATTCTCTTAGGATTGAGTGAATCTACTCGATATTCCAATAATCATATTTTTATTGTTTTTAGTCATTTTTCTCTCTTCATATATTTGATGCTTTTTCTCGTTTCACCTGTCAAATGATACAAATAGATATAAATCCGAGATCATTACAAGTCCTCAACAATAACGATCAGATTCGGTGAATAGTTTTGGATAACGTATTCATAAATAAGCTGGGCCGAGTAGCCCTTGAGGATCAGCCGCTGGAGATATGTGAGCGGAAGGGGCTGGGACACCCGGACACCATATGCGACTCGGTTATGAACCAAATTTCTATCGAGCTGTCAAAGGAGTATATCAAGAGGTATGGCATGGTTCTCCACCACAACGTGGACAAGAGCCTACTGGCCGCAGGCGTGGCTTACCCAAAGTTTGGGGGAGGTGATGTGGTTGAGCCGATGTTGTTCG
The DNA here is from genome assembly GCA_016934355.1 of Candidatus Bathyarchaeota archaeon. The sequence goes on along the minus strand of JAFGTA010000015.1, from coordinate 5,390 downwards.
TTTTCGGCGACAGGGCTACGTTCAAGGTGGGTGACGAGGAGATACCAGTTGACGAGATCGCGGAGCGAAGCGCCAAGGATTGGCTGCGGCAGCATTTAAGGTTCCTTGACCCGGAGAAGCATGTGAACTACCAGAGCCAGATCAAGCCTGGCTCGATGGCGCTGGCGGATATCTTCGAGAGGAAAGGCGAGTTCCTCGGGGCAAACGACACGTCGGCGGCGGTGGGCTACGCTCCCTTCACGAGGACGGAGAGCATAATAAAGGAGCTGGAGAACCACCTGAACTCGCCCTCCTTCAAGAAACGGTTCCCCGAGGCAGGGGAAGACATCAAGCTCATGGGGCTCCGAAACAAGGATGAGCTGAATATCACGGTCGCCATGGCCATCGTTGACCGGTTCATCAAAGGCGAGGCCGACTACTTCAGGAAGCGAGGTGAGATCTTCGACGCGATAAGGGAGTTCGTCAAGGATAGGCACGGCTTCAGTGAGGTCTCCATAGACCTCAACGCCCTGGACACGAAGGGTCGGGGAATCGAAGGCCTCTACCTCACAGTGACGGGGACCTGCGCCGAGGCTGGTGACAGCGGGCAGGTGGGGCGGGGTAACAACGTGGTGGGAGTCATACCGCTGAACAGGCCCATGAGCAGCGAGGCCGCAGCCGGCAAGAACCCGGTGAGCCACGTCGGCAAGATTTATAACGCGCTCTGCTACAGGATAGCCGACAGGATCATCGAGGATGTCTCAGGCGTCAAGGAGACGTATGTCTGGCTTCTGAGCAGGATCGGGAGACCGATAAACGAGCCTACGGTGGTCTCGGCTCAGATCATTCCCGAGAAGGGTGTCGAACTCAAGTCCATCTCGCCGCAGATAGATGAGATTATCAGTTACGAGTTTGACCATCTGGCTGAGTTCTGCGACGACCTGGCTAAGGGCTTAATCACCCTTTGCTGACTTTTTCCGGTACTCACAGCTTTCTTTGAGTGGGCAAGCTCCGCACCTCGGGTTGGTCTTCCTGCAGTACTCTTTCCCTAGACGGACTATGGAGCGGTCGTAGAACGTCCAGTGTGCGCGCGGGATGATATTGTGCAGGGACTTCTGGACTTCTTCCGGGTTCGCGTCCTGCGGTGTGAGGCCGAGGCGCCTGGACACCCTTGATACGTGGACGTCCACCGGGATAGCCGGGTCTCCGAAGCCGTAGGCTAGGACGATGTCAGCCGTCTTGGGTCCGACGCCGGGAAGCGTCAGGAGTTCCTCCCTCGTTTCCGGGACCTCTCCGCCGTGGCGTTCGAGGAGGGCTCTGCAGGTCCCTGTTATATGTCTGGCTTTCTGCCTGTAGAAGCCCGAGCACCGTATTAGTTCGTGGAGCGTGTCTTCGTCGAGCTCCGCAACCTCCTCCAGCGTGGAGGCTGTACCGAAGAGGTTGTCGCCGGCTTTCTCGGAGTTCAGGTCCCTCGTGCGCTGCGAGAGGATGCATCCTATCAGGGTTCGGAACGGGTCGTGCCGTTGAGGCTCAGTGGTCAACTCGGGATAGTTCTCGATAAGTGCCTTGAGGATTGCGTTAACTCTCTGCTCCATGGCTGAACAGCTCCGTGTATCTACGCCTGAGGAACTCTTCTACCCTCATGCCGTTTCTCTTGGATATCCGCTGGAGCGCTTTCTGTGCGCCCGTGGAGTACTGGGCGGCCTTCTTCGGTCGGTCGCTGATCTCCGCCGGGATTCCCAGTTTCTTGGCTAGTTTCCTTAGTATAATCTTTCTGGGTTTACCGAGGCTGTCTGGGAGCTTGAGATGCGTCGGTATTCTGAGACCGTAGTCGATTATCTTCGGGTGCGTGAACGGTAGGATGAGTGTCAGCCCTAGGTCGTTGCATACTTTGGAGTCTCTCTCGTAGTTGTTCCTCCACGACTCCGCCACGTCTCTATTCATCGTCTCCCGTGCCTTCTCGCCTTCCTCCAGCCACTGCCGCAGGTATTTCTGGTAGCCGCCGAAAAGCTCGTCGCTGCCGTTCCCGCTGAATATTATCTGGTGCCCCTGCTCAGCCGCCTGGAGAGAGGCATAGTAGAGGGGCGCGGCAACGCCTATCTGCATGGGGTTAGGGTCTTCGACGCTGAGGATTATCGTGTCGAGGTTTTCCCCCAGCTCCGCCTCGGTGAACGGGCAAATTTGTAGGTTTAGGTTTAATGCGTCCGCAGCCTTCTGGGCTTCACGGTATTCCTGTTGGTCGCCGACACCGACGCATATGAGGTCGACTGAGGCTCCGGCTTCGCTGAGATAGTGGGCGACCAGCGTGCTGTCGATGCCTCCCGAGAACGCCACTGCGCCGCCTCTCACCTTTCTGGTGATCTTCTCGGAGACGTTGCTTAGGAGCCTGTGGAGGTTTTCTATTATCTTTTCCTCCGGCTCCTCTGTATACGTTAGTGGGGCTATCGTCTTCGTCTTGACGGCGATGACTCCTTCGTCAGACAGCTCCATGACCCTTCCGGGTTGGACAGGCTTGGGCTCTAAGCCTATAGCTAAAAGCATCTTCCTGTTCGACGCGACGGCATACGCGTCTTCGTTTACCCCATAGTAAAGGAGAACCGTGCCGACGGGGTCTCTGGCGCACAATATTCTGTTATTCTCTATAGCTACAGCCGAGAAGGCGCCGTCCACCTCGGACACTAGTCTACGCATCCCATTAGAGAGACTACTTCCAAGAATGTTTGCTACGTTGAGGGTGTCAGGCTCTTCTGTATCGTAGATGAACCCCTCGAACCCCATGGCGCCGGATGGCTGGGTGAGCGGCTGCGGTGGACTAGCGTTGATCCCCGCGTTTTTACATGCCAGTAGAACTGGCCCATTGAGCTGCGGGGATGCCAGTAGTCTGCTGTGGGTCTCCACGGCTTCGGGGGACGCGACGCCGTATCTGTCGGATTCGAGGCTGCTGGACGCCGTCAGCATGGCATGTACTAGTTCTGAGACGTCGTTTCCTCTTCTGCTCAGCGCGGCTGCGATGTACCCCATTGGCTGGTCTTATCTGGTGCAGAGATATGATTGTTTTTATCCCTGGTACTCCTCGGCGTGCTCAAGTATCTCGTCTATCTGATCCTCCATCAGCATGGCTCCGTGGAGGAAGCTTCCCTTACGCTTGTCGCTGGCGAGGAAGGTGTCTTTTATAGGGTAGGGTTTCTGGAAGCGGACCAGGGGCTTGAACGTGAGCGCGCATCTCCACTTGTTCTCCCTGCAGTAGTCCTCCTCTTCGGGGCTCATCTCCCACAGCATCTCGACCTTGTCGGTGACGCCGTACCCGAGGAAGCTGTCGCCTACATCAGTCTTCCTCGCGAGGAGGATGGGGGTGCCTCGTTTCCAGTTCCTCATTATCCCGGAGTAGTACTTCTGGATCTCGAATATCTGCTCCACCCAGTCCTCCGAGCTTACACGGAGGATGTAGCCTGGGTTATCATCCGAAACCATTGCATCAAACTAATTGTTAAAATAATATAAAACTAATTCTCTGGCTCCTCGTCGTCGGTGTTCTGGTACTCCTCCTCGATGAACGAGGTTAAGGCGCTCTGAGCGGTCTCCGCGGTCTTGAGCCTCTCCCACTCCTGCGGGTCCACGGTTCCCCCTATCTGCTCCTTGATGGTCATCGCCAGCCTCGGCCCGATGAGGGGCAGAGCCGTGAGCTGCCGTAGCTCGGCGCGCTTTAGCTTCGCCAGGCTTGTGAACCCCGAGTTGTACAGCACCTGTGCCCTGACGCGGCCGATGCCTTTGAGGCGCACCAGGGGTAGCAGCTTCTCTGAGACGCCGTGCTTGACGCGGTCCCTCAGCTTCCTTAGGTGGAGCCGGGGCTCAGGCATGGCGAGGGTGTCGGCAAGCTCGTAGGCCGAGTAGAGGAGCCACTCGGCGTTTGAGACGGCGCTGTACCTGTCGCCGGGCTGCACGTTGTACTGTTCAAGCAGGTCGTTCTCGGATACCTCCTGCATCCATGCCTCCAGCACCATCGCCGTCTTCACCTCTCCGAGGAAGTCCTCGTAGTCGATGTAGTCGTACGCTTCGTTCACGGGGACGGCGATCTCGTCTCTGTGGTCCTCGAAGTACGTCTCCACGACTTCTAGGTCTTTTCTTCTGGGCCGTAGTATCGGCCTCATGTCGGGGGTGTGGCATACTAGGTGTAGCCAAGTAAAGTCTGTAATGTCTAGGGCGCCGCGTTTCAGGCCGTCCCGGATCACGACGGCGGTCAGCGGGTCTATGTAGAGCTCGCTGACGCGTCTCCCGAACTCTGTGGCGTAGAGTCTGTCCTGGCCGTACTCTATCATGCCCTCCCTGTGGAGGTAGCGGAGGATGTTGCCTATGATGAGCTTGATTCCAGAGGTAGGGTAGTTGTAGCCGTAGAATGTGGAGCCGAAGAAGTCGAGCAGCCCGCCCTCCGTGTGGGCGTAGTCCGAGGCGACGGCGGCTAACGTGTGGCCTCTGAGCGCTGACTCCTGTGCGAGGCGGCTGTCGATACGCTCCGGGTCCGAGAGGATGTAGTCGGTTATGAGATAGTCCTGCTCGTCCTCGGAGGATGCTATCAGCAGGGCCTCGCCGACGTCGTCGTACTGTGGCCGCCCCGCCCTGCCGCTCATCTGCTTGTATTCGAGAACCTTGATGGGCTGCATCCCGTAGCCGGGGACGAACCTCCTGTAGTTGCCTATGACCACGGTTCTCGCGGGGAGGTTCACCCCAGCCGCCAGGGTGGGCGTCGCCGAGAGTATCTTTATGGCGCCGCTCTTGAAGCCGTCCTCGATGATCCGTCTGTGCTCCCTGTTGAGCCCCGCGTGGTGATATGCGGCGCCGTTGGCGACGGATTCTGCTAAGCCGTCTGTGAGCCGGGTCTTCTCGCCGTGGACGGAGATGTCTGCGGCTATCCTCTGGAGCTCCGTCTGCTGTCGCTTGGTGAGCATCCGTTTCAACGCGTTGCCCACCATGCGGGCGGTGCTCTCGGCGCGTCTCCTGCTCTCCACGAAGATGAGGGCCTGTCCCTTGTCTGCTATGGCGTTGAGCGCAAGGTTGATGTGGTCCTGTTTATGGAATCCCTCGATGCCCCGCACCGAGCCGTCCTTGAAAGTGATGTGGTTTCCCAGGGAGACGCCTTCCCTGAGCTCGACGGGTCTCCAGTCTGTGGTTACGCTCTCGGCGTTGAGCCACTCTGCTATCTCCTCTGTGTTGCTGATGGTGGCGCTGAGGGCGAGCACCTGGATGCTGGGGCTCATCTGTCTGAGGCGGGCAAGGCTCACCTCCAGCGTGGGGCCCCTGTCGCTTCCGATGAGGTGTATCTCGTCTGCGACGACGAGGCTTATGCCTGTCATCCATGGGCTGCGGTGCCTGAGGAGGCTGTCGCATTTCTCGTTGGTGCAGATGACTATGTCGTA
>JAFGTA010000014.1 GCA_016934355.1 Candidatus Bathyarchaeota archaeon | reverse complement strand
GCAGGAGGGAGGGCCCGGGGGCAAGCTGTTCCTCGAAGCCGAGCCCGGGAAGATGCATGGCAGCGTCTTCCGCGGCTACAAGATGGACAGAAGCTCCATCGCGGGAGCCGTCGCGTCGCTGGAGGAGCACCTTGAGCGGGACTACGAGGCTGTGTTCAGCGAGGCGAGGGAGAAGGCTGGTAGGATGGCCGAGGCGTGGGAGAGGATACCAGGCGTCAAGACCAAGCTCTACGATGTCGGTACTGTACCCGAGGAGCCAGGCAGGATATCGCTGCACCTCGTCCTCGACAGGGCGCCCGGGCAGGTGGACGAGGTCGTCAAGACGCTGATGGCGGGCGACCCCTCGATCTGGGCGTCCGCCGAGGGAACCCACCTAGTGATCAACGTCACCAGCTTCCGTGGCCTGATGCTCGCCGAGGAAAGGGACACTGAAACAATAATCGGCAGGGTGTCTGAGGCCCTGAGGGGCTAGCCCTTCAGGTATCCCTTCAGGTGCTTCACCATGGGCTTCCCGAGGGCGGCCTCCACTACATCGTAGTTCTCGCTGTACTTGTTGCCGTCGCCCACAGGTATCTTCTCCTTGGGCGCGTAGACTAGGTAGACGGTCTGCCCCTTCTTGAGTGCAGCGCTGGTGACCGGGTCTCCCTCCGCGTTGAAGGTAGCCATGAGGTCGGGGAACGTCGCGAGGCGTTCACCGCCCTTCTCTAGGGTCATATACTCGTTGACGTATGTGAGTTCCCACTCGTCGCCGCTCTGCCTGATTGTCGTGAACCCGACGTCGAACCCTCCCTTCGCCTCGATGGTCATCCCGGTTATCTGGCCCTTGCAGACTAGCTCTCCGCCGAGGAAGTCTGTCGCCGCCTTCACCTTGGCGTCGGCCCCCTTGCCACGGGCGGCGATGTACGCGTAACCCAAGTCTATGGCCTTCTGGATTGCTCCGGGGGCGCCGTGCTCACGGGTGTAGCTCACGGGCACAGGGTCACGGGCCATGGCGATGAGGGCCTTCATGTCCCGGGCCTGTGCGCGTATCACGTTGCTTGTGGTCTGGAGGGTGCCCCACGCGATGACCTCGCTTCCCTCCGTTACGCCGGATTTGACGCTCTCGTAGCCGTGGCGGTGGAGCCCCATGCTCCCCATCATGGCGGTGGGGTGAGCCCTGCCGTCGCCGGGGGTGTCCACCACGGGCAGCCCGAGGGCCGCGGCGATGACCCAGCCGCCGAAGCTGTTGTGTCCGCCGTTCTCGGCGGCGATGACGCCGTGGAACTCGACGCCGGCGTCCCTGAGTAGCTGCGCCGCCCTGATGTAGTGCATGGGCTTGGTGTTCCCGCGCTCCGACGGGGCGCCCAGTGCTGCGCTTGTTATGACTCGCCACTCGGGGTCGGCCTCGTCTGGTCCCCACAGCTCTATGCGGCCTATGTCGAGGGCGAGGTTCCCGGTGCTGAGCCCTGTCTCTGGCCAGCCTCCGCCTCCTCCCCCGAGGATGGCGCCCCCGTAGGCGAGGGCCTCGACGTCCTCCTTCGTGATTATCTTAGGCAACTTTCATCGTAGAATGTTGAGGTCAAGACAGTTATAACATGAACGAGGGGCCTAGAATCATCGCTTTACGTGTGACACCTTGAACACGAGGTCGCCGCCGAGAAGTGACACCCATAGCCTCCGTAGCCCCGCGAATATACCCGTACACGTAACAGACTCGACCTTGAAGTCGAGTTCAGTCACTAGGGTTCTTAGAGACGACTGGGTGAAGTTGTGCAGGTGCTCCCAGTCAGCCCCGAGGTAGACCCCGCCGGTTGTGGGCAGTCTACCCGCGAGAAGCGTCAGCCTGTGCGGGAGCCATGCGAAGTTCGGTGTCTGGATGATGGCCACCCCACCCGGTTTAACGACCCTATGAATCTCGCGGACGAGGTTAGGCGGGTTAAACACGTGCTCGATGGTGGCTATGCATGTGACGGCGTCGAAGTAGTCGTCGGGAAAGTCGAGGCCCTTGTCGACGTCGCACTGGGTGAAGAAGAAGTCGCCGGCGTCAGGCCTCAACGCGGAGGCCTGCGTTGCCTGGAGTATACGTTTACTCGATACGTCGACGCCGTAGCACTCCCCGAGCTTTTCCTTGGCGAAGAACAGGAAGTGGCCGCCTCCGCATCCTATATCGAGTATCCTCTCGGTGTGGTCTGGCAGCAGCTCGTAGGTGGTCTGGTAACGCGTGACGTTGTACTGTTCGAGGTTGTTGTATAGGAACCCGATTATCCCTGACGGGGGCTCATAGACCGCTTCGTCTCCTCCATACACCTCGTCGTATATCTGCTCCTTTACGTCCAGCACATGTATCACCTAACCTGTATCAGTGATCCATGTCGTATACAAGAATCAGAGTGTGTACCAATGACTCCACACACAATAGGCTCATGGCCTACCGGGAATAATTGAACCTGTTAACCAGAAATTTTTAGAATAAAAGAAGAAAAAAGAGTAGGTTAGTACCAGGGGAGCTTGCCCTCGCTCTCTATCTTGAGGAGAGCCTCCCAGTCGTCGTTGATGTGCTTCTGGATTATCTCCAGCTGCCCCTCGTCGACGTGCCTGAACCTGCGCTGAGGCTCAAGGTACTCCTTCACAGGCTTCAGCTCCTTGGGCTTCACGGTGATCTTGAACTCGCCGTGATCAACCTCTACTACGGGGAATGCCCCCGACTGGACCGCCAGCCTACCGATCTCCACCGTCTTGGCGGGGTCGAAGTACCAGCCCGTTGTGCACGGCTGGTGGACGTGGAGGTACGCCAGTCCTTCGCCTGCGCGGGTAACCTCGGCGGCCTTCTTTATCTTCCGCTTCAGGTCCGGTATGTAGGCTAGGCTCGCTGTGGCGATGTAGGGTATCCTGTGCGCCGCCATGATCATGAGCATGTTCTTGCGGCGCTGGGGCTTGCCCTTCCAGACGCTGCCCACAGGCGTGCTGCTGGTGGCCGCGTACATGGGGGTGCTGCCGCTGCGCTGTATGCCGGTGTTCATGTACGCCTCGTTGTCGTAGCACAGCCAGATTATGGACTCGCCGCGTTCGGCGGCTCCGCTGATGCTCTGAAGCCCTATGTCCACGGTGCCGCCGTCGCCGGCGTAGCTTGTGACGTACACCTTGTCGGCCTTACCCTTCTTCCGTAGCGCCCTGTAGACGCCGGTCTCGTAGGCGGCTCCAGCCGCGAAGTTGGCTAGCACCCACGGCACCTTGACGACGCCGCCGTAGTTGACGCCGCTGCAGTTGGGCGGGTTGATGACCACGGTGTTCTCGCCGAGGGTGTCCAGCAGCGTCCTCACGATAATGCTGGCTCCGCAGCCGGCGCATCCGTCGCTGCCGGGGTGCATGCAGCTCTCCCCCGCGTAGTCGACTGGGGGAGCCATGCCGGGGAACTCGTGTTCGACGAACTCGACCTGCTTCTTCAGCTTCTTACCCTTGTTGCCGATGACCTTCTTGCCCATCATGTAGAGGTCGTCGATGGGTATGTCCTCGCCTCCGAGGCCGGTGACGTAGTTCTGGACTGGCACCTTGATGCCGGTGTTGTAGAGCGCGGACTTGATGTCCTGGAACGCCATGCCTCCGCCGGTGCCGTGCATCATGACGCGGTCCACGACGCCTATGCTCTTCACCTGCTCGGCCAGCTCGACGATCTCCTCGTTGGGGAACGGCCTCATGAACCTGAGCTTCAGAAGACCGATCTTCTCGCCCTCGTTCCTGAGCTTGTCGACGGCGCGACGGGCCGCGGTCGTCATGCTTCCCATGGTGACCATGAGGCTGTCCGCGTCTTCGCACCTGTACTTCTCGACCATGCCACCGTAGCTGCGCCCGAAGGTCTTGCCGTAGTTCTTATCGACCTCTGCGATGACCTTCTTGGAGTCCTCCATGAGCTCCTCGTACATCCTTCTGTACGGGGTGTGGAGCTGAGGCGGGATGGACGCGGTGGGCCACGCCTTGCTCTCTGTGGGGTCCACAGGGTAAGGCGCCTTGTAGGGCGGCAGCCACTCATCGACCTCCTCGATCTCGGGTAGGTAGACCCGCTCCTGGCTGTAGCTGAGGTAGAAGCCGTCGAGGCTCATCATCGTGGGCAGGAGCACACGGTAGTCCTCGGCGATCTTGTAGTTCATCAGCGTCATGTCGAGGCACTCCTGGTTGGTCTCCACGAAGTTGACGAGCCAACCGAGGTTCATCTCTGGCATGATGTCGCTGTAGTCGGGGCCCAGGCTCCAGTACCAGCCCAGCGACCTGTTGGCCACCGCCATGACGATGGGGGTCCTGTAGTTGGTGGCCTGAGCAACCACCTCGTGCATGTACGCGAGTCCCTGGCTGCAGGTCGCGGTGAACGTGCGGGCGCCTGCCATGCTCGCGCCGACGGCGGCGGCCATGCAGCTGTGCTCGCCCTCGGCGTGGATGTACTCGGCGTCCAGCTTACCGTCCGCGACGAAGTCGGCTATGTACTCTATGATCGTGGTCTGGGGTGTGATAGGGAACGCCGGCACCACCTCGACCCTTGCGAGGCGGACGCCGTGGGCTACAGCCTTGTTTCCCGGCATCACGTCGAAGTCCTGGGGCATTACTCCTCGTCCTCCTTCATCATCTCTATCGCCTTCTGCGGGCACTCGTTGGCGCAGACGCCGCAGCCCTTGCAGAACCTGTAGTCGATCTCGGGCTTCTTGTCTTCCCGGCGGGTGATCGCAGCCTCGGGGCAGTACTGTATGCAGAGGCCGCAGGCGATGCACTTGTCGTACGCTATCTCGGGCTTGAAGACCCTCCAGTTGGCTACGTACTTGCCGCCCTTGGCGGCGATGTCGTTCAGGGCGAACCCCTTGATTACACTCTTGTCTTGAACCATCTCAACCACTCCTAGTAGTCCTTCACGACGGCCCTGTCATACCCGACCTGTGCCGCCTTCTTGTTGGGCTCCGCCAGCCTCGGCGGGAACCGCTTGTCTATAGCCTTGAAGATGCTCTCCATCTTCAGCAGCCCGGTGGTCTTGGCGAAGGCGCCCAGCATCGTCGTGTTGGGGATGGGCCTGTTGATAGTCTCGACGGCTATCTCAGTCGCGTCCACGACGCCTATGCGCCTGACATCCTTCTTGAATATCTCCTTGGCCTCGTCGGGGGTCTTCGTCGTGTTGTAGATTATGACTCCCCGGTCCTTGAGGCCCTGTGTGATGTCCATGGCCTCCGGCATCGGGGGGTCCAGGACCAGCAGGTACTCGGGGTAGTAGATCATGGAACGGGTGGCCTCGTTCTCCTTGCCTATCTGGGCGAAGGCGAGCACCGGCGCGCCTCTACGGGCGCTGCCGTACATGGGGAATGCGCGGCAGAACTTGTCCTCGTAGCTGGCGGCTATGGCTATGAGCTCCCCGCACGCGACGACGCCTTGGCCGCCCATGCCGTGGAGCCTTATCTCGTCTACCATATCTTTAACCTCATAGAAGTGTTCGGCTGAATGGGGAACGTGTTCTCCCACTTCATCTCGAATCTTTAGGACTACATGCACTACGGTAATAACTTATTCGGATCAGACTAGCCCCAAATAAGTACAGTAAATATTCTCAGGGGCGTCTATACCCTAATAATAGCTATTCAACAAGCAAATTAGCTAAAATGAGACGCCTTAATGTGAGTAAATAAAGTACAAGCATCTGTTCGACGAGCTCACCCTAGACGATTACCTGTAGCCGCGTAAACCACCGCAAACAACTACCGCTGGGAATCACAGATAATTTTTTTTCGCAAGATTCCCGGTAACACGGTACAAGAATTTTTTTCCCGATATTGCAGGTAGTTTGACACAAGGCCGACCGGAGAACTGTTCTCCCTGTGAATCAGCTGAAAAGAAGAGAGGAGACTCAGTACCACGGCAGCTTCGGCAGCTTCTCCATCTCCAGAAGCCCGCTCCAGTCGCTTTGAAGGTACCCCTCAAGCTCCGTCACCTGCTCGTCCGAGAGATGCCTGAACCTGCGCTGGGGCTCAAGGTACTCCCGCACAGGCTTCAGCTCCCTTGGCTTCACGTTCACAGTCAGCTTACCGTGGTCGATCTCGTACACCGGCCAGGCCCCCGTCTGCACCGCCAGCCGCCCCACCGCCACCGTCATCTCGGGCGGGTAGTACCACCCCGTCGTGCACGGCTGATGCACGT
>JAFGTA010000140.1 GCA_016934355.1 Candidatus Bathyarchaeota archaeon | reverse complement strand
TAGTGCGCCGACCAGTAGACCTCAGCCTCCTCGCCGACGTTGATCCGCGTATCCGGGATGGCGAGTTCGATGACCACCTGGTCGAATATCAGCTCGACGGTGTTCGAGACGAACGAGCCCACGTCGTACTCGTCGTCCCTCACCGAGGAGACTGTGACGTCCTGCTTCCCCACCGTGTAGATGGTAGCGGAGCTGGTCAAGCCGAGGTCCCCCTCGAACGACGCCTTGTCGTACTCGTAGTACGCGATGTAGGTGAGCTCCGGCTCCTCCCCCACGTCGTACCTGTGCCTGGTGCTGAACAGCTGAACGTTGACGCGGTCCCATATGACCCGCACCTTGTTTGCCGTGTACTCCTTTATGCCGTACTTGTCGTCGTCGACGCTCAGGACCCCGATCTTCCCAGACCCCACCACGGCGCTTGTCACCGTGTCGTTGAGGCTAACGGTCCCCCTGAACGTGGTGTCGTCGTAGTCGTAGTACGCCTCGTACACTACCTCGGGGGTCTCACCCACGCCTATGCGGGTATCGTCGGACTGCAGCTCCACTACCACGCGGTCGAATACGCAGCTCGGGTTCTCAGTCTCCACTTCGAAGCTCCTGTAGGTGCCATCTACCCTCACAGAGTCGACGCCCCACGTGATTTTCCTGACGTAGCTCGACGTGTCGTAGAAGATCACCCACCCGTCCTGGAATATCTCGAAGGTCTCGCCGTTCACGGTCACGGACGCCGAGGGCAAGGGGTCGCCCGACTCGGTCCACACCAGCCTGAAGCCTACTGACACCATCTCGTTGACGGCTGTCCGGGTCTTGCTGACGTGCGACGAGACTACGGTGACCTCTGCCTGCGCTTCCACGTGCTCCGATCTAGATGAAGCGACGGCGAGGAGGAGCAGCAGAGATACAACGCATAGAAATTTCTGGAGCTTATCCATCGGTTATGTGAGGAGTCTACGGCTATAATATTTTTCTGGATAACAGGTTTCCGGCGTGAGACTGGGGCAGCGTATGGAAGAGAATCGCTTAGAAGTTATCCTTATCGTCTGGAAACCTGTCTCGACCCTTCTATGCCTCTTCAAGCAGGAGAGTCTTGATGTAGTCGCTTGAGACGAAGCCGCTGTTCCCCCGGGTGAACTCGCCTCTGACTAAGCCGTTCCTGACGCCGTTTGCGATTATATCTCGGACCTCGCTCGGCGAGACACGGTGCCTTGAACTGATCTTCGCGATGTCAAACTCGGTCCTGAACGAGTCGAGAATCCTCCTCTCCTTAGCGCGCCTTCGTTCACTCGCCTTGGCCTCCTTTTTTACGCGTTCACGCTCCCGCTCATTAGCCTGTACAACGCGTTTCGCCGTGTAGGCTCTGTATGTCTGGGGTACTCCACCGTTCCTGAGTTTGATGTACGTGTGCACCAGAGCCATGCCCATGGCGATGTTGAATATTCTTCCCACCCCTAGACCCAGGAAGCCTAGGAGCAGGCTGTACCCCAGGTAGTAAGCGAACCACCATTTGATGGCGTGCCAGATCCTCATCTGAGTATTGTGTAATTAATTTGAGACTTAAAAGTTACACCGGGGCACAGCGGACTCATATGTACCGGTGTCAACCACAGTGTCCATTATATATCGACTCAGCCGTTTAATACCCGGTATCCACAGTTGGGCGCCCCGGTCGACGTCAACGATTTCTTCGACATCATACAGGACTCCGTCAGGCTCTTCGGCGACTACCAGAAGCACCACGACGTCACTGGTAAACTCATAGCGCTGGAGAACGACTCGGCCCACCTGATCCTAGGGGACATCCACGGCGACTACAATAGCCTCTCCAAGGTCCTAGGAGAGGCGGATATCGGGCGGGAGAGGATCATATGCCTCGGTGACTACGTGGACAGGGGGCCAGACCAGATACGCGTGCTACACGAGGTGCTCACGCTGGCCCTGGAGCACCCTGAGGACGTGGTCCTACTCAGGGGAAACCATGAGGGGCCGAGCGACATCCCGTGTTTCCCAAGCGACTTCAGGAGGGTCGTCTACGCCGAGTACGGCAGCGACGGCGTCGAGCTTGCCAAGCACCTGCAGCGTCTCTACGACTCGATGTACCACGCCGTTTTCATCGAGTCTGAGGCGCTGATGCTTCACGGCGGCATCCCCACGACGGCTGAGACGCTTGAGGACATCGCCTACGCCCAGGACCTTCACCCAGCGAAGCCTTTCCTTGAGGAGATACTCTGGAACGACCCCGCGGATGTACCTGAGAGCCGCCCTTCGCCCAGAGGCGCCGGTAAACTGTTCGGGCAGGGTGTAACGGAGTCCTTCCTAGGTAGAATAGGCGCGCGCAGCCTGGTTAGGGGTCACGAGTCTGCGCCCAGCGGGTACAAGGTGGACTTCGGTAGGGTGCTCACCGTCTTCTCGTGCAAGATCAAGGCTTACTCTAACTCAGGCGGAGCGTACCTGCGTATGCCTAGGGGGGTTCATTATTCAGTCGAGAACATGGTGCCGAGGATACGGGTGATATAGCGTTTTCCCGGGCACAGAAATTATGTAATTAATTACACTAACAAAAATTAAATCAATCGAGGCTCTCTATTTGATTCAACGAGGATATTCTATGAAGTTCTTGAGTGTCCATGAGCTAGCTGACGAGCTCGAGATAGAAGGCGACGTCATCTACGATCTACTGTTGTCTGTGGTTGACGAGGAGTCGAAGGCTCACAGGAACAAACATTTCATACTCGACAAAGACACGAGGGAGGTCTTCGTCTTCACCAACTACGACGTCGACTTCATCAACAACGGCCTGAGCAACCAGCTTACGTTCCTCCAGCTCGCCGACCACTTCTCCCTCGGATCGCGGCGCATGAACTGGGTACTCGAGTACCTTCAGGACAACAGTATAATCGACAGCGGCGTCATCGAGTACTTCTCCAAGGTGAAGGACAAGCCGACGCTGAGGGTGAGGTACGAGCCAGAGGAGATCAACCTAGGGGACGACATCTTCCTCGTCGTGGTAGTCAGCAGCGACGTGGACATAGTAGACCCCGAGATAGACGTGAAGACGCCACCGGACATAGACCTGGTCTACTCGCCGACGCTCCCCGAAATGTTGAACGCGGGCGAGTGGGTGTACAGGTACCAGCTGGGGAGCTACAAGTACGGGACATTCACCCCCGAGGCGACGTTCAACGGCATCATCCAGGAGCAGGTCTACAGCGAGACCATCGAGATACCCGAGCTGAGGATAAAGTCTCTGCCCCCTGACATCTACGCAGAGCGCATCCCCCAGACGCCCGAGGTCTACGGTAAGTACAACCAGGACATTGACCTTGTGTACCGCACCACCAACAGGGGCAAGGGCGAGGCCCAGAACGCCAAGATCACGGGCCTCAAGGACTCCGACGTCAGGGTAATCTCAGGCGAGAACATAGGCATAGTCAACGTGAAGGCGAGGAACGACCATCCAGTCACGGTCCGCCCCGTCAGGAGCGGCGACATATTGCTCGACGGCATGGCCATCGAGTACGAGGACGGGGATGGAAACGAGTACAGCTTCAGCCTCGAGCCCGTTACGCTGAAGATACAGACGCCTGAGCCGGACCTCAAGATGGAGTTCGACTCCAGACCCATCGTGAGCGCCAACGAGCCGTTCTCCATCAGCCTCCGCCTGACTAACGTGGGCAACGGCTCGGCGCATAACCTGCGGTTCAGGACGAAGATCGAGCCCGCAAACGCCGCGCTGAACGTGCCCTCGCAGAGCACGGTGCGGCAGCTAGCCACGGGTCGGTCAAGGAACTGGAACTACGAGATAAGGGCGCCGAGCGACGGCGAGATCAGGATCGAGGTGGCAGACATCTCCTATGAGAACGAGGAGGGTAAGGTCTTCACTGAGGAGACGCCGCCGCTGGTGATCTCGGTTCAGAAGGAGTACGCGGTTCAGGATGAGCGCCTCGACTGGCCCTTCCAGATAGGCGCGAGGATAGACAAGTACGTTCTCAAGAGCGAGCTGGGCAAGGGCGGTTTCGCCACGGTGTACCTCGTGGAGGACACCGTGATGAAGGAGGACCGGGCGCTGAAGGCGCTGAAGGCGGACTATATCAACGACCCCCTTATGGTGGACGACTTCATAGGAGAGGCGAGGAACGCGCAGAAGCTGTACTCGCCCTACATCATCCGCGTGTACGACGTCCAGAACTACGATTTCAAGAACCAGTCGTACCCCTACATCGTGATGGAGGCGATCCTCGGAGGCTCGCTGAGGGACAGGATGACTCCGGGGCAGCCGATGGAGGTCATAGATGCCTGCTGGGTAACCAGGGACATCTGCGACGCCCTGCTGATGGCGCACCAGAGGGACATGATACACCAGGATATCAAGCCCTCGAACATCATGTTCGACGACAGCGTCGTGCTGTGGAAGCTCGGCGACTTCGGGTTAGCCAAGATAATGAAGGGAAGGGAGGTGTTCTCCGAGGACGGGTCCATAGGCTACATGGCGCCCGAGAAGGTGAAGACCGCCAAGAGCGACATCTACTCCATGGGCATCGTGATGAGAGAGATGCTCACAGGCACCCGCAGGGGCGACCTGCAGCAGCTCAGGCAGTCATCCAACCTGGGGACGGAACGGGTGGAGAAGATAATCGGTCTGGTCGAGGGCATGACTGACAACGATCCGAACAAGCGCCCCGAGCTCCCTGAGATACTTGAGGTCATGCACCTCAGCACCGCCAGGGGCAGGCGATAAACGTGGGCTCACGCTCCCTCATCGAGAACGAGGTGCCGTGCAAGGTATGCGGGATGCCCATCCACGTCCCGAACAGGGTCACAGACCTCACATGCGAAGGCTGCGGCACCCCCTACAAGTTCAGACCCGAGATCAAGTACAGCTCCTACCTTAAGATAATCGGCGACAACAAGAAAGAGAACCTGTACAGGATCGACGGCGACCTCATCATAGGCAGGAACGACCGCGACGTGCTGTCCATCATCGACAGCGTCCGCCGGAACATCAGGAACCTCATACCCGTGAAGACAGTCTACGTCTCCAGCACCCACTCAAGGATAAAGACCCGCAGGGAGTACCAGATCATCGACATGGACAACGAGCAGTACATCGTGAACAAGCAGGTATGCACCCTCAGCGACGACAAGTCCATGAACGGCACCTCGCTGGACGGAGTCCGGCTGGACCACGGTGTAGAGAAGCAGCTTAGGCACGGCTCAAAGATAACGCTGGCGCCCGGCTGCAGGAAGTACGTGGAGATCGAGTTCATCGAGAAGCGCGAGGACTAGCATCGCCAATATTATTAGCCTTGGACGCAACGTTTAGCTTAACGTGGTTGAGTGACTTGGCTGTACCTGTAGTTGCGTGGCTGTCCCAGAGCCTCATGAGCAAGCTGGGAGTCGGCATAGGAATAGAGGTGGCGTCACAGCTAGCGTCCCTCGTGATGTATCAGGGCGAGAGAGACCCCGTGGAGTACGACGTCGAGGTCCGAGGCGAAGCAACCAAGGTCCTCATGGACGCCCGGAACGAGCTCAAGAACACTCTATTCATCGCAGACATGAAGAAGGTGGACCTCAAACAGGAGCTATTCCTGGTCCAGAGGCAGATAAACGCCGTCGCAGACAAGATACGGTACAGCGACATGCTGAGGACGAACCTCACAGACGTCAACCGGGAGACCATCAGCTACCTAAACATCATCATCCTCAGCAGGGGCTACGCCCTACTCAAGACGATAAGGCAGATCACGGACGAGCTGGAGCTCCACGGCAACCAGATAAGCGTCCTCGCCATAAAGTCGGGGATACGAGAGATCGAGCAGCTAGCCGAGATCAGAAACATGATGCTCACCCTCGACGACAGGAACGTGCTCAACGTAATCTCCGAGCAGAACCCAGAGGTCTTCATGTCCCTACGCAGCCTCGCAAGCGTCGTCTACAAGATGGAGGAGATGAAGAAGCCCCTCGTCTACAAGTCCAAGTACTACGAGCGGGTCCAGAACTCGGTGCTCTACATGGTGGACGACACCATGGCGAGCCGAGGCTCCATACTCAGCCTCACCGAGTTCTACAAGGACTTCCAGCAGACCTTCCCCAACATGGAGGTCTCGCCCAACGACTTCGAGAAGTCCGTGAACGCCCTCGTAGGCAAAGGCATGCTCGAGACCCTCGAATCCACAAGCAGCGGCTACAAGATTGTAAAGCTCAGACCCCTCAAGATGACCGAGAGCTACCAGCAGGTCGTCACAGTAGTCTCCACCGACATCTCCATACTTGAGAAGGGAGTCACACGGGAGGAGCTAGCCGAGGCGATGAACTACGATCTGGTCACCTCTGAGCAGATGCTTGAGGAGCTCAGCAAGGACGACGTGGCGTGGAAGCATGAGGCGAGATACTATTTCCCGGGGCTCGCCGAGTCGGCGTACAAGCTGAAGATGCAGGAGAAGGAGGAGGTGGTTAGAGACGTCGTTCACGCGTGACATCATCAAGGGGCTCAAGGACGCCATCACCCGCAGGCAGAGCGTCAAGTGGACCGGCAAAGCCGAGGCGGGATCACTGATATGGAGGCTGCCCAACCAGACCTACCAGAACACGGCGGAGATAAGCGAGTTCGTCGTGAACGAGGACGAGCGGGTCGCCGTCTACGTCGCGGGCAACTTCAGGAGCCTCCTCTCGCCGGGGCAGCACCCAGTGGTGGACGACTTCGACTCGGCCGTCTACGTGGACGTGTCTCCTAGGACGGAGAAGGTGGGCATCAGGGCGCCGAACTACCCTGTAACGTCGGATGGGAAGAGCTTCGGGTGCAGTGGTAACATCGAGTTCAGGGTGCAGGAGGATCAGGTGGCTGTCGGCAACTTCCTGTCAAAGCTGGTGGGGACGGACGAGTCCTACCCCCCGAAGACGCTGGCTAACTGGCTCCGCGACGGGCTGCTTTTTCAGGTCTTCAAGGAGATCATCAAGGACTACACGTACAACGAGTTCATCGAGATGGAGAGGATGAGGCTTCTCATGGAGCTTGAGGTCAAGCTGGGCGCCGAGCTGCGGGGATACGGCGTCGAGATGGTTACGCTTGAGCTGCGGCACTTCACGCCGCCCAAGTCCTTCTAGAGTATCTTGAGGACGTTGTTTTCCTTCTCTACCCATCTAGCCTTGTTGCGGTCCACCAGTATCTGCATGATCTTGGACTGGTCGGTGCTTGGGATGGTCGCCATCCTTGCGTCGAACTCGCCGAGGGTCTCCAAGCCGAGGATGATGTTCTTGTCCTTCTCCTTCGCCGCCTGGTGGAGGGCGTCGGCCCACGTGTCCAGGGTTCTCCAGTAGACCCGTATCTTGTCGCCTCCCCAGTATGTGCAGTACGGGGAGTCCAGATACTCCTTGACTAAAATCTCGAAGTCTTCGTCGCTGAGTCTGTTGAAGGGCTCCATCTTGCGTAGGTCGTACTTGTTGATTAGCTGGATGTTCTGTATCTCGGCGATCTCGAGGAAGGCGTCGGTCCAGCCCCTGACCCACTTCTTGTAGTTCTCCGCGCCCCCCGGCCGCTCCATCATCCACGGCTGATTAAGAAAAGGGTTTCTGCGGATGTCCACATCGGTCACGCGGCGTCTTCCTTTATCTCTTTCTTCTTCTCTTCCTTCTGCTCAGGCTCTTCCTCGGTCTCCTCGGGCGCGGGAGCTCCGCCCTCGGGCACGCTCGGCAGGGTGTACGCGACATCCCTCACAGCCTGTTTGGCAGGCGCCGCCCTCGCGGTCATGAACTGGTCTAGCTCGTCGCCCACCTGCTCCTTGGCGGCTGGCTGGCTCGCCTTCATACCCGCGATGAAGTTCTCGAACTCGTCCTCGGTTTCGTCCATGTAGGCGTCCGCGGAGTCAAGGATACTGTCATCTGTGATGCTCACCCGTTCGAGGATGGGCTGTATCATGCTCTGGGCCCGCATAATGTTCTGCTGAGACGCCTTGAGCATCCCGTCCACGTTCTCGATGGTCACCGCAGGCAGCCTCTCCGGCTGAGCCTCCAGCTGAGTCTTGACCCGCCGAAGGTTGATTATCTCGATCTCGGTGGCCTCAAGCTTCCTCTCGGTGTCCTTGAGCCCCGCGAAAGCGGTCTTTGCAGCCCTCTTCAGCCCCTTGCTGTAGAGCCGTTCGACGTCCTTCCTGATCAGGTCGTACTCCCGTTCCAGTACTTTGCTGATCCGTCTATACTCCTCGATGTGTACCTCCAACTGGTCGAGGAGGTCGTTTTTCTTTGGCTGAGGCTTGGGTCTGAACATATTATCACTTATTTCTCGTCAAGCTTCTTCCTTTCTTCGACGAGGTCGTCGACGGTAACGGAGGGAAGGTCCGCGCTGGACTGCGCCATGACCTCGGTGGTGAGGAGCTCTATCTCCTTGGACACATCCGCGTCCGTGTAGCTCTCGACCTCGAAGGGGTCCGTGTCGAGCTGCTGGTACATGGTGTCCATGGCTACCCCCATGCCCATCATCTGCCTGTTGAGCTTCGTCATTATCTCGGCGACGCTTGCGACGTTCAGCCCCTTGAGCTTGTCCAGAGTGGTGCTTATATTGCCCATGGACTCGGCCATCTGCCCGGCAGTGGTTCCGCTCTGGAGGTCGAATATGAGGCCCTCCATCTTTATGGTGAACATGTCGAGTGAGTAGGCGGTGGTCTTAGCCCTCATGTGCTGCCTCATGTACTCCTTGACGCGAGCCGTCTCGCCCTTCTTGAGCTCGTTCTTCGCCCTCTCCCTGAACTGGACCGCGCGTTTCTCGTTCTGTTTCTGGATTCGCTTGATCTCGCCGTTGTACATCTTTAGCTCTATCATGAACTGGTTAAGGTCTGGCTTCGGCGGGCTCACGAAGTTCTTGATACGGTCGATGATTCCTGACACAAAGATAACCTCTATTGCTTTGTTAATACCTAATTAAGATTAAATATATTTCCTAGTTTATATTCGGTAAGTGAGATAGGGTGGCTGAAAACGTATATCAACTCGCGAAAAATGCAGCGACTCAGGCAATACAGTATGATAACAAGGGTGAATACCAGTTAGCCATACAGCATTATACGCGAGCAGTGGATCTATTACTAGCACTCATAAAATACTCTGAAAGCAGCCAGATCGCAAGCTACTATAAACAAACTGCAAGACAGTACATAAACAGAGCAAACCAACTAAAAACGAGCAAACCGGCTAGAAGGAGGAGCAGAGACTCTCCCGAGCCGCTGCGCTCTGAGCCGGAGGCTGCCGACGACTTCACGGACGACCTCCTGTTGGATATCTCTGGCGTCAAGTGGGAGGACATCGCCGGGCTACAGGATGCCAAGAACGCCATCTACCAGGCCCTCATAATCCCCATGAAGAGAAAAGAGCTCTTCGTCGGGCGAGCTACGTGGAGAGCTATGCTGCTTCATGGGCCGCCGGGCTGCGGGAAGACGATGCTGGCTATAGCTGCTGCGGCGGAGTGCGACATGCCCGTCTACGGTCTGAGCGCCGCCGACATCATGGACAAGTACGTCGGCGAGTCCGAGAAACGTATCAGGGCGCTCTTCGAGGCGGCGCGCAGGAACCAGCCCGCTATAGTGTTCATCGACGAGTTCGACGCCCTCGCCCCCGGCGAGTCAGCCCAGAACGCGGCTGTCCAGGACAGGATAATGGCAGAGGTGGCTGCCCAACTCGACGGCGTGAGGAAGGACACCGAGACCCGCATACTGTTCTGGGGCGCCACCAACACCCCGTGGAAGCTGGCGCCAAGGACGATTCGCAGGTTCGATAAGCGTATCCACGTCCCTCTCCCGGACCTGGATGCGAGGAAAGCCATCTTCAACCTCAACGTCCTCGGCGAGCCCAAGATAGACACCACCGAGGAGGTGGACCTAGCCGAGCTGGCTGCCCTCACCGAGGGGTACTCGGGGGACGACATTAAGAAGATGAGCATGGACGCGTGGTACATCCCGATACAGGAGCTTATCGACGACGGCACCATCGACTACGCCATGCCGAGGAAGGTGTCGCGACAGGACTTCCTCACGGCGATAACGAAGAGGAAGAGCACAGTCACGGCGGAGGTGGCCCAGAGGTACTACAGCTGGGCTAAGGAGTTCGACTCCATCTAAGCCTCTAAGCGTCCAGATGCCCTTCGGGGCCCGCCGAGAGAACCACGAGCACCGTGGACTTCTTCGTGAAGATGACGGAGAGCGCCACGACGCTTTCATCCCTGTTGAAGACCAGGAGAGGGTTCTTGTCGACCACCCTGGTAGAGGTGAGGCTGAAACCCTTCTCCCCCAGCCGTTCAGCGAACACCCGCAGCGGGGCGAGGGTTGTTCCGGGCAGCGCCTGCGCGGAGACGCTTGCCTTGGTCAGGTTCAGCTCCTTGTTCATCACCCTGAAGTTCATGAAACGGATCGCGTAGCTCACCGCCATATCGTCCAGAATGTCGAAAGTCTGGACGGTGACATCTGGCACGGTTATCTCTACCCTCTTCACAGGCTTCACGGGTGGCTTGGCCCTAGCCTCCATCTTCGGCTCGGCTGCCTCAAGCATGGGCTCCGGCTTAGGGACCTCGCGCGGCACGACATCTGGAGGCATGGGTGAGGCCATGGCTCGAGGGGCCTTCGCCTCGTGCTTTGGCAGCACTGCCTTCCCGCCGTGCTCGCTTCTACGGGGCCTGATGCGGGCCACGAACGCGCGTTTCGTCGAGGTGGTCTGGTCGGCGATGAGCGCCGCCCCCACCGGGAGGTTCCTGATGAAAGCCTCGCCCCCGATCTCCGGCGGAAGCTTAGATGGGGTCCTCTTCCTGAGCTCCAGTATGTCCTGGCTGTAGCTCAGGTTGTGGCTGATGAGTATGTCGATCTGGGACAGTATCTCGTCGCTTGTGGCGGCTGGCTGCTGGGTCGCCAGCACGAGGGCACACCCAGGCATACGGCCCCTCTTAGCGTACTCGATGAGGGGCTCGCTGGCCGCCGTCTTTCCCTTCGAGGGGACAAGCGTGTGGGCCTCGTCCACCATGAGCCAGGTCACGGGTATCTGGGTCTCGTCCACGGTCCCACCGCCGTCTGTCATTACCCTCATCTTGTCCTGGCGGGCGATCCTCGTCCTCTCATTGAGTATCTTCTTCGCAAGCAGCCCCACGACGAGGCCCCTCGTGTTGTCCGGGAGCAGACTGACGTCTATGACACTCACCTGGTTGGGCACAGACAGGGACTGCAGGGAGGTGCCCACCGTAGAGAAGACGCCCCAGTGGCTGGCCGACTCCAGCCGGGTCTTCACGGCCCGGACTGTGTTCGACTGGAACTTTTCCTGTATCTCGGGCGAGTCCTCCACCAGCTCAAGCATGTCGGCTATCGAGTAAGCCGCCGTCTGGGAGTAGCCTACCTTGCTCTCGTTTAGGACGCGGACAAGCTCGATGATGAGGGCGCTCTGGAGGCTCCTGAAGTAGTCGAGTCCGAAGGTGTTCGCCCAGTCCTCGGCGCCGAGTTCGTCGGGCCGAATA
The DNA here is from genome assembly GCA_016934355.1 of Candidatus Bathyarchaeota archaeon. The sequence goes on along the minus strand of JAFGTA010000140.1, from coordinate 17,705 downwards.
GAGAACACGTCGTCGTAGGTCCCCGGCGTGTAGTGCTCCGAGAGCTCGACGGGCACGAAGACCTTGATGTTGTCGAAAGCCTTTGGCGACAGGCCCCATCTTTCGAGGAGTTCGTCTTCGCCGGGCTTCTTGGAGTACTTCATGCTCCAGAATGCGCCCATTGGGTCGACGATGATGGTTCCGAGCCCGAGGCTCTGCTCTGCCAGCTCCTCCGCTATCACGCCGAGGGTGTACGACTTGCCTGACCCCGTCTTGCCGCTGATGAATATCTTGTGGGGGTTAAGCGCGTCTATGAGTACCTTCTTGCCGAAGTGCTCCGAGTTGCGTTCGCAGATGATTCCGGAGAACAGGGTGCCGCTCAGCCCCGCCTTCTCGTGGAGTCTCTCGGTGCGCCCGATGACCACCGCGAATATGTCGTCGTCGCACAGTATTTCGAGGGGTTCACTCACCTCGGGCATGAAGTCCTTGAAAAGCTCCTCCAGGGGAACTGTCGGGTTGACGTACCTCTTGTTGTTGGGGCCACTGGACATAAGGAATCACTCGGTTAACCCTATATATGATTTTTAAGAGAAATCGTTTTTGGGGAAAAAAGGAGAAGGCAATTCAGACCGGTTATAGCCGGTCTTTGATGACGTCTCTGATGTGGCTCGTGGTGACGAACTTCTTCCCGTCCTTACTGTACATGCCCTCAAGACGCCCCGCCGCGACGTACTCCTCGATAACAGACTTCACGGCGTCGCCCTTCAACTTATACCTCGCCGCGACCTCCTCGACGTCGATCACACCGTCGGCCGTGAGGATGTCGTTCCGTAGCATGGAGTCCCTCCGCTCCTCGGTCTCAACGGCTAGCCTCTTCTTACGGCTCCGGTAGCCAATCACCGCGACGGATGCGGCGACGATGAAGCCGTACCCGTATGCCCGTGTGTAGTCGTTCGTCCAGTTAGCCACGATGATCATGGGACCGTTAACGGGCACCAGCACGATGTTGTTCCCGGAGACGTAGTCGCCGCTCCACCCCTCGAACGTTGTGGAGAACAGCAGGTTGCTCGTCGACACCGCCTTTATCTTCAGCAGCGTCCCCGCGTCGTACCATCCCGACGACGGTGACACCTCTCCCTTGTCAGCCACGATATCGACGTAGTACTTGGTATCCCACGTGGCGACCTGAGTCACGTCACCGTTCACCATCATAGTGTGGGGGTTCTCCTCCCCCCAGTAGCCATTTCCCGACTCACACTGCCACGCCTTGAAAACGTGCTTCACGCCGTCGTCGGTAACCACAGGGTCTGGGCTCACCGATATGGTGACGCTGTCACCGTCGCTGTAGTCGCCTGTGCCCGAGGTGGCGCCATAGTCGCTGACGACGTTCACGTATCGGGTGCTCCGTAGAGAGACCACGGCTTCACGTGAGAGGTACGTCCCCGAATCGTCGCTTACGAGCGCATACCAAGAGTGCGAACTGTACCCGATTGGAGCAGACACCTGGGCGTAACCATCCGAATCGGTCAGCGAATCGCCTACCAAACGGTTTTCGAGATAGAAGTAGACGGGCTCGCCGTATACAGGGTTCCCGTAAGCGTCGACGACCCGAACCATGAGATCAGCCTGTGTGGCGTCAAGCGAGTTACTCGTCGACTGGACTACCTGAACGCTATAGGACTCGGGGAGGCTGACCACGGCGTCGTCCCACGTGATTATCCCCGTGTAGTCGTCGTAGAATCCCAGTCTTCTGTACTCCGTCACGGAGCCCGTCTGAACCACACCCATAATCAGGTAGCTGGCGGCGGCCCTGTCCCCGGCCTCGTTGAAGGCGCAGTGGCCGCTCACCCCCCAGAACTCCTCCGCTATGAGGGGCAGGGTCTCCTTCACCACCATGGGGTCCGTGGAGCCGGACGCCGTGACCGCCAGCGCGTACAGCCAGTAGGCGTCGTAGTGGCAGGCGTCCCAGTACGAAGGCTCGTAGCCCATCTCCAACTCGAATCTACGCGAAAACTCCGTGAACTCGGCCGTGTCCGGCGCCACGCGTTCAGGTGAGATCAGTTTAAGTCTGGCGGCTTGCTCGGGGGCGTCATCCGCGACGGAGTAAGTAGCGTAAGCCCCGAACCATGTGAGGTCGGATATCGTCGGATAGTCCTGTGACTGGATGACCATTGTGATGATCTCCGAGAACGAGAGAACAAGGACGCCCACACGGTCGTAGCCGTAGCTGGCTACAGCGTCCGCCGCGACGTCATCGATGGTGTACAGGTAGTTGCTGAACTCGGTTGCCTCCCCTGCGTAACGTACCTTATCGATTATTGTTCCGCCTCTAGCGGTGTACTCCGCCTCGAAGGCGTTGATTATGCCGTCCGCCCAGGAGTCAGCCCGCTGAACAACTATGACCGCGTCCACGCCGTAGCTTAGGATCGTCTCGACGATGGGAGGCGCGTCTATCAGGTCGGTCCCTGACACCCTGAACAGGTTGTCTCCCGTGATCGCCAGAACCGGGCTGGTGGACCCAGCGCTCAGCATTAGCACGTCGTTGTCGTTGCAGTAGCCAAGCGACGCCTGCGCCATGGATGACCAGGGTCCACCGATTAGCAGTTTCACGCCAATGGAGTAGAGGCCCTGTACCTGCTCGAGGTGCGCCGCTGCCTGCCCATTCGCGTTTGTTATCTTTGCCTCGAAACGGTAGGGGTAGTCGTAATCCTCCATGAAGCCGTTGATGTCCTCCAGCGCTATAGCCGAGACGACGCGGACCCCCTCCTCGGCGCTGGCCGTGGAGGCGATGTCACCAAGTATCACGGTCGTGTACGCGTGTGGGCAGCGCGCCGCCGGCGGCATGAACCCGAGGAGAAGCAAGGCGACGACGCAGACGCGAGTAAAACGGGGTACGAAGATCCTCATCGAAATCAATAACCATGAAGCAATTAATAATAAATAACCTGTGAACAAAAAATCACACACAGAGAGGCCAACAGGGCGTTAACACAAACACGCAACATAAACCGAGAAAAACACCATTTAAAAAACGCTTACGCCAAGTACCTTTGTACAAACGTTACGTCGGCAAAACAGACCAAACATGAATACGCTTGTGGCGGGGATATCTCTGCCTAATTTTGCCTTTTGGGGAATACAATTTATCTTTAGGTGACTAATAATAGTCTATGTTAAATCATAGCGGTAAGGTTTGCCTGTTCTTTTTTTCAGCGCTAATCCTTGCATCGATGTGGCCCTGCCCCGTGCATGCAGACACCATTGTCGTTAATGAAGGAAGCATACAGGCTGCGATCGATTCCGCTTCAGAAGGAGACACCGTGGAGGTTCACGCTGGAACCTACACGGAGACCATTGTCGTTGATAAGAGTGTCACCCTCAGTGGCGTAGACAGCCCAGTGATAAACGCCGAGTGGAGCGGCGATGCAGTCACTATAACTGCACTTGGCTGCACCGTTGAGGACCTGACCATCATCAACAGTGGGATAGGCAACTCAGGCATTAACGTCCAGTCCAACGGTAATACTATCCAAGGAAATACCATCAATTATTGTGGCACCTCGATCAGGCTAGTTGGCGTATCAGGAAACACGGTGACCCAGAACACCCTACAGTACTGCCAAGGTCATGGGATATACCTTGAGGGCTCCGACGACAACCTGATAACCGAGAACGTGGCCACAGACTACGCCTTCGAGGGCATACACTACCCCATACATGTCACCCTGTCAACGGGCAACGAGATATATTCTAACACATTCGACTTCGGCATAGGCGACTACGAGATATTCGTCGCAGACGCCTACGACGACACCGGCAGCAACACTTGGTACGACACGGCAACTCTAAGAGGCAACCTCTACGGCGACTACACTGGTGTCGATGACGACCACGACGGAGTAGGAGACACAGCCTACCCCATCGACGGGGGCGCAGGTTCTGAGGACCCTTACCCCCTGATGCCCACCACGCCCAAGGCGCCGACCATCTCAGGTGAGAGCGCAACAGCCCGGGCGATAAGGGCCAAGGTCACTTGGAAGACGGATCAGACCAACAGTGACCACAGAGTCAAATACGGTTTAGCTGATGACCTCTCCGACGGCGTCTGGACAGACTGGCTCTACGGAACCGATTCACCCTCATTCACTTTAGAGAGTCTATCAACTGACACCACATACTATTATCAATGCTACTCCTATAACGGCGAAGACCACGATTACGAGTCGTCAAGCGTCATCCACAGCCTCGACACCTGGACACGAAAGCCCATCACCATCACAGTCGATGACGATGGAATAGAGTACCCCGGAGCTGACTACACCACCATCCAGGAGGCCGTGGACGCCGCAATAGACGAAGACACGATTCTAGTCTACTCGGGCACATACGAGGAGAACGTCGTCATTGAGAAGCTGCTCATCTTTCAGGGCGACGGGTCCCCCGTGGTGGCTGGAGACGCTGGGCCTTTGTTCCACCTAAAAAAAACTGGCTGCAAGGTAGATGGGTTCTCTTTCGTCAACCCCGAGCCGAGCACGCCAGCAGGAGATAACGCCGGTATCTGGATAGGGTACACGCAGATGGTGGGCTCCCTACCTGTTCCGGTGGACTGCGGGAACGCGACTATAACAAACTGCGTCTTCGATAACACCTACTACGGCGTCTACGTCGCCTCAAGCGACGAGATCACTGTGTCCGGCTGCCATTTCACACCCTGGGGAAAAGGCGTCTATATAAAGACTGGAGAAAACAACGAAGTGACCCAGTGTACCTTTGATGGCTTGGCTGTATTCTTGGAGAATAGTAGGAATAACCAGGTCACGGAAAGCGAGTTCAATGATGCCCGGGGTAATGACGTAATAACAGTGTCCCTTGAGGGAGCGTCATTCAATTACTGTCAAGGGAATGAGATAAGGGGTAACTCTTTCAAAAATGCATGTGTTTTCCTCAACATCTTTGTGACGGACTCGTTAGTCCAGGATAACATCTTTTTCATAGACAACCCGGATACGATTCTTCCTACCCACGCCTTCATCCGAGCCATGGGAGGGTGTGACAGGACGACTGTGCAGGGGAACACGGTAACAGGCACAGGCTACTACAGTATGGGCGATACCATCGGCATCAAACTGTATTATGTTTCTGACTGCACCCTCATAGGCAACACCGTGACCCTCATGAGCAAGGGCATCTCGGTGGAAGGCTGCGAGGACCTCACAATGAGAAACAACGTCATGTACGATAATGCACACAACTTCTACTACGTCCCCGTTCATTCCTACCCTGAAGTACCTGCACGGTTCTTCAAGAACGATATTGACACAAGTAACACGGTTGACGGCAAAGAGATACACTACATGGTGGGGCAGACTGGGCTGATGATAGACCCGGCGACCTATCCAGACATAGGGATGCTGATCATGGTTAACTGCAGCAACATCAGCGTCCAGAATCAGCTCTTCCAGGGCAACTCGCACGGGCTCATCCTTTACAATACCAACAGCAGCACCATCGAGGGAGTCTCATGTAACCTGAACCACCGAGCCGGGGTGGCCATCTTCCGATCAGAGTATGTATCCATCAACGAATGCACAATGAACAATAACGGCTACGACATCTCCAGCTGGGGGATCGACCTCAACATCGACGACATATGCACAGGGCTGTACCAATACAGAGCCAAGGAATTAACGGTCACAGACTGCACCGTAAAAAACAATGACAGGCGAGGCATAGACGCGTACTACGTGTCCGATAGCATGTTCTCGGGCAACACCATAGAGGACAACGGGCTAGACCATGAGGACCCCCCTGTATACGGCATATACTATGAGAACGGGTACGGCATCCACCTGAGTTTCTACTCCGCTCATAACACCTTCCACACCAACACAATAAGGAGCACACTAGAGAACAGCCAAAAGTACGGCATATTCACATACTATCACTCAGACGACAATCTGTTCTACAACAACTACCTAGACAACGGGATAAACGCCTACGACAACGAGCTAACCCAAACCTGGAACATCGATAAGACGCCGGGAACGAACATCATCGGCGGAGTATACCGTGGAGGCAACTACTGGAGTGACTACGAGTTGGTGGGCGGTGACATCGACCACGATGGGCTGGGCGACATCGATGTCCCATGGACCTCGGGTGGCTACATTACGGTAGGCGACAGCCACCCACTGACGAACGTAGAGCTACCTGACACGGTGCCTCCCGCCATGACAGTTACCTCCCCTATTGACTGTGCTACATATTCGAGCAGCGTGGTCCAGCTACGGGCTTCGAGCCCCGACCTAGACGTAGCCGCGTGGTGGTACAACCTCAACGGCGGCCCGGATGTGCCTTTCACCCCCGACACGGTTATAACTGGTCTCAGTGACGGCGACTACACCCTAGTGGTCCACGTTAAGGACACCTCCGACAACGAGGACCAGACGACGATTGGTTTCAGGGTAAGCATACACTCCTCTGAGGGAAGCCGCACACCTCAACAGCCGCCCCTCCCAGAGGTCTCGTCAAGCGAGTCCACCTTCATAATTACCATAACATCTCCGAGACCCACTAGCTACGACGAAAGGACACTTACCCTCACATACACGTCCCCCCGTCGTCTAAACAGGGTCTCATGCGTTGTTGACGGAGCCGCCCCCGTGAAGCTGACGTCAACAAGCTTCACCCTCAGCCGGCTAACGCTCGGAATACACACAGTGGTCATCAACGGCGAGGACTATTACGGCGAGCTGGGTAGAGGAGCGGTCAGGTTCAACGTGGTTCCTCTAACTCTGGAGGGGGAGACCCACATGATGAGCGACGATTACCCAGATGAAGCCATCTACGACTTCACCGCAAGGCCCACAGACTATACGCTCAGCTTTAAGGCGCGGGGGCTGACTGGAGGCGAGGTCAAGCTGTGTCTCAACAGCTACTTGGAGGGGGTGATGGGTGAGTCACCCGTTTTAGGCAGCCTCTACGGCAACGTGACTCTCATTGGATATCTAGAGCCGGCACCCATGTGGCACGAGTATAGCTATACGTTGGACGCGAAGAGCCTAGTCCCTGATGCAGTCAACTACATCAGCTTCATTCACAGCTCGAACCCCGGCAGGCTGGACGGCTTTGACGCCTGGGAAGTGAAGGAAGTGGCTCTCTCACCGGCGTCCCTGTCAAACATCCCCATGATCCAGGTAACGTGCGCTGAGAAGGCCCTCGGTCTCTGGGATGAGCTCTACCCTACTCTCATGATCGATGGCGTGGAGGACCCTGACCTCTATGACGCGTACCTCTATGTCGTCGACCCTGATGGGCATCAGGACTACTACCCGGGGTGGGTGCCGGATGCAACGCCACTAAGCCCACAATTCCTACAGGAGAACTTCTACGGTCAGTTGTCCAGACCATACGTCTTTGGCCCAGCAAACGATCCCGGCGCTTACAGCTTTGTCGCCAAGATCACCTCTCACGGCCAGTCGGCGCCCCTAGCCCTCTCGATGACCAGGGTTTACTACAACAACGCCTCCTCTGTCAAGCTTTTCGCCAGTAAAGAGGCTTTCACGGACGGGGAAACCATCATAGTAGACGTGGCTGTCACGCCACCGCTCAACGCCGCGGACGGCAGCCTAGTAGTACAATTAGAAGACCCCGCAGGGACCGTGATTTACCTGCCAAGCCTGTCAGTTTCGCCGGTCAGGGTCCAACTCAGCCCAGTAGATCGCCTGTACAAGAACGTGATGGAGTCGACGATCTCCGAGAGTTGGCTCGACGGAGCATACGTCCTGCGTGCTAGGCTCTACGACGCCGACGGAGAACCAGTAGCGGACGACACCATGATGTTTACCGTGTCCAAGGAGCAGGTGAGACTGAAGGGTGTGATTACATTCGTCACCTCGGCTCAAATAACTTCGAAGAACCTTAGGCTGCTGGACACAGGGACGCTCAGAACCGTCGCCAGCCTCAGCGAGGGTGAAGGCAACGCGTACAGCCTCGACGCGCCGCCAGGCCAGTACTTCCTCACAGGCGAGGTTGTTGTCAGCTTCTACAGCAGCGACGCCGCGACGTGGCAGGGCGGCTACGTCTACAACATACCTCTTACAAGGATCGGCCTCTACCAGGACGAGGACACTATCTACAACATCAAGCTCTACTCCTCGCTGGGCAGGATAACCACAGCAACAACCGTCTTCTACAGGAGCCAGAACTATGACATTACGCCAGCCTTCTATAGTTCTTCGGCGCAGCCTCCCAAGCTTGTGCCTGTGGAGGATTCTTCACCCAGCTCGTGCACCCCCAGCGTATACGCTTCAGTGAGCCTCTCCGACACCGTCATGTCCGAGATACTCGCCGAGAACCCGGGTGACAGCGAGGCCTCCGTTAAGCGGTTCTACAGTTTGAAGGTGCAGAGCATGGTCAAGACACAGTCCACCGATGTTCAAGTCTCCTCCTACGGGGAGATACAGGACGCCTTGAACCAGCAGGAACAGATGCTCTTGGAAGGCCAGATTACAGAGGTGAACACGGACATTTTCGCGGGCATCAACGGGGAGTATATGGTGACCCTGAGCCTCAACAAGCTGGGTGATCAGTACCTGGCGTCCGCTGTCCTCTACGACCTGGACATGGTTATGGTGGCAGTGAGAACCAGCGGCGAGGCCACCACCCTCGACCAAGCATTGAACAGCGCGGTCTCGGCTCTCGGCGACCTAGGCGCGTTCATCAGGCAGTGGGAGGCCACACACCCTGTCCCACCGCGAAACCCTATGTTGGTGGGGCAGGCGACGCCGGACAACGTGTCCCCCGAGGAGGAGCAGAACAAGGCGACTGTGAGCATCTCCTTGACCAACTGCCGTGGGGAGCCCGTTAACGGCGCCAAGATATACTTCAAAGAGGTGACGGATCGCGGCTACGTCAATGGAGCCTCTGGTCAGGGAGCCTACTATGGGTATGTCTACGCGGCTACCGATCAGAGCGGAGCAGCCAACACAGAGTACACCCTATATAAGGGTGTGCAGGCTGGCCAGGACCGGGTGGACTACCTTGTGGAGGCGAGGGGCTGCAGGACTATGAAGGCGTCGACGCTCATCAAGGTGAACGGCCTCGCTATAGACGTTAAGGCTGTGAACACCACGGTAGCCCCCTACGAGACCACCACGATCCACGTGGACGTGTACAGAATCGATAAGAACGGAAAACGAACGCCTAGGGAGGGGGCGGCCATACTCATCGAGAGGGCGTGGCTTAGGGACTGCAAGGTGGTCCCGCTGGGTAGCCTGAACGCGGACGGCATGCCCGTGACTGACGCCAACGGCAGGGCCAGCTTCAGGTTCATTGCTGGAGAGAAGGAGGGAGTCGTGGACGTACCAGCCCGGTACCAGGCACTGGGTTATGAGGACAGCGTGCGGGGCGTGGCGAGCATCGAGGTCAAGGCGGAGAAGTACCTCGTCACGTTCAGGTGGGCCGAGTCCGTGGACATGTGGAAACAGGAGGGAGACTACGGCCTACTGAGCTCTGTGGGCTATGGATGCCGCCTCGACGGATACGAGTGGATCGGCAGATACACCTACACCATGAAGGTAGAGGTGCTGTGGGACGCGCTGAGCGGCAGGGAGGAGACAGACGCCACCATGAGCTTCGATAAGGAGTTCGGGTACGAGCACATAACACACGTGTGGTGGCCTAAGCCACTCGGCATAATAGAGACAGAGCACGGGCCCATGCTCGACTACACTGGGGCCCACAGCGTAACCACCACTAAAAGTGAGGGTACAGTCGAGTGTAACTCGGACCTGAGCAACAAGATCACGATAAAAACCAAGTTGAAGAAAGACGCCACCGGGAACCTCTACGTGTACCTTAACCCCATCAGGGTAGATGTCCCCGTTTATGGAAGCTACCAATCTCATGTGGATACCAGCTACTTCGAGGAACAGTTGACTGATTATTGGGTCACAGAGGACGGCTACGTCAGGGCCATATACACCACGGTCGACACCAGCAGCTCAAGCGCCGACTACTCACACGCATACGACGGAACAAAATACAGGCCCAACCCAGGGTACTACGCGGACCAGGTGGAGAAAGTAGGGAATCCGTACTATGACCGTAAATACCCCGACGCCTTCCCGGGCGGAGGCTACACCCCCACCCCTATCCTGTCCAAGACTGGGTCAAGCTACGGCTCTTACAAGCAGAGCTTCCACGTGGATTACTCTGGCAGACTGTACATCCACGACGGAAGCTATCTGCTTCTAGGCGAATACGAGTCAGTGTGCCACGGCCCAGACGAATTCTACTGGTCAAGATACGAGGAGGTCATGAACAGAAACGAACTCGTGAAGCATGAGGCTGGCTACAAGTATTACCCCGAATGGATCATTAACAGAGACTTCGCGTTGACGGTCGTGAGAAAATGAAGGCCCACATACTCCTTATACTGGCCGTGATGGCGCTGCCTCTGACCACTGTCGGGGCATCAACGATCACCTACAGCGAAGAGGTTTATGGCACGTTACAGGCGGCTGTTGACGCGGCTAGCCCCGGCGACACGTTACTGCTGCCGGAGGGACTCATCGAGGGGCCCGTGACCGTGGATAAGCCCTTAACGATAATCGGAGTCGGAGAGAAGTCGACACTGTTCACATACGATGGGCCGAGCGTAATGACCATCAGATCGGGCAACGTAACAGTGAACAAGGTCCTGTTCCTCCTATGCAACACAGGCATACTGGTCGAGGACACCGGCGCCGCTTCAATCGAAGACTGCTTCTTCGTAGAGAACGCCGTAGGCGTCGACATCAGGGAAGGGACCGGCCACACGATAAGAGGCAACCTTTTCATCAACAACGTTGCGTGCGGCGCCATCCTTCAGAACGTCAAGGAGTCTATTGTTGAGGACAACCAATTCAACTTCTCCCAGCCCTCTGAGTGGCCAGACATCGAAAACCTATTAGGCAGCGTCTCCGGTACCGGCCGCTTTGGACTGAAACTACTGGGGTCAGGCAACCTCACCATAACTGGCAACACCTTCCACGACATCGGAGACTGTATATACGTAGGCAACTCCCGAAGCTGTGTAATCGCCGGTAACCGCTTCCACGCCTCAACGGTGGGTCTGAGTATTAGGGACTCAACTTACAATGTTGTGGAGGATAACGAAGGATACGAAACAGAGGAACTGATGTTACTTTGGCTTTCATCCTTCAATAACGTAACCGGAAACACGAATCATGACGGTATACTATCACGCGACGTAGAATCTGACAACATCTACCTGCTAAACGGAGTCAACCTTACAGGCCGTAACTTCATACTAGAGACATTTAAACCCGGCCTAGAAGCCAGCGTATGGCCGCTTAGCGAAGCCCTGAACATTACCCTGTTCCCAGACCCCGTCACTGAGTCGGCGTGGGCTACGGTGCGAGTGAACACATCTGAGATACATGAAGACGCTATTCCTGGCTCGCTCGGGTTTTACGACGCCTCTGGTCAAATAATCTGCCAAGCAACTGTCTCCAACCATAGCGCCGTGATCGAGTACAGCGTCGAAGACAGAGCAATGCTTTTCTTCGCGAAAAAGGTGGATGACGAAGCGCCTCATGCTAGCGCCGGCACTGACATAACCAGTATAATTAATGAGGCTGTTAGTTTCGACGCCTCAGCATCATGGGACAACTTCGGTATAATGGAGTACAGATGGAGCTTTGGTGATGGCGTAACATCTGTAGGAGAAAATACTGTCCACGCCTATAGTGAGACAGGTGTCTACAGCGTCAAACTGATGGTATTCGACGTTGCAGGAAACCTTGGTGAGGACACGATCACTGTTACGGTGCTGACCGACGAGGAGACTGGAGAAAAAACAAACATCAACTTCTGGTTTATTTTAGCTGTGGGAACTATTATACTATCTATTGGAGCATATTTTATCTATACAAGGATTACCAAATAAATTTCCCACAGAATAATAGTTAGGCTGTTACGCGTTCGAATCGTTCTATGTGGCCCATAACATAGTAAATATCATAACAGCTAAAAAATAGTGACTATGCCCGCTGAAAAACGCTTCTAACAAGTAACCAATTATAAGGTAAAACCCAAGTCGATGAATTCAGCCGAGAAAGACAGAGGTGGACTGGGGGGGTATCCACCCAAAATTTTATTCTACATGTATTTATTATTGATGTCTCTCTAGCGTTATTCTTTATTATATTATTTGTTACTTTTTCAAGCAAAAATATATTGTTATTTTGGATCCAAAATGTGTTTGATAAACATTCGCATCTTATGGATTTGCATATTTATGAATGGCGTCTCTACTATAGATTAAATGATATATTTTCTAATTATTCATTATTTGAATATAGTTTTTTCAATATAAATCCGTCTAGAAATGTTATTCTCCCCATTTTTTTAGTATCGTACCCCCCTCCCTCCATTCTCTCGGTAAGAAATTGGTAACTAGATCTCGCCTGAAAATAATTCAACGAATAAAAAAACGAGGCGACAATACAGACACCAAAAAGAAACCCTAATCCATAAATATATCCCAAACCTTCACTACTTAGATTCCTCCAAATATCTATACTCATAAATAAAATACCAAAAAACCCAACGAGTCCTAACCATCCAAATTTCTTATACCAAACTACTTTTCTGTAAACTGCTCTGTTCCTTTCGATAAGTTCTTGTTCGGATGGTAACGCGTATTTTATTGAGGAATCAAATTCATGGTTGCAGTGGGGGCATCTAGGCATGGTTATATTATTTTTTTAAATGGTATTTAACCTTAATGTAAAATCGTATCGGTTACAGAGACATTAATGAAACGGCCTTATTTTCTGTTATTAGTTGCTGAATATATATACCTATAATGATGAAGAAAACAATAGTACGTACAACCGAATTTTCCCAATATCGATGCCAAATATAACGATTAAATTATCCGGGTAATGGGAGAATAAGAAAAATTAAGATAATTGCTAAAATAATGGATCCAAACACCCAACTTGGCTAAAATTGGATATTTTGATTCATCTTCAATGATTAAATTTTTTGATAGATATTTTTTACTCTATATATCATTAAAAAGATCGAAAAGGAGAATCTATCTTTATTATTCTTTATTTGGGTAAACTTATTTTATTTATCATGGATAGTCTGATGATATACTCTTTGAGTTATTTCACATAATTCTTCTAATAAAATTGTAGCTATTTCATCAGTAAGTGGATCGCCCCCATTTTCAATCAATTCAGGGAATAGATCCAACACAAAATCAGGTAAAGTAATATCCGTTTCTACACCCATACTAACTAGATTCAAATGAAATAGAACATCATATAATCCTATTTGTTCAAAACCCAAAATACCTATAGCCGATTTTTCCATCAATGCTGCATTGTACCCAGCTAAATAGTACTTATGCGCGGTCTCTTCATCTTCTGAGCCAAATTCCATTATGTAAGATTGTTTTTCTTGATTTCCTTTATATCTTGCTCTTTGGTACGTTCTATATGCATCATAAGTCATGAGGACGGGTAACATAACTAATATTCCGGTTGTAGTAGCTCCTGCAAGAGTAAGGGAGAATATAGACGTCATCGCTGGATATATTACCTCACTTCCGATGTGTCCGCAGCTTTTTCCGTCTGGGTCTGTGTATTTGTGGGGGTTGTTTCTGCAGTAGCTGTACCTGTTCAGGCTCTGAGGATCAGACAGGTCACCCATCACGGTATCACGAGTGGTGAACCTCCCGGTGACTGGGTCGTAGTACCTTGCCCCGAAGTAGTATAAGCCGGTGGGGTCCTCCCGCTTCCCCGTGTACCTGTAGTCCTCCGAGCCCTCCTCGCCGCAGCCGGGTCCGTAGGGCTCGTAGTTGCTCTCGTATACGACGTCGCCTGCGCCGTCCATCTTGAGCCGCGTCGAGCCAAGGTGATCCACGTGATAGTACTCCACGGTGCCGCTGCTGTTGCTCGCGATGTGCATGCCCCCGGTGTAATAATGCTTCTCGTGTACGCCTCCGCTGACCTCGTCTATGACGTTGAGGCCGCTATAAACGTAGTCAGTGGAGTCGTCAACACTGTCCCACGACCTGACACGCCGTCCATCAACATCATATGAGTAAACAGCAGACAAGACACCATCTTCCGCACCCGTATGAGCCTATTTAACGGGTCATAGGTATAGTTCCAAGCATCAACACCATCATGCTTGCACACGATGTTACCGTTACTATCCCAGTTAAAACCCAACCCAGTCGCGGAGACCAGTCTATCCATGTTGTCATAAGTATAGCTGGTGGTTCCTCCTCCCTGCATGGACCTACTCAGCCTGTTACCCACAGCATCATACCCATAGCTGATTGAACCCCATGGACCAACAGTGCTGTTAAGCCTATCCAGCAAGTCATACCCAAAAGTCTCGGTATATGTGCCATTATTGATGCCTGTGATACTCCCCGTCAAATCATACCCATAGGTCAGGTTCAGATAAGGCGTCGCACCGTTCACCGTCTGTATGTTGATGGGTCTATTCCTCAATCCGAATCCTTCAATTCACTTCTCTAACATTCATATTAATTTAACCAACAAATCCGATTTAATTGAAAATTGGCTGGGACTGGGGGGGATTAATCTGAGTTTCTGCGGTGGCTTCATCAAGGATGGTGTAGGGTTTGACGCTGAGGCTGTGAAGAAGGTGACCATTGAGGATTGGCTTGATCACCTAGATCACACTGCTGAACTTGTTGGTGCTGATCAAGTTGGCATTGGCTCTGATCTGGATGATGGCTGCGGTTTCTCCGGATTGGATGATGTTACATGTCTCCCGAGCCTCACAGAGTAGGTTTTACTCGAAGAGTATGTTGTTCATGTCAAGAGACGCTCAAAACACCATTACGAAGATTAAAACAAGGGCGAGAAAATGCTCAATTATTGTCGTATGGTAAGCGGTATAAATCGAAATAGAAGGTTTATACGACTAAAACCCCAACATATTTTTAAGAATATCCTAATCCAAAAAAAACATTATTATAAAGAGGGTGTAACTAATTTAGGAGTATTTAAACAATGAATTTTTTTTTATTATAACCTGATTATATAAAAGAAAACGGATTATAGTGAAAACTAAACATAGAAAAGGAAAAAATTATAATAATAACGACAGAAAAAGCAACCTAAAAAATAACAATCAATACTCTAATAAATAGATACTCTTGTTATTGAAGCTCAATATCTGAGAAATATTCATTCTTTTACTCCTATGTTGTTAAAAAGATATGAGGCTACCTGGGGGAACAAATATTTTGCTATAGTTTCTTCTTTTATTGGAAACCAAGATACTCGCAGGCTAGGAAGTAGCGATAACGTGACCTCCACCTTATCTGGTTTTTGTACAAAGCGTACATCCCAGATTGATCTATCCCATAGATTCCCTCTAGGAAAAATAAATGAAAAGGGGATTCCCTCCATCATTATATGATGATTTTGTCTATATGCGTAAGTTATTTTCCAGTTATCCCAAAAAAACAAGTATTTTTTCTTGCATAGCTTAATTGTATTATCATATAATTCATCGATTGTTAAATTCGATACGCTAACAGAAGTTGAATCAATTATATTTGAATCCTCTGTTCTCACATTTATCATTATAATAAAATACAACTATTGTATAATCCTTGCGATTTAGTAAAGATGCTGAGAAAAATAACCAGAATGGAAAAGGAGTAAAAGTAAGAAAAAACGGGTTGCTAACATTGGAGCTTAAGCTAATGCTTTTTTTAAATCTCTATTATAATGGTTCTTTGAAGATCTTATTTAAGTTCAATAAAGTGTAGAAATTAATAAAGACATTTAATCTAAAGGAACATCATTATAAGAATCGTAACCATAAGAGTCGTGATCATAGTCTCTCTCTAGATTCATTAAATAATCTAGTATATCACTATTTATTTTTCCCACATATTTATTGACAGACCTGCCTATTGGATCAGTTGGTTTGAATGGGGAAATAGCACTAATTCCTCCAAGTATCGTATCTGGAACCATATCAACTAAGCCATAATCTTCGGGGCGTTCATCAAGATGTGTGTATCCCTTTTCGTGTATATCGTATGATCTTTGATCCATTTCAGCTTTTATCCATCCTTTAGCATATCGTTTAGTAACGGCATAAGCACATGCACCTGCAAATACATTACCACCTGTAACAATTGTTGTTACAGCAAAGGCTCCATATCCAGCTATGCTTCCATATAGATCTGCTTTTGCTTCATTTTTATAGTGATTCCATTGTCCCTCACTATCTTCTGGATACAGGTTTCCATACTGTGCTGCTTCATACACTCCAGCATTATGAGCATCCAATGGGAAAAGGTATAATGAAGGATCCTTGCCATCAGGATCAATATACTTTTGTGGATTGTTTCTACAATATACATACCTATTCTGACTTTGAGGGTTTTTTAGATATCCGAACATTATGTCACGTGTAATAAACCGCCCCGTAACAGGGTCGTAGTAGCGGGCGCCGAAGTAGTAGAGCCCCGTGGGGTCCTCACGCTTCCCCGTGTACCTGTAGTCCTCCGAGCCCTCCTCGCCGCAGCCGGGTCCGTAGGGCTCGTAGTTGCTCACGTATACGACGTCGCCTGCGCCGTCCGTCTTGAGCCGAGTCGAGCCCAAGTGGTCCACATGGTAATACTCTAAGGTACCGCCGCTGCTACTCGCAATATGCATGCCCCCGGCGTAGTAATGCTTCTCGTGTACGCCTCCGCTGACCTCGTCTATGACGTTGAGGCCGCTGTACACGTAGTCTGTGACGCCGCCATCGTCAACGCTTCTGACCCGCCGCCCATCAGCGTCATACGTGTAGTGAGCCGAGAAAGCGCCGTTCTTCTCAACGTTGATGAGTCGGTTAGCCGGGTCGTACGTGTAGCCCCACGCATCGGCTCCGTCGCCCCACGTGAGCAGGTTGCCGCCATCATCCCACGTGAAGCCCATGCCCGTCGCCGAGACCATACCATTCATTGAACCTAATCAAATAACATTCATTATATAGTTACAATAAAAACAACCACAAACCAATAAAATGCCTACCCTCACGCAGATAAGGTAAAAAGATGAACTGATGGCATTCATCTACAATTTCATTCAATTATATTTATTAACCACGTAGAAATTTATCAATATTAATTAATATTTTATTCACTTCTAATAGGCTTATTCAGATTCTGAAGTAAACAGTCACCTAATAATATATGTGCCTTATTACGAACTTATAATCACATGATCAATAATAACATGAGTACAATTTACACCGCCTAAGCTAAGATGCAAGTGCTTTTTTTCTTTTTTCTAGAATTCTTACTTCATTATAATTTATAAACAACAACATAGTAATAGGGACTCCAATTACCAATAACATGATAGGCATGTAAGCTATGGAAAATATGCTAATAATAAAAAGTAGAGAAAATAGAAGATACATATATCTAATATTTCCTTTTATTAAAATATCAAAATACTCTTTGTCATATAATCTTGCCATAATGGTTCGATCTATTTTAACTCCCATATATCGATAAAAATCTTCTATTATCGGAATCCAAAATATCCAATAAACCCCACGTTTTAATTTATAATTTAATTTTCTTACTTTAAAATTAATTTCAACTGAGTCATTTTGATTATTTAAATATATTTCAATAAATTTTTGCATTCCAGTGT
>JAFGTA010000139.1 GCA_016934355.1 Candidatus Bathyarchaeota archaeon | reverse complement strand
TGAGCGTCGCCCTAGGCGACGTCAAGGGCACGCAGGGCACACTATACCACAGGCTAATCCTCACAGGCAACACCGTTGCTAAGGTGATGGCCACCGATAGGCCATTCAACCTTGAGGGGCTCAAGGAGAGGCTGGAACGCGTCTTCCCAAACATGGTTCAGGCCTTCCCGGAGGCAGGCGTCCTAGTCGTGATGAACAAGATCAGGCTCAACGAGACAGGCGTCATAGAAGGCACAGGGCCCGCAGCCGACAGGGTCATGGACATCTACAACAGGTTCCTCGCGGAGACCACCTAACCCCCATTTTTGCATACACTAGTTCTATAGCACGACGTTAACTGCGTTTGGTACTTCACAACTGGACTCGTCTTGGGGCTCAACGTCGAGGCATTCATCAGATTTGGAGAAAGCCCCTGTCTTTTTTCTCTTCACAGCAATCATCTGTAATAGGAAAAACGTCAATAAACCATTTTTTTGGGATAAATAAACATTTTTTTAAAGATAGAACGTTTCTTTTTACGATGATTTTATCATAATTACCGAGCTTTATATAGATAACAACTACAACATTAAGTATATAACGCTCCATCACCTATTAGTAAATTAGACGATTTCTCGGTTTTGATATAAATGGAGATAGATTTCGAATCAGAGTGGCTGGAAGAACGGGTCGAGTTATTCAAAACGCTTCAAGGGTTCAAGTACGATGGATACGACGAGGAGAACTCGTCCCTCGACTACATGAACAACGGCGGCGAAGCAAAGCTGCTGAAGGTTTTCGCTGATCCCAAGGGCGAGTCCGGCAAGGTGAGCCTCGACTCGGCCCGGCACCTCGTCGAAGCCCTTGGTGGCACAGACTTCGAGGAGGTAATAGTCGTGGCTGAGCACGCCACGGATAGCGCGTACAAGTACCTCACTACAGTCGACAACTTTGAACTAGTCACCCCCAAGTCGAAGCCATCGTGGAGCACAATGGAGATACTGCAAGCCGTCAAAGAGACTACCGTGAGGCTGTGTGAATCAAAGTGCGGAAAAGCGCCCCAGAAAGAGAGTGACTGTAAGGGCTACGAGAAGGGGAAAGCCGTGTGCCCCATCAGGGTCGTGAGCGATAACGCCAACTTCCACGCAGAGAGGGGTTGGTACGATCAGCTTCTGCTCGACTTCAAGAACCTCATCAGCATCGAGAAGATGATGGACTGATTCATCGATGTACTGGCTAAACGTGGACCTGCCGACAGGAGCAGTCAAGCTTCATAGAGACGGCTGCCGGTACTGTCTGGCCAGAGAGACGCGTAAAAAGGGCGTGAACAGGTTAGATGATAACGGGGGCTGGTTCAGCTTCGAGTCCACCTCAGAAGCCAAGGAGTTCTTCAAGAAAAACCACGGCGACATGATCTGGGTGCCGTGCAAGGTCTGCTGTCCCGAGAAAACAGCCTAATCTTCGCGGCTCTTCATCAGGCGAGAATAAGTGAGAAAGTGGCTCACTTTATCAGCGAAACGGCCGCCCATACGTTAAGCATAAAACATGCCCTATAGTTAACACTCTCCATGTCGTTCGAGCTCCGGGACAGGGACCTTCTGGGCCGCATCGGGAGGCTGAGGACCAAGGGCGGGGAGGTTGAGACCCCCGCCTTCATGCCCGTCATCAACCCGGTGCTCCAGACACTCGCGCCGAAACGCATGAAGAAAGAGTTCGGCTGCGACATAGTCATCACCAACAGCTACATCATAAAGAGGCGGTTCGGCGACATCCCCGACCTCAAGGTCCACGACCTGCTGGACTACGACGGCGTCGTCATGACGGACAGCGGCGCCTACCAGATACTCGTCTACGGCGGCGTCGAGATTTCCCAGCCAGAGATCATCGAGTGGCAGAAGAGCATAGGCTCAGACATTGCCGTCATACTGGACATACCCACAGGGTGGGACGTGCCCCGGGAAGACGTCGAGTACACGGTCGAGGAGACCCTGAGACGGGCGGAGGCGGCGCTTCCCCTCGTAGAGGACTCGGACGCCCTCTGGGTGGGGCCCATACAGGGGGGAAGGCACCTTGACCTCGTCGCCACCTCAGCCAAGAGGATAGGGAAGATGCCGTACGACATACACGCCCTCGGCAGCCCCACAGAGGTCATGGAGCGGTACATGTACCCGGTCCTCGTGGACATGACAATGACCGCCAAGCTCAACATCCCGCCTGAGAGGCCACTACACCTGTTCGGCGCAGGCCACCCCATGATATTCGCTATGAGCGTAGCCATGGGCTGCGACCTATTCGACTCGGCGGCGTACGTCCTCTACGCCAAGGACGACAGGTACCTCACGAACCGAGGCACCTCCCAGCTCAAGGACCTACAGTACCTCCCATGCAACTGCCCAGTATGCAGCAGCCACTCAGCCGAGGAGATCAAGTCCATGCCAAAGGGAGAGAGGCAGAGGCTCCTGACGGAGCACAACCTCCACGCCACCATGACTGAGATAAACGTAGTGAAGCAAGCCATCGTCGAGGGCGGACTCTGGGACCTTGTAGAGGCCCGCGCCAATGGGCACCCCCAGATGACCTCGGCCATCCGGCGCCTCGCCGCCTACAGGGAACACCTGGAGGAGGGCAGCCACGGGTTCAAGGGCCGCGGCGTCTTCTTCTACGACTACCACAGCCTCGCTAAGCCCGAGGTCACCCGGTACACGAGGCAGCTCAAAGAAAACTATGGGAGACCCGAAGGCAAGACCACGCTTCTCCTTTTACCCTGTCCGCCACAGAAGCCGTTCAACACTTACCCCGGGTACCTGAAGCTGAAGGCGGGGCTGAAGGGCAAGGTGGATGAGGTGCACATCTGCTTCTACGCTGCGCCGTACGGCGCGGTTCCGGAGCCGCTGTCCGAGACCTACCCCCTCAGCCAGTACGAGATAGCCGAGCCTCTGGACCATGAGACGGTTGAGTTCACCCTCGAGAAGACCATGGAGTACATCAAGGCGTTGGGTCACACCAGAGTAATCCTCATCCGAGGAGACCAGGCTCTCGACAACAGGTTGGAGGAGACGCTGAGGCAGAACAAAGAAAACCTCGTAACGTTGAAGCCACAGAGCCTCTGGGAGCAAGAGACCGGCGAACAGGTGTCTCAGCTCATCTAACCGCATTTCGGTCAATTAACGTACAAGCTTCACAGGATTGTGTTAAAAAAGTAACCTTAAAGAAGAGGCAGCTAAGATATCATTTGTCCCCCTAGGTGACGCAGCGCTGACTGGTTGTCAGGGAAAGGACTGAAAAGGCTCCAGTGCAAAATTCGGAGCCCTTTCGACTAGGTTAGGTATAACAGAGAATGGTATCACTCAGATTCATGGGCGGCACCCACAAAGTGGGAGGAAACGCCGTCCAGGTTAAGTCAAACCAAGCTAACTTATTGCTGGAGTACGGGGTAAAGCCGGGCACACCGCCCGAGTTCCCGGGCCACATAAGGGCCAAGGACGTAGACGCGATAGTGGTGGGGCACGCCCACCTAGACCACAGCGGCGGGGTGCCGCTCTTCTACCTCTCGGAGCAGAAGCCATACTTCGCAACGAGGACAACGAGCGAGATGATGAAGGTACTCATCAAGGACATGATCAAGCTAAACAGCTACTATCTGCCCTTCGAGTACCTCGAACTGGACAAGATGCAGGAGTACCGCAACGACATCGTCTACGGTCAGGAGGTTAAGGTCAAGGACATCAACTTCAGGCTCTTGGACGCGGGGCACATCCCGGGCAGCGCCATGGTGGATATAGATGTCAACGGCAAGAAGATCCTTTACACGAGTGACTTCAACACGGTTCAGACGCGTATCTGTCAAGGCGCCAAGGTGCCTAAGAAGAAGTACGACGCGGTGGTCATCGAGTCCACGTACGCGATGCACGAGCACCCTGACCGGAAGAAGCTTGAGGAGGACTTCGTCAAGGACGTTAAGAAGACTGTGAACGACGGCGGCAAGGTGCTGATACCGGCGTTCGCGGTGGGTCGCAGCCAGGAGATGGTCAACGTTCTCCACGCCCACAAGTTCAACGGCTACATGCTGCTGGACGGGATGGCTCGCGCGGTCAACCAGATAATGCTGGATACGAAGGGATCTGTGAAGACCCCCAAGACGTACGCCAAGGCGATGTCCAAAGTCCACGAGATCAGGGGCTGGAGGGACCGCAGGCAGGCCGTGAAGAAGGCCGACGTCATCGTCGCCCCCTCAGGCATGCTCCAAGGAGGCACAGTCATGTTCTACATGGAGAAGCTGGCCCTCGACCCCCTAAACTCCGTGTTCATCGTCAGCTTCCAGGTGCCCGGCACAGGCGGCGCTAAGCTCCTAGAGACGGGGATGTTCCCAATCAAGGAGCGGGATGAGAGGGTCAACGCTAAGGTGAAGCACTTCGACTTCAGCAGCCACAGCGGCAGGACGCCGCTCCAGCAGTTCCTCCGCGGCCTCAAAGGCAAGCCCGACATATACGTCATCCACGGCGAGGAGGAGAGCTGCGACTTCTTAGCGGAGTGGGTCCGGGACGAGCTGGACCTCAAAGGCGTGGCCCCCAACCAGGAAGACGAGTTCAACATCTAATTTTTTTATAATAAACTTTAAATCGCGTCCTCCGCACGATACCGAGTTCTAAGAATGGCTGAATCCGAGGCGAAGCAGGAGCTAACCTTCAGGGAGCTTATGCAGGGCAACATACTGGTCCTGACCGTCAGCCGGATCATCTGGAGCCTCAGCATGTCCGTGGTGTTCCCCTACCAGAGCCTCTTCATCCAGGAGCTGGGCGGAAGCAAGCCCGTCATCGGCCTCATAACCGCACTCGGGAACGTGACGGGGATGGTGTTCTACCCTCTGGGCGGCTACCTGGCAGACAAGTCCGGCAGAGCCAAGCTCGTGGGGTACGCCACCATGCTCTACGCGTCCAGCTTCATCATCTACGTGCTCGCCCCGAGCTGGCAGTGGGTCGCCGTAGCCATAGCGTTCCAGCAGATGGTGCTTTTCTACATGCCCGCGCTCAACGCGATAATGGCGGACAGCATCCCACCGGGCGCCCGCGGCAGGATACTCAGCCTAACCATAGCGGTGCCCGAGGCGGTACGGATTCTTGCGCCTTTCATCGGGGGGTGGTTCATCGAGAAATATACGTTGATCCCGGCTATGCGCATGGGGTACACCCTGAGCTTCATAATGGCGTTCCTCGTCGCGGTGATGAGGATCAGGTACCTGAAGGAGACAATCGAGCAGACTGGGTTCGAGTGGAACATACCCCTGATTATCAGGGAGAGCTACGGCAACGTCTTCGAGTCCGTCCGGTGGATAATAGGGAACATGAAGGGCTACAGCGTCATCGCCATGATGCTCATATTCATAGGCAGCCTCGTGCAGCCTTTCTGGGTCATATATGCCACCGAGATAATCGGCCTCTCCGCGCTTCAGTGGGGGCAGATGTCCCTCATAGCGGGGCTCATCAAGGTGGCGGTGAGCATAGTGGTCGGCAACCTCGTGGACAGGCTGGGCTCCAAGAAGTGCATGCTCATCAGCTTCTTCGTCTCTGCCCCCGCGATGCTGGCTTTCCCGTACGCCAACGGGTTCCTGCAGACAACCGTCGTCTACATCGTTCTCGTGGTGGGCAACGCGTTCATATGGATCAGCAGCGGCGTCTACCTCGCCAACACCATCCCGAGGAACGTACGCGGACGGATCATGGCGGGGCTGGGGCAGGGCATAAGCCTGGGCATCAGCGGCGGAGGCTACGCCCAGGGCTTCATCCTGTTCATCCCCAGCATGCTTGGCAGCATAGTGAGCGGCTTCATCTACGAGGTGAACCCCATGTACCCGTGGTACCTCAACGTGGCGGTCCTCGCCCTCTGCCTGCTTCTCGTCGTCAAGCTGGTCACCGAGCCGGAGACCGCCGAGGTATAAGCGAAACCATTAAAACCAAGCGTCCTTTCTTTCATGGACACGGAGAGAAAACAGTTGCCAATCGAAGTTTTCGACAGGGACGAGTTCATAGAGCTCTCGGAGAACGCCACAGAGTGCAGGATCAAGCGCAACCCCGACGACATCAAGCTCAAGATCAGGACGGGCAGGTACCTGTACACCATAAAGCTGGAGCTAGGCGACGCCGAGGCCGTGATATCCCGTCTGGGCTGCCCCACCCTCGAGATCTAAGCCGTTTCTCATTCACACGGAATCATTGCACCTAGGCAGCATTCTTACTACTGTTCCGTGGTATGAAATGAAAAAAGAAGAAGAATAAAGTTCAGTATTTTACTTCTTTTCAAGGTAGGCGATATTATTAACTACTGAGACTTCAATCTGGCTCTGAAGATCTCTAGCATCGATTCTCTTCTTGAGCTGAGTCCTCAGGTAGTTAGCGTCTTTCTCAGGCACTTCAACCTTGACGAGATCGTGTTTTCTTTCTAAGAAGCTGTCGATTATAGGGTCATATTTGCTGCCTTTTCTATACTTTCTAGAAGGCTTTTTTTGAACAGGCTGTAGGTCGAACTTAACATCACTCATTTTCTTCGCCTATTTTACTTTGTGTTTATTCCATTTATATTTGTTGTTATCGAATGGTTTTCGACGTCTTATTGTTACTCTCTTCTGTTGAGGATAAGTGGTAAGAAAATGTTTCACGAAAGTGTATACGCATGCAATACATGATATGTTATTTAAAAAAGGGGTGCCTATAGGCAGATACGTTTGATAGTTTCTTTAAAAGTCTTTACCCCTAGTTCAAGTTGCTCCAGCGCTATGTACTCGTCAGGTGTATGCGCCTGGTCTATGCTGCCCGGGCCGCATATGACCGTCGGTATCCCGGCGCTGGTGTAGCTCACGGCCTCAGTGTAGTAGGGCGCCCCCACTATCTTGGTTCCCAGGATGTCCTTCAGGGTGGCCACTATGGGGCTGTCCAGCGGCACGTCCAGCGGCTCGCTGGTCCTGTGGCTGGTGATCTCGGCCTTGAACTCCGGGTCCTTGGCGCCCAGCTCGGCTATTATGTCCTCGAACCACTTCCTTGAGACCCCCGGGTCCTTATGCCTCGGTATGAGCCTGAAGTTCAGCGTGATCTTCGCCTGGTCCGGGATGATGTTGGCCTTGAAGCCGCCGTTCATAAGGGTGCACTCGACGGTGGTCGGGCCCAGCAGCGGGTGCTTCTCCTTGTCCAGCTTGCTCTGCAGCCCGCGTAGCGCGTAGAGGAAGTCGGCTGCCTTCTGGTTGGCGTTTACTCCGAGCTCGGGTTTGCTGCTGTGGGCCGCCTTGCCGTGGACGAGTATCTCTGCTCCGCCGCCGCCCTTGTGGACGGGTATGATCTCCATGAGGCTGGGTTCGGGGATGACGCCGTACATGGCGTCTGCCTTGGTGACCTTCTTCTCCCCCAGTACCTTGGTGACGTACCAGCCGCCCGTGTCCTCGCCGGCGGTGAACACGACGCTCAGCTGCCGTTTGAAGCTCTTCTTGGCCAGCTCCTTGGCTGCTTGGAGTATGCAGGCGTCGGGGCCCTTCATGTCGCAGGCGCCTCGGCCGTACAGCTTCCCGCCTTTAACCACTGGTTCGAAGGGGCTCGTTACCTTCCAGAGGCTAGGCTTCCCAGCGAGGACCACGTCTATGTGGCCCGAGAGGACGAGTCCCGGCCCCTTTCCCTCACCGATCTTGCCTATGACGTTGGCGCGGTCCTTCTCGACGATCTGGAGCTCGGCTTCATAGCCGGCGTCATCGAGGAAGTCCCTTATCCACTCTGCGCAGGGCTGCTCCCGCGTGGGGGGGCCGCTGGTATCGTAGCTTATGAGTTTCTTGGCGATGTCTACAACCGTCAAATGATTCACTCGTTATTGGTTGACGATGGGATATTTAGCGTTAAAGGTCCGGCTGCCTCGGCTGGAGTCCTAGGTACTCCCTGATGTTGTAGATGTGCTCCCTCTCGTGCTCAAGGTACCTACGGATCACCTTCCTGGTGGACCATTTTTCGCTTGGGTAGGAGGTGTACTCGGCCCTCGTCAGAATAGAACCGTTCTTAGCGGGTACAAGCACCCGCAGGGACGCGACGCACCCCCTCCTCACCGCCTCCATCCTATCTTGAATGGGCAGGCTGTCCACCTCGGACACTGGTCTACCAAGCTTCTCCTCGTACAGCGTGTCCGCCTCGGCCCCGAGGCGTGACATGTACCACTCCTCGGCGTTGCAGACGTGCTGGAGTATCTGGTTGATGCTTCTTCCCTTACCCGGGGGCACGTTGTTCAGTCTATCCTCGGATAAGCCTTCAACCGCCCGGAGAATCTCCTCCCTGTTATAACCCATGCACCTTATACATCGACGGAGAAGCTCATCCGGCACCGGCTCCTCGTCTGAACGGAAGAACGCGACCTCTCCCCCGGACTCGCCCAGCAACTGGACGCCGGAGACCTCCTCGGCGACCTCGACCGTAGGGTCATCGAATGCGGTGGTCTTCTCCCCGTTTCTCCTCAGCCAGCCAATGTGGTACCGTAGCTCTTCGCTCAGCTCTTGGAGGAGCAGGTCTCTGCTGGGCGCCCTCGCGTGGGTGCCGATAAGCGTGGTTACTCTCCCGTACCAGAGGCCGGTCGTCCCTGTCTCTATAGCTGCTTGGAGCTTCACGTTTGATGCTTGATGCTAGAAGGTTTTATGGTTGGTGCTCCCGCCGGGATTCGAACCCGGGTTCTCCGGCTCGAAAGGCCGGAATGCTTGGCCGGTCTACACCACAGGAGCGCGCACCATTCTCTGCATGGAGCCTGTTTATAATTGTTGCCTGAGCGCATCTTGTGGTGTCTCGGCGTCGGAGACGCCAGCGTATATATTAATAAAGTATCTTTACCATCAACACATGATAAAACGTGTTTCTCGACGTGGCTGATAGACCGGTCACCCCTTCGGACGCCGCGTTCTCGATGTTCACGGGCGCCGTCGTCATATTGTTCTTGGTGCTGCTGACAGGCTGGATTATCAAGCTGAGGAACAAGAAGTACGGCTTCTTCGACATGATGCGGGGAAACGACGGGTACCCGAGTCTTTCACGGTTCCAGTTCCTGCTGTGGACGCTCGCCATCCTGTTCAGTTACCTCTCTGTCTATCTGACGAGGATCAACTGCGGCTGCCTACAGGTGATGACTGACATCGATCCCGCCCTCTTCGCCTTAATGGGGATAAGTGTGGCTACGCCTCTCGCGTCTGGATACCTTTCAACCGTGAAATACGGGGAGGTGACGATACCCTCCGAAAGCGACGGCGAGAAGGACGGCAGGAAGAGGGAGGAAGCTATGGCGAGTAAGGACATCAAAGATAAAGGCTTCTCCACTATGTTGATGGAAGGCGGCAGACCGAGTCTAACCCGGTTCCAGATGTTCTCATGGACCCTGGTAGGCGTTATCATCTACCTAGCTACAGTGATGAGAATCCTGTACGGCGCCGCCATGCCTACAGACGCGGTTCTCCCCCCCATCGATCCCACTCTAGTCGTATTGATGGGTATAAGCCAGGGCGTCTATGTGGGTGGTAAGGCCTTGATGCCGAACAGCCTCGAGGTAGCTCAGGTCGTACCTGTTGAGGGTGCTTGGCGTGATGATGTCACTCTTATAGGGTATGACTTCACCGACGATAAGGGCATGGTGTTCTTTGGGGGTAGGAAGCTGAAGGAGGCGGAGATCGATTCATGGGATTCGTCGACGATCGAGTTCAAGGTGCCTAAGGATGTGATAGGTCCAGATGTGCAGATAGTCGTTAAGGCTGGCGCCCGGACGTCGAGGCCGGTCGCCTTTAAGATTGTTTCTTAGAGGGAATATTCACTAATAGTCGTAGCATTGGACGAGGAGAAAATGAGGCTGGGGCGTCAAAAAGCTTGTCAGCAGTCCTCAGCAGTAGTTTTTATATCTGCGTTCTCTGTTATCACAGAGGGTTGGGCCTGTAGCTCAGCTTGGCCTAGAGCACCCGGCTCATAACCGGGTGGGCGTGGGTTCAAATCCCTCCAGGCCCACCAACTCAAACCGTGTTTTGCAGCTTTTTTTTTCAGATTCTCTTAGTGAATAGCGCGCCTATCCGTGTACATCTGGCTGGCAACCTACACAATTACACGGTTAGTACATGTAAATATGCATCCTTACCATAACCTACAAAGCAAAATAAACAAGAATACCGATCAACAACCATTAAATCACGCCCCAATCAACCGACACCAGCATGGCTGTGCCCCCTGACACCGTGCATACAATTAGTGTGCTTCATATAGACGATCATGAGGAGGAGCTGAGGTTCACTAAGCTCTACCTCGAAAACATCGAGCCCACCATCATGATCACCTCGACCACCTCCCCCCTGAAGGGGCTGGAGCTCATGAAGAGTGACGATTACGACTGCATCCTATGCGACTACATGATGGACGAGATAGACGGCCTGAGCTTCAACGAGATTAAGAGCAAGATCAAGGACGTACCCAGCATACTCTATACTGGCATGGGCAGCGAGGAGGTGGCCGAGAAGGCCTTCAAGATGGGCTTCAGTGACTACCTCCGGAAGGAGATGTCCATAAGCCAGTACCACGTCCTCGTGAACCGCATCAAGCAGTGCGTGGATAAGCACAGGGCCGAGAAAGAGGTGGCATCCCACCGGCTTTACTTGGAGAGTGTGCTGGACGCCGTCCCCGCCGGCGTCATAGTGATCGACTCTGACACCAAAAAGGTGGTGGAGGTGAACCAGAGGGCCGCCGCCCTGCTGGGGCAGCCGAAAGAGAAGTTGATGGACTACGTCGTCCAGTCCGTTGAGCCCAGCACCAGTGAACTGGACGGCAAAAGGGAGATAGTCGAGATCATTCTAACGGGGGATGACTTAGAGCTCTCTGTATCTGCCGAGGCTAAGAGGATCACCGTGAACGACAGGGAGTATATCGTCGAGTCTCTACTCGAAGCAGGTAGGCTCCGAGGCTGCATGCCACGCAGCGGAGACGGAGAATAGGGAGAACCCCTAGTTGAACGACAGCATTCTAGTTATAGATGACGATCCAGATGTAGGGCAGCTAGTAGATAAGCTGCTGAAGGGAATGGGCTACAAGGTGTACACCGCCTCCAACGGCGAGGAAGGTTTGACCACGGCCAACAACGTTGTGCCCGGCGTCATCATGCTGGACATCGTGATGCCTGGGATGAGCGGTCTGGAGGTCTGCAAGTATCTCAAGAGCATAAGCACTCTGAAGAACACTCCTGTGATCATCGTGACTGAGAGCGCCGGCAAGCGCGACATCGAGTTGGCGAAGCAGGCTGGGGCCGACTGGTTCCTCAAGAAGCCTTTCAACGAGGAGCTGCTTATCCAGTTGATCGAGAGGCTGCTCGAGCCGAGCCAGCTGGTGAATCCACTAGCGACGGCGGAGACCTTGCACCAGGCGCTGGACTCCCAGGAGTTGCTGTCCCTGCTTCATAGCCTCCTCATCAGCTTCCAGAACGGGGCGCTGAACATCATCCCATCGAACAGGCACCGGCACGTCTTCTCGGCGATGGCCAACAGCCTCTACAGCCTCTCCAGGTTTTCTCTGCTGAAGATCATGGAGCCCAACGACGTTGAGGCGACGCTGTTCAACTTCGCGAAGGTGCTGCAGCGGTCAGGCATAGCCGAGAACGTCACGGTGAAGCGAGAGGAGATGGGTCGTTCGAAGAGTATGTACAGCATGACCCTTGTGAACTGCATGTTTGGGAGGGAGACGATCCGCAACTTCGAGACATCCCGGTTCGTTTGTCCTTTCGCGTTGTTCGCCGCCTTCTTGGCTCAAGAAAGCAGCCACATGGAGATCTTGCCGAGGCAATCGGAGAAGTGGGTGCTGGGCTGCAAGACTGTGCTCGAGATAGAGAACGGTAAACTGACTGCCAAGGATATGAACGTCCGGGGTTAGACACACGCCTAACTAGTATCAATTGGAGTTAGAAATGTAGATAAAATAATGACTTAGGGGATCAGTTTGGCTAAGCCGGCACGGGCTCGGCTGCGCCACCTGTGAACATGTTGTTTGTACTGTTTGTAAAAACGGTATCCTTGAATCTCTCTCCCAGATCGTCGCCTTTGTCGTGTGAGAGCATGCATTCGAGTACGCTGGAGATGTGTCTGACCAGCAGCTCAACGATCCTCTGGTCATCGGAGGTGAAGGCTCCCCGTACCTCGCTCTCGAGGTTCAGGACGCCGATCACGTTTCCCCTTATCGAGAGGGGCACGTCCAGCTCGCTTCCTACTCCTTCGATGTCCAACTCATCGAGGAACACATAATCCGGATCGAGGGAGACATCGGAGACGCTCTGGGTCACGCCGGTTACGGCGGCCCTGACTGTGATTCCTCTTCCGTTGAGGGGCATCGCCACGTTTCTCTCTATTTGTCTGCCCCATACGTAGAAGTGTATCAGGTTGCCGTCGCTGACGTATCCGAAGCTCCCGGTATTGTAGCCGAGGAGCTCGTGGAGGATATGGCAGCTGTAGTCCAGTATATCTTGGATAGACTGATTTTCTCTGAGCTTGGTGGCGTGCTCCAACATGAGCTCTAGCCTCCTCGAGTAGTCGCGGAGCCGCTCCATGGACCTCTCAAGGGCCTCGAGGGCTTCTGCTTTCTCCACTGCGTGGATGACCCGGTTCTTCAGCAGCGTATAGGAGGAGGGGTCAGGTGATTTCTTGACGTAGTCGTTGACTCCCGCGTGGAACGCCTGAGCTGCGACCTCCTCGCTGCCTCTACCGGTGAAGACGATTATAGGGACCGTTGAGAGTGCTCGGATCTTCTCTGCTAGTTCTACGCCCGACATGCCTGGCATGTTGTGATCAACTATGAGGCAGTCATAGCCGTCGACTCCCTCGTCGAGAACCTGCTGCGGCGACTCCATGGAGGTGACCTGAAATCTATCGTTTCTCTCTAAGAAGAGCTTGGAGATTCTGAGGTGGCTGGCATCGTCGTCCACGTGAAGTATCTTTATCTGTTTATTTATTTCACGTAACCTCGTGACTCTACCGGTCGAAGGCTCACCGATAGCTACAGATAAAAGGATTATCGATTTGTGAGCTAAACTATAATAAATAGTCTATAAGGCGGCCTCTGAATTTCGTGAGTGAAATATAAAAACCAGTACTCAAAGTCCTCGAATGGAAATTTGAAAAGTTATGCATCAGGCGAAGTTATTAAATAGTCATCGAGGCGTAACGTTTAGAATAACATAGAAATACATGATGAGTGTGCGCGACGACGTGTATCAAGCCTTTGAAAACGAGAGATACCGTGACACGGTCTAGGATATATTTCGGTGGATCATGTCACAAAGAACCAAAAAGGAGAGTAGAAACACGGATTCGTCTAAGAGACAGGAGCACATGAACGAGATACTCGAAACCCTAAAACTGAATCAGGGGAAACTAAAGTTCTCTGAACTCTACGGGCCACTCGCTGACAAGTGGGATATAAAGAAAAGAACGTTCTGGATATACCTTGATGACCTGAGAACGGAGAACAAGATAACCTATCCAATCATATGGATCGACGTAACAGAACCAGACGTGCCGATTATGCTTGTCGAGGAGAACGAGTGACCCCCTATTACTGGCGTTGGCCTAGGAGTGCTACTCTGTCTCGGCTAGCACGTCGTCGATTTTGATGTTGACTGCCGCGCTGTACCTTCCCTGCCTCAGCGCCTCCAGGGCGTCCATGATCTTGGCGATGTTCCTGCGGATGATCTCATGCATCTGGTCGTATGTTATCTGCCCGCTCTCGGCCAGGTGCGACGACTGGTTCACCAGTACAAGGTAGTTCCTGATCTCCTTCCCGGCCAGGCCTACTCCCCGTCCTATGTCTGCGAGCCGCCGAGCCTCCACCAGCTGCCTGGTTCTCTCCTCCACGAGGCTCTCAAGGTGGGTCTCGACGCTCTCGACGCGGTGGAAGTAGAAGACGAGTGAGCCGAGGAAGATGAACCCGACGGAGTAGTAG
Organism: Candidatus Bathyarchaeota archaeon; assembly: GCA_016934355.1. Next base: position 1,606 of record JAFGTA010000139.1, on the reverse strand, counting down.
AGGGTCGACAGGGTCAGCTCGGTGACCGGCTCAGGCGCAGGGTTCATGTAGAATGATGCTGTGACGAAGATGTACATGGCAACACTGTAGATTGAGCCCACGAGAATGGCGAGGTCCACCCTGCTCCGCGTTCTCCTGTGCCTGCGCAGAGCCATCAGACAGAAGTAGCCGAAGAAACCAATTATGACCGCCTCGTAGACCACGTTTATCGTCGATATGCGGCTTCGCCTCGTACCTCCCTGTGGGGCGGATGGTCGTATTTATATGATGCTGAAAATTACTGTGATTGGGGCAACGGAAGAAAGACTTTAAATCCCTTGCCTCGTTAAAAGCGTAGAATCCAAGGGAAACTTGGAGTAATCACGTTTAAGCAGTGAATCACATATGAGCGAAGAAGAGAAGCCAGAAGTCCTCGATGAAAAAGAGGAGGAAGAGGACGAGGAGCAGGCCGAGGGCGTCGAGGCCACAGAGGAGGCCCCTGAAGAGGCCCCCACAGAAGAGGCTGAGCCCGAGGAAGAGGAGGTCCACTACGAGGACGCCGTCAACAAGGGCGACTTCATAATGGTGGAGATGACGGGCCGCACAGACGAGACCGGAGAGGTGTTCGAGACCACAAACGAGGAAACAGCCCGCGAGGACGGCGTCTACGACGAGAAAAGGACGTACGGCCCAAGGCTGGTCATCGTGGGCGACGGATACGTCCTACGCGGCCTGGACAACAGGCTGCCCGGCACACCCTTCGACGACGAGACCGAGATCGAGATCCCTGCCGAGGAGGCGTTCGGTGAGCGGAACCCCGCTAACGTACAGATGATCCCGTACAGGATTCTGCGCAGCAAGGGGGTCAACCCGGTCGTTGGCGCGGAGCTGGACATCGACGGGAGGCCCGCTATCGTCCGCAGCGTCGGCGCGGGCAGGGTCCAGATCGACTACAACCACCCGCTGGCCGGTAGGAAGATCCTGTACAAGGTCAAGGTCGTCGAGCACATAACCGACGAGAAGAAGAGGATAGGTGCCCTCATAGGCCGCAGGTTCCTCGGGATCGACGCCGGAGAGTTCAGCATCAAGAAGACCAAGAAGAAGCTCAGAGTCGGTGTACCCGACCAGATATTCTTCAGTGAGAACATCCAGATAGCGAAGCGAGGCGTCGCACTGGATATCCTCCGCTACTTCGAGGATCTCGACGAAGTAGAGTTCTACGAGACCATCAAACGGTCTTAGGGGCGCTGCCCCTTGAACCCCGACGCAGCCGTCGTGGGCGCCGGCCCAGCCGGCATCCTCGCGGCTACCACAGTTTCTAGCAGGGGCTTCGACGCGACTGTATACGAGGAGCACAGCGCTGTAGGTGAGCCCAACCACTGCGCCGGGCTGCTGAGCGTCGAGGGCCTAGAGAAGCTGGGCGTCGAGCCTTCGGATGACTTCGTCCAGAACAGGGTCTACGGGGGGAGGGTCTACGCGCCCGACGGCGAGTTCCTTGAGATCAGGGACCGGAGGCCCAGGGCTTATGTCGTCGACAGGGGAAGATTCGACCGATACCTGGCGGACGCGGCTGCCGATGCGGGGGTCGAGTTCAGGCTCGGCACGAGGGTTGAGCGCCTCCTGTTCC
>JAFGTA010000138.1 GCA_016934355.1 Candidatus Bathyarchaeota archaeon | reverse complement strand
CACAAGGGTCTCCTGCCTCACGTTCTTGTAGATGCCTATCTCGTAACGTGTGTCCCCCGGCAGGTTCAGGGGCCTCACCGTGAACGACCCGGACAGCCGTCTCCCAAGCTCATCAACGTCCACGTCCTCCCACCAAGTATACCTGACGTACATGTACTTCCTAGCCATGGGGCCCCAAGGAATTCAACAGAGCCGCAGAATATTTGGGTATCCCATAGGCCGCTGGATAACCCTTTATCGCCGAACCAACCATTTCAAACCGACATGCGTTGAAGTACGACATCATCATCAGGAACGGCCGCGTCATGGAAGGCTCAGGCAACCCCTGGTACAGGGCAGACGTCGCCGTATCCGGGGACACCGTGGAGGCCGTGGGCGGCCTCAAGGGCGAGAAAGCCGAGAAGACGATAGACGCCAAGGGCATGATAGTCGCCCCCGGCTTCATCGACATCCACAGCCACTCGGATCTGCCGATCCTCGTGGACCCGCGGGGCCTCAGCAAGATCCATCAGGGCGTGACCACCGAGGTGATAGGCAACTGCGGCAACAGCGCCGCCCCCATGAACGCGTCGGTCAGGGAGTACCGCGAGGAGTACCAGCGGAACTCGGTCTCAGACGGCTTCGAGTTCGACTGGGAATCCATGGCCGACTACATGGACAGGATGGACAGGCAGGGGATCGGCCTAAACATAGCGCCGCTCATCGGCCACGGCACCGTCCGCCAGAATTATCTAGGCCACGAGAACAGGAAGCCCACCGACAGGGAGCTGAAGTCTATGAAGGCGCTCGTCGACGCCTCCATGAGGGACGGGGCGTGGGGCATGAGCACGGGCCTCATCTACCCTCCCAGCGTCTACGGCGACCAGTGGGAGATAACGGAGCTCGCCAAGGTCGTCGCCAAGCACCGCGGCATATACGCCAGCCACATCAGGGGCGAGGGCGACACCCTCCTCGACGCCGTCAAGGAGGCGTGCGAGATAGGCAGGGACGCAGGCACCCCGGTGGAGATCGCCCACTTCAAGGCCAGCGGTACAAAGAACTGGGGCAGGACCAAGGAGAGCCTCGCCATGGTGGCGGACTACAGGGTGAAGGGCGTGGACGTCACCTTCGACCAGTACCCCTACATCGCCAGCAGCACCGGGCTCACCGCGTTGCTGCCCCACTGGACGCACGAGGGCGGCGCCGTCGAGATGCTGAAACGCCTCAAGGACCCCGAGACCCGGGAGCGGATGAAGGCGGAGCAGCGGCTCGGGTACGGCCCCGACAAGATCCTCGTCACCCAGGCGAAGGCGAACCCCCAGTACACGGGGAAGAACCTCGCGGAGATCGGGGTGATGATGGGCAAGGAACCCATGGACGCCATGTTCGACCTCCTGATAATGGAGAACACACAGGTGCCCAGCGTGATGTTCGGCATGGACGAGGCTGACGTCCGCCGAGTCATGAGGAGCCCCCACGGCATGGTGGGCAGCGACGGCGGAGCCGTCTGCCCCGAGGGCATCTGGGCGGACATGAAGCCCCACCCACGGCTCTACGGCACATTCCCACGCGTCCTAGGACACTACGTCCGCGAGGGCGTCATCAGCCTACAGGAGGCGCTGCGGAAGATGACAAGCGCCCCCGCCCAGAGGATGGGCTTCAAGGACAGGGGGCTGCTGCGCGTCGGCTACAAGGCGGACATCACGGTGTTCGACCCCGCGACTGTGAAGGACGAGTCCACGTTCACGGACCCGCAGAGATACGCGTCAGGCATACCTTTCGTAGTCGTGAACGGCGTACCCGTCATCGAGGGCGGGAAATACACCGGCGCGTTGCCTGGGAAGGCTCTCCGTAAGGTCTAGGGAGAACCCTTCTACAATTTTTTTGGTTTCTTTTTGAGGTGGAAAAAGGGTTAGAGGTTGCTCAGCATCCTGAAGTCTTCCTTCATGGTGTTGAGCACGACGTGGGTGTTGGTGCGCTCCACGAAGGGCATGCTCAGCAGGTCCTTGGGGAACTCGCTTAGGTCCCTCCTGTTCCTGAACTTGGCCACGACTATCGAGTCGATCTCCCCCGTCACGTCGTAGACGGCGCAGACGTACGGCAGCTTCGCTATCTGCTGTTGGGTCTCCAGGAGCTTGCCCCTGCTCACCGTCATCTCGGTGACCACTGTGAGTTCGAAGCCGAGGCGCTCGAAGTCCAGCATCACCGTGTACTCCTTTATGACGCCAGCGGACTCCAGCCGCTGGACGTGGCTGATCACGGTGGCCGCGGATATGCCTATAGCCTTAGCCAGCTCCCTGTAGCTTCTCTTGGAGTCTATGAGTAGCTCCGCGAGTATCTTCTTATCCGTTTCATCGATTGCGAACATCTCATCACCTTAACATATGTCTGTTAATTTACTACGTAACTATACACACGTATATTAAATTTACCATAAACCATATATATGTTTAATGCGACGAGGGGTCTATGACTACGGACCAGAGCCAAGCCGGGGTAGCCGCAGCTATCGCCGTGTCCCTCATCTGGGGGCTCAGCTTCGTCGCAGCCTCCGTTGTGCTCAACACCCTGTCCCCGGTGGTCCTAGCCACGCTGAGGTTCACGATAGCCTCCCTCGTCTACCTCCCGGTGATCCTGCGGGAGCTGAACCGCGGCGCCAAGCCCACCCTCGGCGACCTGAAGGAGACGGCGTACCTCGGCGTCCTCAGCATAAGCCTGTACTTCTGGCT